>CADCSY010000135.1 GCA_902805555.1 uncultured Acidimicrobiales bacterium | reverse complement strand
CCGGTGGCGCGCTACGAGCCGACTGAGCGGGACCTCGCGTCAGCGCCACCTCCCACTGGTTCGGTCCGCTTCGCCTCGGGGACGGCCGAGGAGATCCCCGTCGGCCCGTCCTCCGTCGACCTGGTGTTCTGCCGGGAGTCCCTGATGTTCACCGACCTCGACGCAGCGGCAGCGGAGCTCCGGCGTGTCCTACGTCCCGGGGGGCGGGGTGTCGTGTACCTCGTGCTCGACGGCCCCCTCATGAGCGAGCCGGACTCCCTGCACCTCGCGACGGTCATGCACGGGCGGAGCCTGCGACCGGCGCAGATCGAGGCGGCGCTCGAGGGTGGCGGTCTCGTCGTCGACGAGCGCATCGACGACGGGGGGGAGTGGGGCGAGCTGTCCCAGGAGCGAGACGGCATCCCGGCCCAGCGCCTCCTCTACGCGTCGCGGCTCCTCCGCCGACCCGAGCGCTACATCAGCCAGTTCGGTCAGGACAACTACGACATCATGCTCGCTGACTGCCTCTGGCACGTCTACCGGCTGATCGGGAAGCTCACGGGCTACGCCTGCACGTTCACGAGACCTCCGACGGACGGGTAGGAGCCGAAAGAGCCCGCCCGCGGCGTCCAGCTGCACCGGGACGGGCGGGGCACCCCGCTGGCGGACCGCCCGTCCCCTGGCAGGATCGGGACGTGGACCGTGACGACCACCTCGCCCACCTCGCACGTGACGGAGGCCGGATGGCGGAGCTGGCGCGCGGCGACCTCACCACCGCGGTGCCCACCTGTCCGGCGTGGACGCTGGCCGACCTGATCGAGCACACGGGTCGCGTGCACCGTTGGATGATCGCTGCCATCCGTGAGCAGGGCGAAGGGCCGCCCGAGGTCTCCGAGGACGACCGTCCGGTCGACGGCGAGTCCTGGGGCGACTGGTTCCAGCGCGGCGTCGACGAGGCGGTCCGCGTGATGTCGGCGCTGGAGGGGACGGAGCCTCGGTGGACCTGGTTCCCCCCGGACCAGACCGCCGGGTGGTACTTCCGCCGCATCGCACAGGAGACGCTCGTCCACCGCATCGACGCCGAGCTCGCAGCCGACGCCGAAGTGATGGAGGTCGAACCAGCGCTGGCGGTCGACGGGGTCGACGAGATGTGCGACGTGTTCATCCCGTCGGCGGTGGGGCAGCCGATCGGCGGTCGTGGCGAGACGCTCCACCTCCACGCCACCGACGTGGAGGGCGAGTGGCTGCTCACGTTCCACCCCGACCACGTGGACGTGTCCCGGGGTCACGCCAAGGGCGACGCCGCCGTGCGGGGCCCGGCCCGCGACCTGCTCCTCATGATGTGGGGGCGCGACCCGCTCGCCGAGGTCGAGCGCTTCGGTGACGAGTCGGTGATCGCCACGTTCGAGGCTGCGGCGAGGATCGGCTGATGATGGGCGAAGCCTCCTGAGGGCCGGCCGTGGCAACCGGGAGGACAGCGCGCAGCAGCGACGTCGTGGCCGAGCTCTGCCGGCACAGCGACGATGAGCAGCGGGCAAAGGTGCGCAAGCGGCTACGCGAGGGCGAGGTGGTCTTCGGGCTGCGCATGCGAGATCTCTTCGAGATCGCCAAGGCGCACACCGACCTCCCGCTCGACGAGGTCGACACGCTGCTCGACGAGCCGGCGTACGAGCCACGCCTCGCCGCGTTCTGCATCCTCGACTTCAAGGCGCGACGCCGCTCGTCGGAGGAGGAGCGACGCGACCTCTACGACATGTACCTGCGTCGCCATGACCGCATCACCAGCAGGGACATGGTCGATCGGGCTGCGCCACGCGTCATCGGCGGGCACCTCGCCGGACGTGACCTCCAGCCCCTGGCTGGCCTGGCACGCTCAGGTGAGCCGCTCGAACGGCGCACGGCGATCACGGCCCCGCTGCTCTTCTGCCGGCACGGCAGCGACCGCGACCTCGCCGGCGGCTTCGGCCTCGCCGCCCGGCTCGCGACGGACGCCGTGGGCAGCGTGCACAACGCCGTCGCCATCTTCCTCAAGCACGCGGGGACCGGGGATCAGGATGCGCTCCGGCGGTTCCTCGACGTCCATGCGTCGGTGATGCCCCGCCCGGCGCTGCGCCTCGCCCTCGAGGAGCTCGACGCCACGACCCGGGCCCGCTACCTGAGAGCGCGGCGGTGACGTTCAGCGGCCGACGTCACGATGCGAGCATCGCGACGATGGCGGCGTTCGACGATCTCGTGCGGGAGGGGGAGCTGGTCCCGGTCGAAGGGTGGGACTTCAGCTGGCTCGACGGCCGGGCGCTCGAGGAGCGGCCGAGCTGGCGCTACTTCGACCGGGCGGTCGAGCGAGCCGCCTCGGTGTCGGGGCTCCTCGAGGTGCAAGCAGGCACCGGTCGCATGATCGGCTCGCTCCCGGTGCTCCCTGCGCTCGCAGTCGCGACGGAGGGCTTCCCGCCGAGCGTCGCCGTTGCGGCACCGAGGCTGCGGGAGCGGGGGGTCACCCTCGTCGTGACGTCACAGGCGAGGGCCGGGCTGCCCTTCGCGGACGAGTCGTTCGAGCTCGTGCTCAGCCGCCATCCGATCGAACCGTGGTGGGGCGAGATCGCAAGGGTCCTCGAGCCTGGCGGCTCGTACTTCGCCCAGCACGTCGGCCCTTACAGCCTCCGATCGCTGAGTGAGCGCCTGATGGGTGCGCTCCCGAGCGAGTCGAAGCGAGACCCCGAGATCGAGCGTCGGGCGGCGGAGGACGCCGGTCTCGTCGTGGAGACCCTCGCGGTCGAACGGCCCCGGACCGCCTTCTTCGACGTCGGCGCCGTGGTGCACTTCCTCCGGCTCGTCCCCTGGATCGTGCCCGACTTCAGCGTGACGAGGTACCGGAGGCAGCTCGCCGAGCTCCACCACGTCGTGGAACGAGACGGCGCCTTCGAGACCACCGCGAGCAGGACCCTCGTCCATGCGACGAAGCCGATGAGACGGCGGTGATGCCGGCGGCACCGGGAGCTGATCGAGCAAGGCTCCCGGCCGACGACGGTGCCGGGCTCTGGGTCGACACCTCCCTCCGGTGGGCTCCCGGTCGGCGCCCCGATCAGGACGCGGCGGCCGGTTGGAACAGCTCGACGAGGTTGCCCGACGGGTCGACGGCGAGCGCCTGGGCCCCGCCGGGACCGGTGACCACCTCGTTGCGGAACCGGACGCCCGCCCCGGAGAGGTGGGCGACCTCTTCCTCGAGGTCGTCGACGATGAGGTGGATGCGGTTCCACCCTCCCGGACCCGGTCGCTCCCCGTCGCTCATCGCCCTCCCGGCCGAGCTCTGCGGGCCCGACAGCAGGAGCCGGAGGTTGCCGCGGGTGACGTCGGCGAACGCCGGGCTCGAGATGCCGACGGTGAAGCCGAAGTGGCGGGAGTAGAAGTCCGTGCAGGCGCCGACGTCGTCGACGAGGTAGCGGACGTTCACGATCTCTGCATCAGCCATGCTTGGTCCTTTCGAGGTGGGCGCCGCCGAGATCGGCGAGCAGCAGGGTGACGCGCTCATCGATGTCGTCTGCGACGTCGTCGAACGCGTCGTGCGTCGCCTTCTCCCCGCCGCCGGTGGCGGCGGGGTCCGCGATGCTCCAGTGGGCGGTGATCGGTGATCCTGGGAGCTCCGGGCAGATCTCGCGCACCTTGTCGCAGAGCGTGATGACCCGGTCGAAGCGGCTGCGGGTGAAGCGGGTGAGCGACTTCGTGGAGCAGCCGGCGATGTCGACGCCTCGCTCTGCCATCGCGCGGACCGCCTCGGGATGGAGCGGCTTGGGATGGCTGCCCGCGCTACGTGCTCCGACCGCGCCCGCTGTCCGGTGCTCGACGAGCGCCTCGGCCATCTGCGAGCGGGCGCTGTTGCCGGTGCACAGGAACAGCAGCACCGGCCGGGAGCCCCGTCGCTCGGCGCACGCCGGCGGTGGCGGTGCCAGGAGGAGCCCGGGGTGGAGCGCGACCCCGGCTCGGGCGAGCAGGTCGCGGCAGCGGGACAGGTCCGCCCGGTAGTACACGTCGCGGCCGTCGGCTGCGCTCCGGTGGGCCCGGACGATGCCGGCGCGCCGGAGGACCGCCAGGTGGTACGAGACGAGGTTCTGCGGCTTGCCCACGAGCTGCACGAGCTCACCGACCCGGCGATCGCTGCGACCGAGCTCGACGACGAGCTGCCATCGCAGCGGATCGCCGAGCAGCCCGAGGATCTCCGGCGGCTGCGCGGCTCCCACCTCGCGATTACATCAGTTGAGACTGGTGCAGTGCAACTCGATGGGAGGGCCTCTGGTGAGCGAGGCCACTTGCGCACTGTCGTGGCCGACGCCCACGTCGGACGTGGCACCATCGGGCGCGTGAGCGACGGACCCGCCCGGCACCTGCGCCCACCGGCGGTGCGACGCGTTCGAGATCGGGTGGACGGGGAGTGCCCCCGACTGCGATCGCGGCGCACGAGGCATCCAGGAGCCAGCCGGGGCTCACAGATGGAGGCACGGTGAGCAGGGCCACGAAGTCCGACATGCAGTCGGCGGCACACCTCGCCGACCGCCACGACCTGATCCGGGTGCACGGCGCCCGGGTGAACAACCTCAAGGACGTCAGCGTCGAGCTCCCGAAGCGGCGGCTGACGGTGTTCACCGGCGTCTCCGGCTCCGGCAAGAGCTCGCTCGTGTTCGGCACGATCGCCGCAGAGTCGCAGCGGATGATCAACGAGACCTACAGCACCTTCGTCCAGGGCTTCATGCCGACGCTGGCGCGACCTGACGTCGACGTGCTCGACGGCCTGACCACGGCGATCATCGTCGACCAGCAGCGGATGGGGGGCGACGTCCGGTCCACGGTCGGCACGGCCACCGACGCCAACGCCATGCTGCGCATCCTCTTCAGCCGCCTCGGGCAGCCGCACATCGGCTCGTCGCAGGCGTTCTCCTTCAACGTGGCCTCGATCAGCGGGGCGGGCGCGGTCACCCTCGAGCGCGCCGGGAAGACGGTGAAGGAGAAGCGCTCCTTCACCATCACCGGCGGCATGTGCCCGCGCTGCGAGGGGCGCGGCTCGATCTCCGACATCGACCTGACCCAGCTCTACGACGACTCGAAGTCGCTCGCCGAGGGCGCCTTCACCATCCCCGGCTGGAAGTCGGACAGCTTCTGGACGGTGCGGGTCTACGCCGAGTCCGGCCTCCTCGACCCGGACAAGCCGATCCGGAAGTACACCAAGAAGGAGCTCGACGACTTCCTCTACAAGGAGCCGACAAAGGTGAAGGTCGAGGGGGTCAACCTCACCTACGAGGGGTTGATCCCCAAGGTCCAGAAGTCGTTCCTCTCCAAGGACCCGGACTCCCTGCAGCCGCACATCCGGGCGTTCGTCGACCGGGCGGTCACCTTCACCGCATGCCCCGAGTGCGGTGGCACCCGGCTCAGCGAGGCGGCCCGCTCCTCGAAGATCGGCGGGACCAGCATCGCCGACGCGTGCGCGATGCAGATCAGCGACCTCGCCGAGTGGGTCCGCGGGCTCGACGAGCCGTCGGTGGCGCCGCTGCTGGCCACGCTGCAGCAGACCCTCGACTCCTTCGTGGAGATCGGGCTCGGCTACCTCTCGCTCGACCGGCCGTCGGGCACGCTGTCGGGCGGGGAGGCCCAGCGCACCAAGATGATCCGCCACCTCGGCTCGTCGCTGACCGACGTCACCTACGTCTTCGACGAGCCGACCATCGGCCTGCACCCCCACGACATCCAGCGGATGAACGACCTGCTCCTGCGGTTGCGGGACAAGGGCAACACCGTGCTCGTCGTCGAGCACAAGCCGGAGACGATCGTCATCGCCGACCACGTCGTCGACCTCGGCCCCGGCGCCGGCACCGGCGGTGGCACCGTCTGCTACGAGGGGACCGTCGAGGGCCTGCGGGCGAGCGACACCGTCACCGGGCAGCACTTCCACGACCGCGTCTCGCTCAAGCCCGAGGTGCGGACGCCCACCGGGACCCTCGAGATCCGTGGCGCCACCAGGCACAACCTGCAGGACGTCGACGTCGACATCCCGCTCGGCGTGCTCTGCGTCGTCACCGGCGTCGCCGGCTCCGGCAAGAGCTCGCTCATCCACGGCTCGATCCCCGCCCCGGCCGGCGTGGTGTTCGTCGACCAGGCGCCCATCCGAGGCTCCCGACGGAGCAACCCGGCGACGTACTCCGGGCTGCTCGAGCCCATCCGCAAGGCGTTCGCCAAGGCCAACGACGTGAAGCCGGCCCTGTTCAGCGCCAACTCGGAGGGCGCCTGCCCGACCTGCAACGGCGCCGGCGTCATCTACACGGACCTGGCGATGATGGCCGGCGTCGCCACCCTGTGCGAGGAGTGCGAGGGGAAGCGGTTCCAGGCAGCGGTGCTGGAGTACCACCTCGGCGGCCGCAGCATCGCAGAGGTGCTTGCGATGTCGGTGACGGAGGCGGAGGCGTTCTTCGGCGCCGGCGAGGCCCACACGGCCGCCGCGCACGCCATCCTCGACCGGCTCGCCGACGTCGGGCTCGGGTACCTCAGCCTCGGCCAACCGCTGACGACGCTCTCCGGCGGGGAGCGGCAGCGCCTCAAGCTGGCCATGCACATGGGTGACAAGGGCGGCGTCTACGTCCTCGACGAGCCGACCACCGGCCTCCACCTCGCCGACGTCGAGCAGCTGCTCGGCCTGCTCGACCGGCTCGTCGACGCGCACAAGTCGGTCGTCGTCATCGAGCACCACCAGGCGGTGATGGCCCACGCCGACTGGATCATCGACCTCGGCCCCGGCGCCGGCCACGACGGCGGCCGGGTGGTGTTCGAGGGCACGCCGGCCGACCTCGTGGCCGATCGCTCGACCCTCACCGGCGAGCACCTCGCGACATACATCGGCGCCTGACCGGAGCCTGCGGTCCGCCCCTGCGCAGCGTCCTCCTCCGGTGGCGCCCCCACGGGTCCTGGCACGACGAGGCCGCCGGAGCACGCCCGCCCCAGGGGGTCACGGCACCTCCTGCGCCTCCGCCTCCTGCGCGACGAGCTGCTCGGACAGGATCTCGGTGAGCCAACGCTCGTAGCGGTCCAGCTTCCAGCGCCTGTCCACGACGAGGAGCCGGTACACCTCGGGGGACATGAGGGCGTGGATGACGTCGGCGGCGTCTCGCTCTCGCAGGTCGGCCCGCAGCGCGCCGGTGCGGACCAGCGACCGGGTGATCAGGCGCTGGCCCTCCTGCCTCTGCTGGGTGAGCTCGTCGAGGAGCGCGGCGGCGTCGGGGTCGGAGCCCGCCGCGCTGACGAGGGTGCGGTAGACGGGGGCGACCCTCGAGTTCACGTCTGCGGCGATCGTGACGAAGCCGGCCAGCTGGACCGTCGGATCCGGATCGGCGAGCAGCGCCTGGACGTGGGGCCGACGTGCCAGCGGGACGGCCTCGTCGTCACCGACGATGGAGACGTCGAGCAGGGCCTTCAGGATCCCGCTCTTGGACGAGAACAGGCGGTAGACGGTGGCCGGAGGGACGTCGGCCAGCGCGCTCAGCGCCTCGATCGTCGTCGCTCCGTAGCCCCGCTCGAGGAACAGCGTCCGGGCAGCGTCGATGACGGCAGCCCGGGCGAGGCGGGTCCTGGCCTGGCCCGGCTCCCGACGTGGTGCTCGACCCCGATCGCTCGCCGCCACCTTGCGAGACTAGCCTCGAAATGAGAGTGCTACTCTCGACTTGTGGCGTGACCTCGGGCAGGCCGATGCGCCTCCTACTCGAGGGTGGCGTAGCTCGTCGAGCGGTCGTCCACCCGGATGCCGGCCACGTCGGCGACGCAGGTCCTGAGGTCGGCGAGGTACTGGTCGAGCGCCGGCGCGTTGCCGGCGCTGACCGTGGAGTGCAGCGACTCCGGCGGGAGCTGGCGATCGTGGAACCAGCCCCGCTGCTGCAACGCGTCACCGACGGCGAAGATGTCGACGCGGTCCTCCCAGCCCGGAGCCGCGCACATGGCCACGAGCTGCGCCTCGGGTTCGCCGACGACGGTCACCCCGTCGATCGCGCGGATCCCGTCGACCATCCGCTTGCGGGTGTCGACGGCGGTGGCGGTGAGCCGCTTGTAGCCGTCCTCGCCGAGGTGGTGCAGGATCGCCCACGCCGTCGCCATGGGCAGCGCCGGGCGCGTCCCCTGCATGGCCGGTGACGCGTAGAACCCGCCCAGCCAGCCGTCGAAGACGAACGTCTGGTAGCGGCGCAGCTCCTTGGAGCGGTGGAGGATCAGCGACGCGCCCTTGGGCGCGTAGCCGAGCTTGTGGAGGTCAGCCGAGATCGACGTGACCCCCTCGACTCGGAAGTCCCACAGCGGCAGCTCGTAGCCGAGCATCTCCATGAACGGGAGCACGAAGCCGCCCATGCACGCGTCGGTGTGGAAGTTCGCGCCGGCGGCCGCCGCGAGCGCCGCCAGCTCGCCGATCGGGTCGACGACGCCCTGGGGGTACTGCGGTGCCGAGCCGACGACGAGGACGGTGTTCGCGTTGATCGCGGCTGCCATGGCGTCGACGTCGGCCCGGTAGTCCTCACGGACCGGGACGGTGTGGATCTCGAGGCCGAAGTAGTAGGCCGCCTTGTGGAACGCGGCGTGGGCACTGATGGGGACCACCATCTCCGGGGCGGTGATCCCCCGCTCGGCCCGGCCCCGCTCGCGCGCCGCCTTCACCGCCATGAGGATGCTCTCGGTCCCGCCCGACGTCATGAAGCCGGCAGCGCCCTCCGGTGCGTGGAGGAGGCCGTTGGCGATCCCGACCACGTCGGACTGGATCTTCGCCAGGCTCGGGAAGGCCTTCGTGTTGAGGGCGTTGTCGTGCAGGAACAGCATCGCGGCGGCCTCGACCACCTCGTGCGCCTCGGGCCCTGCGTCGTAGACCATCCCGAAGGTGCGCCCGTCCTGCCAGCGAGCGTCGCTGCCGCGCATCTCGGTCATCGCAGCGACGACCTCTTGCTTGGACCATCCGTTCTTCGGCAGCGTCATGGCTGGAGGCTAGGCGGACGGGAGCGCCACCTCCCGCCTACACCCGAGCCCGAGCACGCGCCTCGGCGACCGATGCCTCGAGCGCCTCCACGCAGTGGTCGAGATCTGCGTCGGGCATGACGAGCGGTGGGCAGAAGGCGATGACGTCGGTGCCGATGGGCCGGGCGATGACGCCCCGGTCGAGGAGACCCTGGCGCACCTCGGTGGCGGCCACCTCCTCGGGCAGCACCGCCGCCCAGATGCCGGCGACACCCCGTGCCTCGGCCAGCACGCCGTCCCCCGCCAGCCCCGACAGGCCGAGGCCCAACCGGCCCCCCACCTGCTCGGCCCGCTCGAGCAGCTGCTCGTCCCGGAGGATGCCGATGTTCGCCAGTGCCGCAGCGCACGCCGTGGGGTGGCCGCTGTACGTGTGGCCGTGGCGGAGGATGAAGCCGGCCTCGGCCTCCAGGGGCTCGCGCACCGCCCGCCCCACGAGCACGCCGCCGAGAGGCACGTACCCCGACGTCACCCCCTTGGCGAAGGTCACCAGGTCCGGCCGGATCCCGTAGCGGTCGGCGCCCCACCAGGATCCGAGGCGGCCGAACCCGCAGATCACCTCGTCGAGCACCAGCAGCGCCCCGGCCTCGTCGCACAGCTGCCGGAGACCCTTCAGGTAGCCCGGGGTCGGCGGGATCACGCCACCCGCTCCGATGACCGGTTCGGCGAGCACCGCCGCCACCCGGTCGCCCTCTCGCTCGAAGAGCTCGGTCACCTCCGCCAGGTCGTCGTGGTCCACCTGGGTGGTCCCCTCCAGCAGGGGGCCGAACCCCTCCTGGTTCAGGGGCAGGCCCTGGACCGAGACACCCCCGTAGGAGACACCGTGGTAGGAGCGTCGGCGGCCCACCACGATCGTCCGCTCGGGGTGGCCGGCCCGCACGTGGGCGAGGCGGGCCAGCTTCATGGCGGTCTCGACCGCCTCGGAGCCGGACGAGGTGAGGAACACGCGCGCGCCGGGCATGGGGGCCAACCGGGCCAGCAGCTCGCAGAGGGCGTCGGCCGGCTCGTTGGTGAAGCGGTCGAAGGCGTGGAAGCTGGCGAGGGCACGCATCTGGGTGGCGACCGCCTCGACGATCTCCGATCGGCCGTGCCCGACGTTGCAGTACCAGAGGCTCGCCATGGCGTCGAGGTAGCGGCGCCCGTCTGCGTCGAAGACCGCCGCCCCCTCGCCCCGGACGATCGTGGTGAAGTCGCTCGCCGCTGGGGGAGCGAAGGGATGGAGGAACGGGGGCGGCCCCATGGGCCGAACGTACCTGTCGGCGGCTGCCCGCCGGCCCGTCAGCACCGGAGGTCGGACCCGGCCCGCCATCGGGGATCCGGAGGCGCCCGCCGTGTCCCGGCGGCCCTCGACCCGCGGGAGCGGATCCTGGGCACCGTGGATCAGCCGGCCCCCGGGGCCTCCGATGTCGCCGAAGCGCACTCGTCGGCCTCGATGACGGACAGCTGGGCGATCCGTGGCTCGTGGCGCCCCCCCTCGAAGGGCGTGGCGAGGAAGGTGTCCACGATGGCCAGCGCGAGCGTCGTGTCGACGAGGCGGCCACCCAGCGCCAGGACGTTGGCGTCGTTGTGCTGACGGGCGAGCCTGGCGGTGCGCACGTCGAGGCACAGGGCGGCACGCACGCCGTGGACCTTGTTGGCAGCGATGGCCTCTCCCTGGCCGCTCCCGCCGAGGACGACGCCGAGCTCGGCGCGACCCCGAACCACCGTGCGGCCCACCCCTGCGCAGATCATCGGGTAGTCGACCGGCGACTCGTCACCCGTCCCCTGGTCATCGACCTGGTGACCGATCGTCACGAGGTGGGCGACCACG
>CADCSY010000134.1 GCA_902805555.1 uncultured Acidimicrobiales bacterium | reverse complement strand
GGTGCGACTTCGACGTCGGCTCCGTGCCCGCCGAGGGCGTCGTCACCGCCGGCGGGGACGTGAGCCTCGGGAGCTTCCAGGGCCGGGCGCTGGCCGCCGCACGCTGCCCCGAGTCGCGCTCGGACCTCGGGCTCACGACCGTGGTGTTCGGCCTCGGCGGGCTGCTCGTGGTCGCCAGCTACGGCCTCATGGTCAGCCGGTGGTGGCGGGGCCGCGACGGCCCCTGAGGCCGGCCCGTCGTCCCGGCCGCCGGGTGGGCTCGGCTCGGGCCGGACGGGCGGGGGCCCGCGACTGGGCCTGGACCCCCGTCGCGCACGGGGCGGCCGTCCTCGCCCCGGGCGGCTGGGCCAGGCATGCGTGCCGGCGGTCGCCTCTGGCCTCGGGGCCGGGCCTCCGGGTGCAGTGGTCAGGATGCGGTGGTCACGATGCGGTGGTCAGGCGGGGGCGGGCTCGATCGGCGGGGGGATGTCGGGCGTGCCCGGGTCGGGCATGGGGTTCGGGTCGGGCAGGATCGGCGTGGGCGGCTCGGAAGGGCCACCCGGCGTGGGCTGCGGGGTTCCGGGGTCGGGCTGGGGACCCAGGGGATCGTGGATGCTCATGCCCCGAGCATTACCCGATCGGGGGGTCCGCCGCGCCCGGGAGCGCCGGTGCGGCCGCTCGGGCGCAGACGACGTGGGCCGTCAGAGCGGTCTGGTGCAGCAGCAGGCATCGCCTGGACGGCCCGTCGGGGGCGTGTACCGTCTGGCACACACGCGTCTCAGGAGCAACATGGGCAACATGAGCACCATCGAGCACATCGTTGGCCGTGAGGTCCTCGACTCGCGGGGCAACCCGACGGTGGAGGTCGAGGTGTTCCTGTCCTCGGGAGCGTCCGGCAGGGCGATCGTCCCCTCGGGCGCCTCGACCGGGCAGTTCGAGGCGGTGGAGCGCCGGGACGGCGGCGACCGCTTCGGCGGCAAGGGGGTCCTCGGGGCGGTCCGCTCCGTCAACGACGAGATCCTCGACGCCGTCGTCGGGCTCGACGGCCTCGACCAGCGGGGCATCGACGGCGTGCTGCTGGCGCTCGACGGCAGCGACAACAAGGCGAACCTCGGGGCCAACGCCATCCTCGGCGTCTCCCTGGCGGTGGCACGTGCGGCGGGCGACCACCTCGAGGTGCCGCTGTACCGGTCGATCGGCGGGTGCAACGCCCACGTCCTGCCGGTCCCCATGCTGAACGTGCTCAACGGCGGGGCCCACGCCGACAACAACGTGGACTTCCAGGAGTTCATGATCATGCCGATCGGGGCGGCGTCGTTCTCCGAGGGGCTGCGCTGGGGCGTCGAGACCTACCACGTGCTCAGGTCGCTGTTGCACGACCGCGGCCTGTCGACCGCCGTCGGGGACGAGGGTGGCTTCGCGCCCGACCTCACCTCCAACGAGCAGGCGCTCCAGATCCTCGTCGAGGCGATCGAGCGGGCCGGCTTCACGCCCGGCACCGACCTCGCCCTCGCCCTCGACCCGGCCACCACCGAGCTGTTCGAGGACGGGGTGTACCGCATGGCAGGGGAGGGGCGGGACCTGACCTCCGCCGAGCTGACCGACTTCTGGACCGACTGGTGCGACCGCTACCCGATCGTGTCGGTCGAGGACGGCATGGCCGAGGAGGACTGGGACGGGTGGGCCGGTCTGACGAGCGCCATCGGGCAGCGTGTCCAGCTCGTCGGGGACGACCTGTTCGTCACGAACGCCGAGCGCCTCGAGCGGGGCATCGCCCACGGCGTGGCCAACAGCATCCTCGTCAAGGTCAACCAGATCGGGTCGCTGACCGAGACCCTGGACACGGTCGCGCTCGCCACCAGGTCGGCGTACACGAGCGTGATGAGCCACCGGTCCGGCGAGACCGAGGACACCACGATCGCCGACCTGGCCGTGGCCACCGGCTGCGGGCAGATCAAGACGGGGGCACCCGCCCGTTCGGACCGGGTCGCCAAGTACAACCGGCTGCTGCGCATCGAGGAGGAGCTCGGGGAGTCCGCCGAGTACCTCGGTGGCGCTGCCCTCGCACGACTCCCGGTGGGACGATGACCCGCGAGGTCCCGCCGCCGCCGCCGTCGCGGCTGCGCTCGGCGCGCGCCGAGCGGGCTGTCCCGAGCCGCGGTCGGCGGGTCGGGCGGGCCCTGTGGCCGGTCCTCGCCACGCTGGCCCTCGTGCTCGTGCTGTTCACCGCCGTGTTCCCCACCCGCACGTTCCTCTCCCAGCGCGCTGCCACGGCCTCGGCCCAGGAGCAGCTGTCGGTGCTCCGGGAGCAGAGCGATGCTCTCGAAGCCCGGGCGGAGCTGCTGCAGGACGACGAGGAGGTCGAGCGCAAGGCGCGCGAGGAGTACAACCTGGTGATGCCCGGCGAAGAGGCGTACGCCATGCTGCCGAGCGCCGCGCCGCCGACGACGGCCCCCGCCACGCCCGAGGGCGACGCCGACGACCGGAACCCGCTCGAGCGCCTGTGGGACGGCATCACCGGCATCCTGTAGCGCCGCCCACGCCGCCGGCTCCGGCTCGGTAGGACCAGGAGCCGGGTCGTGGCAGCAGTCCTGTGGCAGGGACGGGGTGGCCCCGCAGCGTGCCCCGGGGCCGGGCCAGTCCCGCAGGTCAGGCCTCGGCCGGCTGACCCCGCTGCTCCGTCGGCGACGACCGGCGCCGTGCCTCCACCTGATCGAGGAGGACGTCGACGGCCAGCAGGGCGAGGCCGATCCAGGCCAGCACGTGTGACGCCGGGAAGAACGACGGCCACTCGAAGTCGGCGTCGAAGCCTCCGCGCCACAGCTGCCGGGCGAGGATCAGCCCGACAGCGAGGCCGTAGGAGGCGATGGCGCCTCCGACGAGCACCGGCCGGCCCCGGCGGCCGACCACCTGGAGGGCCAGCGCCGCGGCCACGGTGGCGCCGACCACGGCCCCGGCGAGGGGGGACACGACGAGGGCGGCGGCTGCGGCTCCGGCCAGGGTGAGGACGACGGCCCCGCCCGGACGCAGGCGCCCGCCTCCCCAGCTGAGGGGTGAGGCGAGCTCGACGTCGGACGTGGTCGGCAGGGAGGCCGGGGTGCGGCGTCGCCAGCCCCACGCCACGATGCCGAGGCACAGGACGAGGAAGGCGCCGGACACGACCAGCGCCGCACGGACCCGGCGCTGGGGCTCCCACTCCAGGTTGAGCGCCAGATCCTGCTCCCCCCGGGGATCGACGTACCACCCGTTGGCGTAGCCGTCGACCAGGGTGGACGCACCGAGGCGCTCCCCACCGTCGACCTCGGCCGTCCAGCCCGGGCTGTGGCTCTGTCCGAGCACCACCCAGAACGGCCCATCGGCCCCGCTGACCTGCAGGTCGAGCGACGTCCGCCCGCTGCCCACCGTCTCCAGCCGGGGGGCCGTGCCCCCAGCGGCGCCACCGCTCGGCTGGGGGGAGGCGTCCGAGCGCAGCACCAGCCGGTCGAGGTCGATGCCGGTCTCCGCACCGGGAGCGGCTCGGAGCACGTGGTCGCCGGCCCCGACCGGGATCGCGTCCGCTGCGCCGCCGCACCGCTCGAGCGCGAGCGCAGCGCGGGCCACGCCCTCCGCCGTCGACCCGGTGACGCGGACCCCGATCGGCTCGCCGTCGAGCTCGAGCAGGTCCTCGCGGCAGGGGGAGGCGAGCGCCGCCGGCACGGTGGGCCGCAGGACGCCGGGGATGCCCAGCTCGGCCACGCCGATGGGCAGCACCCCCGGCCGCTCGCTGTAGTACTCGCGTGCCTCCACCGGCCTGATCGCCTCGACCACGACCTGCAGCCGGTCGGTGGTGAGCGGGTCGAAGCTGACGGTCACCGACTGCGTGGCCCCGTCGACCGGCTGGTCCTCCACGGCCGGGACCTCGACCGTCCGGCTCTCGCTCCCCCCGACGATGCGGAGCCGGGTGGGGACCGAGTGGTCACCGTCGGCCAGCAGCACGAGGTCGAGCCGGTCCAGGGTGACGGGTCCCGGCATGCCGACCGTGAGGGATGCGCCGATCTGGTTGTGCACCGCGAACTCGGTGCGCCATGACGTCGAGGGGTCCCCGTCGAGGGCCGACGCACCTCGCGCTGCGAGGTTGCCCCGCAGGTAGGTCGAGCTCTCGACGGCGATGCCGCCGTCCGCGGGTGCCGGGTACCCGAGCGCGCGGTCGATCGTCGCCTCGTCCGCCACCGCCGACACCCGGGCGTCGCCCTCCAGGGTGAAGCGGCGCTCGGAGGGCAGGCCGAAGCCGCGCACGATCGAGGGCTCCTCGTCGGGGCTGATGTACACACGGCCGCGCGCCCGTTCGAGGAGCACCGTGAGGTCGTGGGCGGCGGAGCGGGCCCCCACGCCGTCGAGCAGGTCCGAGGGCAGCTGGACGACCTCGTCGACGGCGATGTCGGCCACCCGGACCTCGGCGAAGCCCACCGGGCTGAGCGTGCCGTAGGCCCGGCGCGCCCCGATGTTGTCCTCGGCGACCACGAGCTCGATGGTCGAGAAGGTGTGCTCGCCGATGTCGACGGACTGGCCGCCCGCTGTCCTCGACGACTCGTCGAGCGGGAACGTGCCGATGCTCTCGCCGTCGAGCACGACCTCCACCCGGGTGATGAAGCGGTCCCGCGGACCGATGACCGGCTGCACCAGCTCCACCCGATCGGTGGTGACCGGCTCGTCCAGCTCGATCACGATCCGTTCCCCGACCACGGGGGAGAAGTCCCCCACGCTCCACGACGTCTCGACGTCGCCGTCGAGGGCGTTGGCCGCCCTGTCGTCGGGCGTGAAGGTGACGGGGTTCCCGTACCTGCTGGCCTTGACCTCGCGGACGCCGCGCTGGTCGACGGTCGTGAACGCCGTGTCGGGGGCGGCGGGGAACAGCGGCAGCCGGTTGTCGGAGATGTCGTCGCGGAGCGGCTCGCTGCCAGCGGGCTCGGTGTAGCCGGTGTTCTCCCACACCGTGCTCCACCGTCGTCCCCGCTTGCGGTTCGTGTCGGTCAGCACCAGGTCGGCGCCGTCGTCGAGCAGCTGCTCCCGCAGGGCGGGGTCGCCGGCCGTGGCCGCCGAGTAGAAGAGCGGCGCCCCGCCGTCGAGGAGGCCGGCGGCGCCGGCCTGGATGACCCCCTCCCCGTCGCCCGCCAGCAGCAGCGGCTCTCGGGCCGCCGCCGTCCTGATGATGGGCATCGGGTCCTCGACCTCGAACACCCCGACCGGCGGCGGGTGCGGGGTGTCGCGCGGTATGGCCTCCTCCACCTCGTCCTGCATCGGGAACCGGTCGGCCCGGTTCGGCACCGCGGGACCGAAGGCGACCGGCTCGGCGAGGCCCTCGGGGTGTGGGACGAGCTGGTCCCAGAGCGCCCGGGGGCGAGGCGTCCGGTAGTCCTCGAAGGCGAGGTCGGAGCGGACCACGATGTCCCCCGCCCCCAGCCGGCGGGCCACGGGCGCGAGGACGCCGGGGTCGAGCACGTCGTCCTGGAACCTCCGGTCCAGGGCGTTGAGCAGGTCGGCGGAGGCGGGCGAGCCGTAGGGGATCAGCTCGCGGGCGACGTAGGGCCGGTCCATCAGGCCGGGCGTGATGGGGTCGACGGTGTTGCCCCAGCGGTAGGAGGCGAAGTCGCTGCCCGGGACCTCGAGGACCCGGGTGTCGGTGCCCTGGTCGTCGAGGTAGGCGGCGGCCTCGTGCCAGTACGAGGGCACGTCCTCGTCCCGCATCAGGTTCTCGCCGAGCGCGTCCCCGCTCCACAGCGGCGCCAGCCCGACGACGGCGATCCCCATCACCACCAGTGACGCGACCACGGCCGGGCGCGGCCTGACCCTGGCGAGCCCGGCGAGGCCGGCCGCCAGGAGGACGGCGACCCCGAGGACGATCAGGGGCACCGCCCGGGGAGTCGAGCGCATGGCCAGGCCGGCCGTCGAGGAGGTGGCGAGCCGCTTGAACACCGCCCCGATCGGCGACGGCGACTGGAACGGGTGGGGACCCACCGCCACCGCGGTGCCGATGACGACCAGTCCGACGAAGAAGGCCCGCTGGCGCCACCGGCTGACGACGGCGGCCACGAGCGCGAGGCCGGTGAGGGTGAACCCGGCGGCGATGAGCCAGGGGGCCTCCATGTAGGGCCGGCTCGCCGGGATCCAGGGCCCGGACTTCTCGCCGCCGTAGAAGAACCAGTAGCCGAGCCCCCGCAGCACCTCCGGCGCGCTCGAGGTCTCCGCCACCGTCGCCACCGTCTCGCTGTAGCGGAGCACGTCGATCCCGTAGCTGCCCTGGGTGGCGAGGCCCGACATCCACCACAGCGAGCTGCCGAGCGTGAGGACGCCGATCCGGGCGACGGCTGCCAGTGCCCCCCGGAGGGTCACCTCGCGCTGCACCCACACGGCGAAGAGCACCCACAGCAGGGGGCCGATCCCGGCCAGCAGGAGCGCGGTGGCGTTCACCCCGCCGACGATCGTGACGACGACCGCGAAGAGCGCAGGGTGGCGCCAGCTCCCGGACCGCAGCGCCCGCTGCGTGAGACCGATCATCCACGGCAGGCCGGCCCACGGCAGCAGCAGGACCGACAGCCGGGTCCCGTAGTTGAGGACGTAGGGGCTGAGCATGTAGACGACCGCAGCGGCGAGCGCGCCACCACCCGTCACCCTCGAGACCGCGCGCCACACCCGCCCGGACACCTCGGTAGCGTCGGCGGGACCCTGTCCCCAACCCAGGGTCCGGAGCAGGAACAGCACCCCGGCCCCGGCCGCGAACATGATCGTCCCGAGCCAGAGGCGCTGCGCCACCCAGTCGGGGGCACCGAGCCGCTCGAAGGCCCAGAACCAGGGTCCCATCGGGAACAGGTAGCCGATGTTCTGGTGGGTGACCGTGCCGAGCCCGACGTTGGGGTCCCACATCGAGGGGGCTCGCTCGAGCAGGCGCCCCGGGTCGAGGTAGAGGTAGCTCTTGGTGTCGGCCACCACCCGGCCCCGGGCGGTCAGGAGCAGGGGCACGTAGGTCGCCGCCGCCAGGAGGAGGTGTCGGACGAGCGACGGCCAGCGCTCCACCTCGCGCTGCGAACGGGTGGTCGCAGCGGGTGCGCTCTCGGTCAACGCGATCTCGGGGGGAGGCTCATGGGGTTCGGTCGGCTCGGCGGGGGCTCAGCGGGACCGAACCGGGTGGGGAGGGCCGAAGGACGGCTGAAGGTACCACCCAGCGGCGGCAACGGGACGGCGCCCGGAGCGCCGGGCGGTTCCGTCGCGGCCCATCGGTCCGCCTAGCATCGCCGCCGATGCGGATGCTGGCGTCGTGGCGCCAGCGCGTCCTCCGCAGGGCGCAGTCCGTCGAGGTCGCCGGTCTGGCGCTGCTCGCCTACGTGCCGTCCCTGGTGTCGTCGCCGGGCCAGCTCAGCAGCGACACCAAGCAGTACCTCTACCTCGACCCCGGTCGCTTCCTTGCCCGCGCCGTCCACCTGTGGGACCCGCAGGTGGGGGCCGGCACCGTCTCCCACCAGCACATCGGCTACCTGTTCCCGATGGGCCCGTGGTTCTGGGTGTTCGACCAGCTCGGGGTGCCCGACTGGATCGCGCAGCGCCTCTGGTGGGGCACGATCTCCCTCGCCGCCGCCCTCGGCGCCAGGTGGCTCTTCAAGCTGGCCGGCGCCCGGGGGGCAGGGCCGGTCGTCGGCGCCGTCGTCTACCTGCTCACCCCGTACCAGCTCGCCTTCACGGCCCGCATCTCGGTGCTGCTGCTGCCGTGGGCGGCGCTGCCGTGGCTCGTGGGCCTCGTCATGCGGGCCACGAGACGAGGCGGGTGGCGGGATCCTGCGCTGTTCGCACTCGTGGCGCTCACCGCCGGTGGGGTCAACGCGCCGACCCTCCTGCTGGTGTGCACCGGGCCGGCGCTCTGGCTCGTGCTGGAGGCGCTGCGAGGTCGGGCGCCCGCCCGTCGCGTGCTCGCGGCCACGGGTCGCATCGGCGTGCTGTCGCTCGGGGTGTCGATCTGGTGGCTCGTCGGCCTGCGCGTCCAGGGCGCCTACGGGCTCCCGGTCCTGCAGCTCACCGAGAGGGTGCAGGTCGTGTCGGCCAACTCGTCGCCCGACGACCTGCTGCGGGGCCTGGGCAACTGGTTCTTCTACGGCCGTGACCGGCTGGGGAGCTCGATCGACCAGGCCGCCTCCTACGCCGAGCCCTCCAGGACGGCGATGCTCAGCTTCACGGTGCCGGTGCTCGCGCTCGCGGCGGCCGCCGTCGTGCGGTGGCGGCACCGGACGTACTTCGCCCTCCTCGTCGTCGTCGGTGCCGTCGTGGGCGCCGGCGCCTGGCCGTACGACGACCCGAGCCCCTACGGCTCGTTGTGGAGGTCGTTCGCCGACACGTCGTCGCTCGGGCTGGCGTTGCGCAACACGGCCAGGGTGGCCCCCGTCATCGTGCTCGGACTGGCGGGGCTGGTGGCCGCCGCCATCGGCTCCGTGCTGCGCCGCCGGCCGCGGGCGGTGGCAGCCCTCGCGGTCGCTGCCGTCGCGGTGGCCGCCTTCGCACCCGTGTGGCGGATCGGGTACCTGTCGAGCGGGGTCCAGCGTCCGGAGGACGTGCCCGACCACTGGCGTGCCGCTGCGGCCGACCTCGATGCGGCTGGCGACTCGACCCGCGTGCTCGAGATCCCGGGGGCGAACTTCTCCGCCTACCGCTGGGGGAACACGGTGGAGCCGATCACCCCCGGGCTCATCGACCGGCCGTACCTGGCGCGCGAGGTGCTGCCGTACGGGTCGCCGGCGTCGGTGAACCTGCTCGACGCGCTCGACCGGCGCATGCAGCAGGGGACCTTCGAGCCGGCCTCGCTCGCCCCCGTGGCGCGCATGTTCGACGTGGGCACCGTGTCGCTGCGCTCCGACCTGCAGTTCGAGCGCTTCGGGACGCCCCGGCCGCGCCTCCTCTGGTCTGCGCTCACGGCCCCCCTCGCCCCGGGCCTCGAGCCGCCTCGGACCTTCGGGCCGGCCGAGCGGAACACGCCGTCCGAGCGGCTCCCGTCGCTCGACGAGCTGGAGCTGCGCACCCCGCCGAGCGCCCCCGACCCCCCACCGGTCGCCCTGTTCGACGTCGAGGACCCGCTGCCCATCGTGCACACGGCGCCCACGACGAACCCGGTCGTGCTCGCCGGTGACGGCGACGGCGTGGTGGAAGCCGCAGGCGCCGGCCTCCTCGACGGAAGGGCCCTGCTGTTCCAGCTGGCTGCGCTGGACGACCCCGGGCTGGAGGACGCACTCGACGCCGGCGCCGACCTGGTCCTCACCGACTCCCACCGACGCCGTCCGCAGAACTGGTTCTCCTCGCTGCGGGAGACGATGGGGGCGACCGAGCGCGCCGGGCAGGACCTCCCAGACCCGAGCGGGCTCGACTTCCGCCTCGAGCCGTTCGGTGACGTCGGCGACGGCGCCCACACCGTGGTCGAGCACGAGGGTGGCCGGGTCGACGCCACCGCTGACGGCGGGACGGGGCGACCCGAGGACCGGGCCGTGCTGGCCTTCGACGGGGACAGCCGGACGTCGTGGCGCGTTGGCGGACCCGACCCGACCGGCGAGCGCCTGACGATCGAGCTCGACGGCCCGGTCACCGCCGACGGCGTGACCCTGGTCCAGCCCCAGGACGGCCCCCGCGACCGGGTGCTGACGGTCGTCCGGCTCAGCCTCGACGGGGGGGAGCCGACCACGGTGACCCTCGGCGAGGAGTCGCTCGAACCCGGAGGTCAGCGGGTCCCGTTCCCCGAGCGCTCCGTGCGCCGCCTCGAGCTCGAGCTGGTGGAGACGACGGTGCCCGCCTTCGACCCGGGTCTGGCGAACGCCGTCGGCTTCGCCGAGGTCGGCCTGGCCGACGTGCAGGTGGTCGAAGCAGTGCGGCTCCCGGTCGACCTGGCCGAGCGGGTCGGCGAGGAGGCCGCCGGGCACCGGCTCGACGTCGTCATGTCCCGCTTGCGCTCGGAACCCGGGGAGCGGGGTCGCCAGGACCAGGAGCTGTCGCTCGAGCGGCGCTTCGAGCTGCCCGACGAGCGCTCGTTCGGGCTGGCGGGGACGGCCCGGGTGAACCCCGGTGCCGACGACGACCTGCTGGACGAGGTGCTCGGGACGGTCGCACCCGGAACCACCTTCACCTCGTCGGGCCACCTGCACGGTGACCCCGACGCACGGGCGTCCCGGGCGTTCGACGCGGACCCCGGCACCGCGTGGACCGCCCCGCTCGGGGCGCAGGAGGGGCAGTGGGTCGCCGCTCGCGTCCCGGCCCCGCTCAGCGTGGACCGCGCCGACCTCACGGTCGTGGCCGACGGCCGCCACTCCGTCCCCACCCGGGTCCGGCTCGAGGCCGACGGAGCGCCCGTCGCCTCCGTCCCCGTCCCGGAGATCGCCGACGGGGCGGTCGCAGGGGCCACCACCACCGTCTCGGTGTCCTTCGAGCCCGTGCAGGCGCAGGACCTGCGGCTGGTGGTGGAGGAGGTCCGGCGCCGGACGGCGATCGAGGGGGACCCCGCACCGGAGGCCACGCTCCCGGTCGCCTTCGCCGAGGTCGGGCTCGCCGGCGTGGTGGCGCCGGGAAGCCCGACGGCGGTCCCCGACGACTGTCGGAGCGGCCTGCTCACGATCGACGGCCGCGACATCCCCCTCCGCCTGGAGGGATCGCCGTCGGAGGGCCGTTCGGGCCTCACCGTGGAGCCGTGCGGCGGCGCCATCGCCGTCGGCGCCGGGAGCAACCGGCTCGGGACGCGCCCGGGCCTCGACACCGGCGTCGACATCGACCGCCTGGTCCTGTCCTCCGACGAGGCGGGCGCAGGCGACGGGGTGGCGCCCCGGGGCCGACGGGCACCGGACCCCGGCGCCGCCGTGCAGGTCGACGGGTCGGGGCCGACGCAGCTCGACCTCACCGTCACCTCCGACGGGGAGCCGTTCTGGCTGGTGCTCGGGCAGAGCTCGAGCGAGGGCTGGCAGGCCGACGTCGGCGCGGGCTCGCTCGGACCCCGCCAGCTCGTGAACGGCTTCGCCAACGGCTGGCTCGTGACGCCGACGGGTCCGGGGACGATGGAGGTGGCGCTGCGCTGGACCCCGCAGCGCCAGGTCTGGGCCGGCCTGGCCCTGTCGCTGGCCGCGGCGCTCGCCTGCGTCGCGGTCGTGGCCGCCACCACGCGCAGGTCCCGGTCGGACCCGGACTCCGCCGGCGAGGGCCTGGCTGCGGTGGCCGTGCTGGGCTCGCCGGCCTCCTACCCGGTCGGCGTCGTGCCCTCGATCGGGATGACAGCGGTCGCGGCTGCGGCCGCCGGTCTGGCCGCGGCCGCGGTCTCGGTCCCCTGGATCGGCGTCGTCACCGGAGCCGCGCTGGCGCTCGTGGCTCGTGCGCCGGCGGCGAGGTGGCTCGTCACGCTCTCGGTGCCTGCACTGCTCGTCGCCAGTCGGCTGGCCGCCCAGCCACGGCTGGCGTGGCTGGCGCTGGCGCTGCTCGCGGTGGACATCGCCGTCTGGCTGCTCCGCTCGCGACGACAGGCGCAGCACGGGCAGCCCGCCACGCGGTCGGCGCCGCGGCCGCCCCGCTCGGGCTAGGCGCGCGCTACGGGCTGTCGGCCGTCGCGACGACCTCGAGCTCCGGCAGCTCGAGCATCCGCTGCCAGTCGATGGGGGCCGTGTACCAGACGTCGCGGAACTGCTCGGGCGGGAGCAGCACCTCGGCCGTGCCGTCCTCGATGCGGTAGGGGAGCCGCTGGCGGGCGACGGGGTCGGCTCGCGCCGCTGCGGCGTCCTCCCCGAAGCCGACGAGGATCGTGATCCGCCCTCGCGGGCCGGCGAGGGGGACCGACGACCCGTCGGTCGTCGCGCCGGGGACGGCGAGCACGACCCTGGTCGAGTGGGTGGCGCCCCTCCTGGAGCTGGTCGAAAGGGTCTGGCGGTCGACCACCCGCCCGCCGACGAGGACGGTGGTCACCACCGCCGGGCTCGACGTGGTGTTGGTGGCGCGCACGTCCAGCGCCAGGCGGTCGGTGCGCAGCACCTCGAGCGGCGTGTTGACGATCCTCGGCTTCACCGGGTGCGGGCGGGGGAACAGCTCCCACAGCGGGACGCTCGACTGCTGGCGGACGGGGGTCCGTTCGGGCATCCGGGCGATGAGGTCGAGGTTGGCCGGCCCCCGATCGGTGGCGAACAGCCGCTCGCCCTCGAGGTCCGGGTCGTTCGACGCGAACGGGTTGAGGAACATCAGGTAGGGCTGGTCCTCGGCGAGGAACACGAGGGAGGGTCCGTCGATGCGAGCGACGGCCTCCTTCCACGGCACCTGCGCCTCGCTCTGGCGTCGGACGAGGGCGAAGCGGTCGAGCCCGGGCACGACGGTGGCGAGCGCCACCACCGCCAGCAGGGCGACGCCGAGCTGCCGGCGACGGCGCCAGGCGGCGATGAGCGCGGTCGCGATGAGGATGCTCAGCGGCGGATAGAGGGGGATGTAGTAGAAGGGCCCCGTGTACTTGGCGAAGTTGCTCGAGAGGCTGTTCCCCCAGAACGGGAAGTAGCCGAGCGGGAACAGCACGCAGATGGCGAGCAGGGCCACGGTGGTCCGGTCCCGGCGCCGCAGCCACAGCCCGCCGAGCGCCACCAGGACGCCGAGGTAGCTGCCGGTGAGGAACAGCGGGAACCAGATCCCGTTCTTGGTCGTGCCCGCCACCGCCTGGCCGAGGTCGTAGTCGACGATCCCGAGGGTCGGCATGATCCGGCGGGGTCCGAACCCGAACGTGTCGAGCGGGTCGACCGAGGTGATCGGGAACTCGAGCGGCGTGCCCGTGACGTACACGTTGTACGCGACGGTCCCCGCCACCAGCGGGAGGAGGCCGAGGGCGAGCCACAGGGCCGGCCCGACGAGGCGCCGCAGGGCGTGGCGGTGGCTGAACGCCACGTAGCCCACGACCGCGAGCCCCCACAGCACGGCGTCGAACGGCCGGGTCAGGAAGATCCACCCGAGCAGCGCGCCGCCTGCGACGATTCGCAGCGGGCGCTCCCGACGGATCCCGGAGAGCAGCAGTGCTGCGTACGCCAGACCGAGTCCCAGGGTGAACAGGTAGCCGAGGTACATGCCGCCCTGGATGAAGATGATCGGGCAGGACGCCATCACCGCCGCAGACACGAGCGCCAGGGTGTGGTCGGAGGTCAGCTCCCGGGTGAAGGCGTAGGTGCCGACCACCACGAGCACGGCACCGATCGGCAGCGCCGCCGACGGCGTCCCGAGGACGGTGGCTGCCGCCGCCAGCGCCAGCGGCCACCCGAGCGTGTACTGCGAGAACAGCATCCCGTCGCTCGCGCCCGTGAGCCACGGCCGGAAGAACAGCGGTGCCCCACCGTCGGTGGAGAGGAGCTGGCCCGACCGCAGCACCTCCATGTGCCACAGGTAGACGGCCTCGTCCCGGTTCCACGAGTAGGCGGGGAACATCACGTGGCGGGCCACCACCGTGGCCACCGCGACCAGGGCGGCGAGCAGGAGCAGCGGCCAGTACGTGGCCAGGAGCCGGGCGGTGCTGGACCGGTGGGGCGCCTCGTCGAGGTCCACCGCCGGCGGGTCGGCGACCTCGGAGCGTAGGGAGACCACGGGCTCGAACCCTACTGCCGCCTCGTTAGGGTGACCCCGACGCCGGACCCAGGGGGGCGAATGAGCATTCTCGGCACTCGTGTCGTGCGCAAGGAGGACCCGAAGTTCCTCACGGTCGGGGGCACCTACGTCGACGACGTCCGAGATCCCCGCCTCGAGGGCGCGGCCAGGGCCACGTTCGTGCGCTCGACCATGGCCCACGCCCGGATCTCGTCGATCGACGTGACCGAGGCGCAGGCCGCCCCCGGTGTCATCGCTGTGCTCACCGGGGCGGACCTGGGGCTGGCGCCGCTCCCGCCCTCCATCCCCCTGCTGAACCAGTCCATGGTCCGCCCGCTGCTGGCCGACGGGACGGTGCGGTTCGTGGGGGAGCCGGTGGCGCTCGTGCTGTCGGAGGACGGACCCTCGGGCGAGGACGCGGCCGAGCTGGTCTTCGTCGACTACGAGCCGCTGCAGGCGGTGGTCGACCCCGAGGACGCGGTGCGGGACGAGGTCGTGCTCCACGGCGAGGCGGGGACGAACCTGGCGATGGAGATGGACTTCGGCTCCGACCCGGACCTGTTCGAAGGCTGCGAGGTGGTGGTCTCGCAGCGGGTCGTGAACCAGCGGGTGGCGGGGGCCCCGCTCGAGGTGCGGGCCGGAGCCGCAGCCTGGGGCGAGGACGGTCGCTGCACGTACTGGTGCAGCACCCAGGCCCCCCAGGCCAGCCGGGACACGATCCAGACGGCCCTCGGCCTCGAACCGGGCACGGTCCACCTCATCGCACCGGACGTCGGTGGCGGCTTCGGGGCCAAGATCGGCTGCTCGGCGGAGGACATCGTGGTCGCGTGGGCGGCCCGCCACCTCGGCCGGCCCGTGCGCTGGGTCGAGACGCGCACCGAGAACATGACGAACATGGGCCACGGTCGGGCCCAGATCCAGCGGCTCACGATCGGGGGCCGCCGTGACGGGACCGTCGAGGCCTACCGCCTCGAGCTGCTGCAGGACACCGGCGCCTACCCCGCGATGGGGGGGATCCTCCCGTACCTGACGCGCACGATGTCGGCGGGCGTGTACGCGTTCCCGAAGGTCGAGTGCAACCTCAGGAGCGTCGCGACCAACACCGCCCCGACCGTCGCCTACCGGGGCGCAGGACGGCCGGAGGCGACCGCTGCGGGCGAGCGGGCGATGGACCTCTTCGCAGCCGAGATCGGCATGGACCCGGCCGAGGTCAGGCGCAAGAACCTCATCCCGACCGACGCCTTCCCCTACACCACCGCCGTCGGCACGACCTACGACATCGGCGACTACACCGGCGCCCTCGACCGGGCCCTCGAGGCCTCGGGGTACGAGCAGCTGCGGGCCGAGCAGGCCAGGCGGCGGCAGGAGGGCGGACGCGTCGCCGTCGGCATCGGGATCTCGATCTACGTCGAGGTCACCGCCGGTCCCACGGCGGGGGGCGAGCACGGTCGGGTGGTCGTCAACGCCGACGGGACGGCGACCGTCTACACCGGCACCTCGCCCCACGGCCAGGGCCACGTGACGTCGTGGTCGATGATCGTGAGCGACCGGCTCGGCATCCCGATGGACGACATCCAGGTCGTGCACGGGGACACCGACCTCATCCCCAACGGCGTCGGCACCTTCGGGTCGCGCTCGCTCCAGCTCGGCGGCACGGCGGTGCACGAGGCGGCCGGCAAGGTGCTCGACGTCGCCCGCGGCCTCGCCGGTGACCTGCTCGAGGCGAACCCCGACGACGTCGTGCTCGACGCCCAGTCGGGGCGCTTCCACGTGCGGGGGACCCCTGCGGTGTCCAAGACGTGGGTCGAGGTGGCGGCCGCGGCCGGCGAGGGGGGTCTCGACGTCGAGACCGAGTTCACGGCGGAGAGCCCCACGTTCCCGTTCGGGGCCCACGTCGCGGTGGTCGAGGTCGACCTCGACACCGGCAAGGTGACGCTGGTGCGGATGATCACCGTCGACGACGCCGGGCGCCTCCTCAACCCGCTGCTCGTGGAGGGGCAGCGCCACGGCGGCATCGCCCAGGGGGTGGCCCAGGCCCTCCTCGAGGAGATCGTCTACGACGCCGACGGCAACCCGGTCACGTCGAACTTCGCCGACTACGCCTTCGTGTCGGCGTGCGAGCTGCCGAGCTTCGAGCTCGTCGCCATGGAGACGCCCACGCCCGTCAACCCGATGGGGGCGAAGGGGATCGGGGAGTCGGGAACGATCGGCTCGACGCCGGCGGTGCAGTCCGCCGTGGTCGACGCGCTCGCCCACCTCGGCGTCCGCCACGTCGACATGCCGGCCACGTCCGAACGGGTGTGGCGGGCGATCTCGGCCGTCGCGAACGGGAGCGCAGCGTGAGGCCGGTCGGTCCAGGCAGCGCAGCGCCGCCGACGGCGACATGATGAGCCCGCGGTCTCCGGCTGGTGCAGGACCGCGAGGTGCTGGACACGCACGTGCCACGCAGGGAACAGCAGGAGGGGAGCGTCCATGCAGGTGTCGATGACGGTCAACGGCGGCGCGCAGGTGCACGAGGTCGAACCTCGGACGCTGCTCGTCCACCACATCAGGGAGGCGCTCGGCCTCACCGGCACGAACGTCGGATGCGACACGTCGTCGTGCGGCGCGTGCACCGTCCACCTCGACGGTGAGGCGGTGAAGAGCTGCACGGTGCTGGCCGTGCAGGCCGACGGGAGCGAGATCACCACCATCGAGGGCATGGCCACCGCCGAGGGCCTCCACCCGATGCAGCGGGCGTTCCAGGAGCAGCACGGCCTCCAGTGCGGGTTCTGCACGCCGGGGATGGTGATGGCCGCCGTCAGCCTGCTCGACGAGATCCCCACGCCCACCGAGGCGCAGGTGCGGGAGGGCCTCGAGGGCAACCTCTGCCGCTGCACCGGCTACCACAACATCGTCCGGGCGGTGCTCGCCGCAAGCGGTCAGGCGCTCGACGACCCGGTCTCGGTCGGGGGGGCGGGGGCGTGACCGACACCATCGACGCCCCGGCGGCGTCACCCGCGTTCATCGGCAGCCGACGGGTCCGCCGAGAGGACCCCGCGCTGCTCACCGGCGAGGCCCGCTTCACCGACGACCTCGTCCTGACCGGTGCGCTGTGGCTCGGGATCGTGCGCAGCACGATGGCTCATGCCCGGCTCGCGTCGATCGACCTCTCCGGGGCTCTCGAGCAGCCGGGTGTCGTCGCCGCCTACGCCGGCGCCGACCTCGAAGGTGAGTGGGCCGCCCCCATGCCCTGCGCCTGGGCCGTCACCGACGACATGAAGAACCCCGCCCACCTGCCGGTGGCCGTGGGGAAGGCGTGCTACGTGGGCGACGCGGTGGCGGTGGTGGTGGCCGAGACCCGCACCGCAGCGGTCGACGCGATGGACCACGTCGTCGTGGAGTACGAGCCGCTTCCGGTCGCCGTCGACCTCGACGACGCCCTCAGCGACCGGAACGTGATCCACGCCGACCTCGGCACGAACACGTCCTACACCTGGGTGCTGTCTCCCGAGCCGGAGGCGGTCGACCGGGCCTTCGCCGAGGCAGCGCACACCGTGAGCGAGGACTACGTCCAGCAGCGGCTGCTGCCCTCACCGATGGAGACCCGCAACGTCGCCGTCGTGCCGGCGCCCTACGACGGGGACTACGTCGTCTACACCTCCACCCAGATCCCCCACATCCTCAAGGTCATGCTCGGCCTCACGGTCGGCGTCCCCGAGCAGAAGCTCCGGGTCATCGCCCCGTCCGTCGGCGGCGGCTTCGGCTCCAAGCTCGACGTGTACGCCGAGGAGGTCCTCGCGGTCGCCCTGGCCCGCAAGCTGGGGCGGCCGATCCGCTGGACCGAGGAGCGCACCGAGGCCGGCACCGCGACGATCCAGGGCCGGGCACAGCACCAGCACATCGAGCTCGCAGCCGACGGCGACGGCCGCATCACCGGCATCAGGGTGCGCCTCCTCGCCGACATGGGCGCCTACCTGCAGCTCATCACGCCCGGCATCCCCCTGCTCGGGGCGTTCCTGTACCACGGGTGCTACGACGTCCCCGCCTACGCCTTCGAGTGCACCGGCGTCTTCACCAACAAGACCCCGACCGACGCCTACCGGGGGGCCGGTCGGCCCGAGGCCAACTACGCCATCGAACGGGCCGTCGACGCGCTCGCCGCCCAGATGGGCGTCGACCCGGCGGAGATCCGACGGCGGAACTTCATCCGGGAGTTCCCGTACAGCTCGGCGCCGGGCCTGGTGTTCGACAGCGGCGACTACGAGCCTGCGCTGGCGAAGGCGCTCGACCTCGTCGGCTACGACGCCCTGCGGGCCGAGCAGGAGCGCCGGCGGGCCTCGGGCGACCTCACCCAGCTCGGCATCGGCCTGTCCACCTACGTCGAGATGTGCGGGCTCGCCCCCTCCAAGGTGCTCGCCTCCCTGAACTACTCCGCAGGAGGGTGGGAGTCGGCCACGGTCCGGATGCTGCCCACAGGCAAGGTGCTCGTCATCACCGGGACCACGCCGCACGGCCAGGGCCACGAGACGTCCTGGTCGATGATCGCGGCCGACCGGCTCGGGGTCGACCCCGA
The DNA here is from genome assembly GCA_902805555.1 of uncultured Acidimicrobiales bacterium. Taxonomy (GTDB): domain Bacteria; phylum Actinomycetota; class Acidimicrobiia; order Acidimicrobiales; family CADCSY01; genus CADCSY01. Next base: position 18,574 of record CADCSY010000134.1, on the reverse strand, counting down.
CGACGTCGAGGTCCTCCACTCCGACACCGCCATCAGCCCGCTCGGGCTCGACACCTACGGCTCCCGCTCGCTGTCGGTCGGTGGCAGCGCGCTGTGGTTCGCCACCGAGAAGGTCATCGCCAAGGCCCGCTCGATCGCCGCCCACCAGCTGGAGGCGGCGGAGGACGACCTCGCCTTCTCGGACGGCACGTTCTCGGTGAAGGGCACGCCGTCCCGGTCGATGACGATGGCTGCCGTCGCCTACGCCGCCTTCACCGCCCACGACCTGCCGGAGGGCGTGGAGCCGAACCTCGAGGCCCAGGTCACGTGGGACCCGCCGAACTTCACGTTCCCCTTCGGTGCCCACGTGTGCGTCGTGGAGGTCGACACCGAGACGGGCTCGGTCAGGCTCCGCGACTACGTGGCGGTCGACGACTGCGGCAACCAGGTGAACCCGCTGATCGTCGAGGGCCAGGTGCACGGTGGCATCGCCCAGGGCATCGCCCAGGCGCTGTTCGAGGAGGCGGTGTACGACGAGGAGGGCAACCTCCGCTCCGCCACCCTGGCCGACTACCTCGTGCCCTCGTCACCCGACCTGCCGAGCTTCCGGTTGGCGAGCACGGTCACGCCGAGCCCCACCAACCCCATGGGCGTGAAGGGGATCGGCGAGGCGGGGTGCATCGCCGCCACGCCGGCCGTGATCAACGGCATCGTCGACGCCCTGCGCCCGCTCGGCGTCACCGACGTGCGGATGCCCGCCTCGCCGTGGCGGGTGTGGGACACCATCCAGGCGGCGACGGGGCACCCCGCCGGCGACGCCGCCGAGGGCCAGCAGCCCGCACCCGACCAGCCCGCAAGGGACCAGCCCGCAACGGACCAGCCCGCAAAGGACCAGGAGGTCCCGACATGATCCCCGTCTCCTTCGACTACGAGCGGGCTGGCTCGACCGAGGAGGCCCTCGCCCTCCTCGCCCAGCACGGCGACGAGGCCAAGCTCCTCGCCGGGGGGCACTCCCTCCTCCCGCTCATGAAGCTGCGCCTCGCAACCCCTGGCGTCCTCGTCGACGTCGGGAGGCTGCGAGACCTGTCCTACGTCCGGGACGCGGGTGACCACGTGGCGGTGGGCGCGCTGACCCGCCACCGCGACCTCGAGATCTCCGACGTCCTCGCAGCGGAGGTGCCGATCCTCGGACACGTCGCCTCCCTCGTCGGTGACCCCCAGGTGCGCCACCGGGGCACGATCGGCGGCAGCGTCGCCCACGGCGACCCTGCCTCGGACCTGCCCGCCGTGGTGCTCGCCTGCGGCGCCACCCTGGTGGCCAGGGGTCCCGGCGGCGAGCGCGAGATCGCAGCCACCGACTTCTTCCTCGGCTTCCTCGAGACGGCGCTGGCGCCCGACGAGATGCTCACCGAGATCCGGTTCCCCAAGCTCGCCGGTGCCGGCTGGTAGTACCAGAAGTTCAACCGCCGGGCCCAGGACTGGGCCATCGTCGGCGTCGCCGCGGTGCGCAACGGCTCGACGGGGGTGGCGCTGGTCAACATGAGCTCGACGCTCGTGCGGGCCACCGGGGTCGAAGAGGCGCTGAGCAGCGGCGCATCGGTCGAGGACGCCGCCCAGCAGGCCGACGCCGGCCTCGACCCGCCGAGCGACCTCAACGCCAGCACCGAGTACCGCCGCCACCTGGCCAAGGTGCTCGTGCGCCGGGCGCTGGAGGAGGCGAGCTGACGTCGGGTGGCGCGGGGCGCAGCCGTGCGGGAACCGAGGCGGGGGCGGTGCCGGCGTGAGCACCGGGGTCGACCCGGAGCCCGCGACCGGCCCCGCGTCGGTCGAGGCGGTGGCCGCCGGCCTGACCGACCACGGGTACCTGCCCGACGACGGCCTGGCCACGGCCATCTTCCTCGCGCTCGCGCTGCAGCGGCCGCTGCTGCTCGAGGGCGAGGCGGGGGTGGGCAAGACCGAGGTGGCGCGCGTCCTGTCCCGGTGGACGGGTGGGGAGCTCATCCGGCTGCAGTGCTACGAGGGCATCGACGTGGCCCAGGCCGTCTACGAGTGGGACTACGCACGCCAGCTGCTCCACCTCCGGGCGGCCGAGGCGGCGGGGACGGCTGCCGCCACCGGGGCCGACGACCTGACGGACCAGCTGTGGTCGGAGCGGTTCCTCGTGCGCCGGCCGTTGCTGGCCGCCATCGACCACCGCGCGGGCCCGCCTCCGGTCCTCCTCATCGACGAGGTCGACCGGGCCGACGACGAGTTCGAGGCGTTCCTGCTCGAGGTCCTGGCCGACTACGCAGTGACCGTGCCCGAGCTCGGCACGTTCAGCGCAGCGGTGCCGCCGGTGGTGATCGTGACGTCGAACCGGACACGAGACGTCCACGACGCCCTCAAGCGGCGCTGCCTCTACCACTGGGTCGAGCACCCGGCCTTCGAGCGGGAGGTCGCCATCGTGGCCCTCCGGGCGCCGCAGGTGGCAGCGTCCCTCGCCCGCCAGGTGGCGGCCATGGTCGAGCAGGTCCGCGGCCTCGGCCTCTACAAGCCCCCCGGCGTGGCCGAGACCATCGACTGGGCCTCGGCCGTCGCCGCCCTGGGCCGGAGCGAGCTCGACGAGTCGGTCGTCGAGCGCACCCTCGGCGCCGCCATGAAGTACCGCGAGGACCAGGAGCGGGTCCGGCGCGCAGGGGTGGCCGAGCTGGTGCGAGCCGCCGTGGCCCGCAGTGGCTGATCCCGGCCCTGCCGTGATCGCGGGCGGCGACGAGCGCGGCGCCCGCCTGGCCGTCAGCTTCGGCCGGCTCCTCCGCCATGCGGGTGTCGCCGTCCCGGGCGGTGCCGTCGCCACCTTCGCCGCCGCACTCGAGGCGGTCGGGCTGGGCGACGAGGACCTCGTCTACTGGGCAGGGCGGACCACGCTGCTCACGTCGCCCGAGGACGCCCCCACCTATGACGCCGCCTTCGCCGCCTTCTTCGCCCGGGGCCCGGCCGGATCGGTCCCGGGCGCGCTGGCGCCTCCGCCCGCCACGCTGCTGGTCGAGGACGACGAGGACGACGAGGCGCCGGGCGAAGGCGCGGACGAGGGTGTCGACCCGATGGCCCCGACGCTGGTGCTCCGCTTCAGCCGCGCCGAGGTGCTGCGCCACCGCGACCTCGCCACCTGCACCCCCGACGAGCTGGCCGAGGCGTTGCGGCTCATGGCAGGCGTCCGGTTCGGCGGGGCGCTCAGGCGCGCTCGGCGGCTGCAGGCCCGCCCCGGCCGACGGGGACGTCCCGACCTGCGCCGCACCGTGCGGGCGTCGGTGCGGGCGGGAGGGGAGCCCGTGCGGCCCGTGCGACGGGAGCCGAGGACCAGGCCGCGCCGGGTCGTGCTGCTCGTCGACGTCAGCGGATCGATGGAGCCCTACGCCCGCGCGCTGCTCCGCTTCGCCCACGGGGCGGTGGCGGGCCGGCCCCACGTCGAGGCGTTCACGCTCGGGACGCGGTTGACGAGGGTGACCCGCGAGCTCTCCTCCCGTGACCCCGACGCCGCGCTGCGGGCGGCCACCGGCGCCGTGCCCGACTGGGCGGGCGGAACCCGGCTCGGGGAGGGCCTCGCCGAGTTCGCCGCCACCTGGGGCGTGCGGGGCATGGCCAGGGGAGCGGTGGTGGTCGTGCTCTCCGACGGGTGGGAGCGGGGCGACGCCTCGACCCTGGCCGAGGCCCTCGCCCGGCTGCAGCGGGTCGCCTCCCGGGTCGTGTGGGTCAACCCGCTCAAGGCCTCTCCCGGGTACGCCCCGCTGGCGGCAGGGATGGCAGCGGCGCTTCCCTACGTTGACGAGTTCGTGGAGGGCCACTCGGTGGCCTCGCTCGAGGACCTGGTGGAGGTGATCGCACGATGAGGGAGGTGCTGGTCGACATCGAGCGCTGGCGACGGCAGGGCAAGCGGGTGGCGCTCGCCCGCCTCGTCGACCTCGAGGGCTCGGGGCCCCGTCTGCCCGGCGCCGCCATGGCCATCAGCGACGACGGGGAGGTGGCGGGCTCGGTCTCCGGCGGCTGCGTCGAGGGTGCGGTGGTCGCCGAGGCCCTCGACGTCCTGGCGGGAGACGGGCCCGGGCGCCTCGTCACCTTCGGCTACAGCGACGACGAGGCGTTCGCGGTCGGGCTGACCTGCGGCGGGACCATGCACCTCTTCGTCGAGCGCCTCGACTGGTGACCGGCACGGGGGCGGTCTTCGACGACCTCGCGACCGCCCTCAGGGCCGAGCGCCCCGTGGCCCTCGCCACCGTGGTGGCCGGCGCCGGCGTCGGCGGCGCCCTGCTGGTCGAGCCGGGACGGGACGGCCGCGGCACCCTCGGCGACCCCGACCTCGACCGGGTGGTGGGGCGCGACGCCGAGGCCGAGCTCCAGGCCGGCACGTCCGGTGTGCGCCACTACGGCCCTCGTGGCGAAGCCCGTCGTGACGACGTGTCGGTGTTCATCGAGAGCTTCGCCCCGCCGCCCCGCATGGTGATCTTCGGGGCGGTGGACTTCACCGCCGCCCTCGTGCGGCTGGCGAAGGTGCTGGGCTACCGGGTGACGGTGTGCGACGCCCGCGAGGTCTTCGCCACCAAGGCGCGCTTCCCCTTCGCCGACGAGGTCGTCGTCGACTGGCCGAACCGCCTCCTCGAGCGGATCGGGCACGAGCTCGGCCCGCGCGACGCGGTGTGCGTGCTGACCCACGACCACAAGTTCGACGTGCCCGCCGTCGTCGCCGCCATGAGGACCAAGGTCGGCTACCTCGGCGCCATGGGGTCGCGCCGCACGCACGCCGAGCGGCTCGACCGGCTGCGGCGGGAGGGGGTGGGTGACGACGACCTCGCCCGGCTCATGGCGCCGATCGGCCTCGACATCGGGGCCCGGACCCCGGAGGAGACGGCGGTGGCGGTGTGCGCCGAGATCATCGCCCTGCGCACCGGTCGGCCGGCGCCGTCGCTGCGGGAGGGCGAGGGGCCGATCCACCGGTGACCGGTCCAGCCCGCGGGCGCAGCGGGCACCGGCCGGCACCGCCCGTCGGGCGTCGGTGGCGGGGCGGCGGGCCCGTTGCGGCCGGGTGGTGGTCGGGTGCGGCGGGCGCAGGGGCGGTGGCCGCTCCCCGCGGGAGGACCGCCTCGCGCCGGAGCGCCGGGTGAGCGCAGGCGGCGGGCCGCTCGCCGTCGTCCTCGCTGCCGGTGGTGGCTCCCGCTTCGAGGGGGCGGGCCACAAGCTCCTGGCCGACCTCCGGGGCCGACCGGTGCTGCGGTGGGCGGTGAGGGCGCCCCTCGAGGTCGGTCTGCCGACCCTCGTCGTCGCCGGCTCGGCCGACGTGGCGGAGGCGGTCGCGGATCTCGACGTGACGGTGGTGCGGAACCCGCGCTGGGTGGAGGGGCAGGCGACCTCGCTCAGGGTGGCCGTCGACGTCGCCGTGGCCGGGGGCCATGACGCGATCGTGGTCGGCCTCGGCGACCAGCCCTTCCTGACGCCTTCGGGGTGGGGAGCGGTCGCCGCCAGCCCGGCTGCGATCGCCGTCGCCACCTACGGGGGGAGGCGTGGGCAGCCCGTGCGCCTGGCCGCCGAGGTGTGGGACGACCTGCCCACGACCGGTGACGAGGGCGCCAGGCGCCTCCTCACCGGGACCCTCCACCCAGTTGCCGAAGTAGCGTGCCTGGGCGATCCCGCCGACATCGACACCCAGGAGGACCTCCGACGATGGAGCTGATCAACGAGTTCAGGGTCGGTGTCCCCGTCGAGGAGGCGTGGACCGTGCTCACCGACGTCGAGCGCATCGCCCCCTGCCTCCCGGGCGCGCAGCTCACCGAGGTCGACGGCGAGACCTACACCGGCAACGTCAAGGTGAAGGTCGGCCCCATCACCGCCCAGTACAAGGGCACCGCCACCTTCGTCGAGAAGGACGACGTGGCCCACCGGGCGGTCCTGAAGGCCGACGGCCGCGACACGAGGGGGCAGGGCAACGCCTCGGCCCTCGTGACCGCCACCCTGGCCCCCGACGGGGAGTCGACCGTCGTGACCGTGACGACCGACCTCACCGTGACCGGCAAGGTCGCCCAGTTCGGGCGGGGGGTGCTGGCCGACGTCAGCGCGAAGCTCGTCGGCCAGTTCGTGCAGTCGCTGGAGGCCGACGTGCTCTCCGGTGGGGCCGGGCAGGCGCTGCCGGCCGACGTCGCGTCGAACGGCACGGCGGCGACCACCGAGGCCGCCGGCACGCAGGCCGACCCCGCGGCCCCCGCGGGCGGGCCGACGGCAGCGCCGGTGATCGCGGCCGCACCCACGGGGCCCCGCCGGATCGAGTCGGAGGAGGCGGAGGCCGTCGACCTGCTCGGCACCGCCGGTGCCCCCGTCGTCAAGCGGGTCGCCCCCGTCTTCGGGGTCCTCGTCGTGGTGCTCTGGCTGCTCCGCAGGCGCCGCCGGCGCTGAGCTCCCGTGCGCCCGGACCCCCCTGGCGGGGCCGGTAGCCTCGGTTCGTGGACGACCGGGCCAGCGTCACCGCGCTCCTCGGGCGGCCACCCCGCGGGGCGTTCGCGGTGGTGGTGCGGGACGTCTCCGGGGGCCCCGTCGTGCTGCGGAACGCGCCGCTCCTCGACGACGGCACCCCCATGCCCACCCGCTACTGGCTGTGCGGGGCCGAGGTGCGCGAGGCGGTGAGCCGGCTGGAGGCGGCCGGTGGCGTGCGGGAGGCGGAGGCAGCGGTCGACCCGGCGGAGCTGGCGGCCGCGCACCGCCGCCACGCAGCCGAACGTGACGCTGCGCTCCCTCCGGACCTGGTGGGACCACGCCCCTCCGGGGGGGTCGGCGGGACCCGCGCCGGCGTCAAGTGCCTCCACGCCCACTACGCCTGGCACCTGGCCGGGGGCGACGACCCCGTCGGTCGCTGGGTCGCCGATCGGCTCGCCTCCCAGGACCAGGTGACGAGCGAGCGCAGGGAGCGGGGCCCGGCCGGCCCGGTCGCAGGCCAGGAGCAGGCCACGGCCGAGCGGGGCCCGAGCCGCCCGGCTGCAGGCCAGGAGCAGGCGACGAGCGAGCGGGGCCCGGTGCGCGCCCGGCCGCAGGAACCGAGCGAGCGCACCGATCGGCGCCCGAGCGGTCCGACCTCAGGGCACGAGCGGGCGAGATGAGCGGCCCGGTGGTCGCCGCCGTCGACTGCGGGACGGCCTCGACCCGGTTGCTCGTCGCCCGCCGCCGTGCCGACGGGACCCTCGAGACCCTCGAGCGCCTGATGACGCTCACCCGCCTCGGCGCGGGGACCGGCGCCACCGGTCGACTCGACCGCCAGGCGATCGGCCGCACGGTCGAGGTGCTCGGCCGCTACCGGGAGGTCATGGACGTCCACCGCGTCGACCAGGTGCGGGCCACGGCGACGTCGGCGGCCCGGGATGCGGCCAACGCCGACGAGCTCTTCGTCCCCGCTGAGGCGGCGCTCGGCGCACCTCTCGAGCTGCTCGACGCCAGCGAGGAGGGGCGCCTGTCGTTCCGCGGCGCCACCGCAGGGCTCGACCCTGCCGACGGCCCGTTCCTCGTGTTCGACATCGGCGGCGGGTCGACGGAGTTCGCGGTCGGGACGCTCGAAGCGGAGGGCGTCGTCTCCGTCGACGTCGGGTGCGTGCGGACCACGGAGGCCTACCTCGAGCACGACCCGCCGTGGGCGTCGGAGCTGAGCGCAGCGATCTCCGTCGTCGAAGCCCACCTGGAGGACGTGGCCAGGGACCTCCCGACGGCGAGGGAGGCGAGGCTCGCGATCGGCCTGGCGGGGACGGTGAGCACGGTGGCTGCGGTGGAGATCGGCCTCGCCACCTACGACCGCGACCGGATCCACCACTTCCGCCTCACCCGTGCCGCTGCCGAGGACGTCTTCCGCACGCTGGCCACCGAGCCGCTCGCAGATCGCGTCCACAACCCGGGGCTCGACCCGGGGCGGGCCGACGTCATCGTCGGAGGGTGCTGCGCGCTCGTCGCCACCATGCGCTTCTTCGACCTGGACGAGGTGCTCGTCTCGGAGTCCGACATCCTCGACGGCCTCGCCCTGTCGCTCGTCGACCGGGTCTGACGCACGCCACGCCTGCGCCTGGCCGAGCCGCCGCTCGGCCGCCTCGCTCGGGAGCAGCGCCCGTCCGCATCGCTACGATGCGCCGGTGCCACTCCCGGACCGGCTGCTCATGGGCCCCGGGCCGGGCAACCCCTATCCGGAGGTGGCGCAGGCCTTCGCCAGGCCCATGCTCGGCCACCTCGACCCTGCCTTCGTCGCGCTCCTCGACGAGACCTGCGAGCGGCTGCGGACGGTGTTCCGGACCACCAACCCGTTGACCCTGCCGATCAGCGGCACCGGGTCCGCCGGGATGGAGGCGGCGTTCGTGAACGTGGTCGAGCCCGGAAGCCCCGTGGTGGTGGGGGTCAACGGCGTGTTCGGCCAGCGCATGTGCGACGTCGCCGCCCGCTGCGGGGCCGAGGTGGTGCCGGTCGAGGTCCCCTGGGGCCAGCCGGTGCCGGCCGCCCGCCTCCTCGAGGCCCACCCGTCACCGGCGGTGATCGCCGTCGTGCACGCGGAGACCTCGACCGGGGTCCGCACCGACGTCGAGGAGCTCGCGCGGGACAAGGGCGACGCCCTCCTCCTCGTGGACTGCGTCACCTCGCTCGGCGGCATCCCCTTCGAGGCCGACGCCTGGGGCGTCGACATCGCCTACAGCGGCACCCAGAAGTGCCTGGGCGTGCCTCCCGGCCTCGCCCCCCTGACCGTGAGCGAGCGGGCCAGGGAGCGCATCGTCCCCGTGCCCCGCTCCTGGTACCTGGACCTCAACATGATCGGGCGCTACACCGGCCCCGCCACCGGCACCCGCACGTACCACCACACCGCCCCGATCTCGATGGTCGCCGCCCTCCACGCCGGGCTCGGGGCGGTGCTCGACGAGGGGCTGGAGGCGAGCTGGGCCAGGCACGAGGCGTGCGGCGAGCAGCTGCGGACCGGTCTCCAGGCGCTCGGCTTCGAGCTCTTCGCCGCGCCCGGTCACCGGCTGCCGCAGCTCACGACGGTCTGGCTCCCCGAGGGCCTCGACGACGCGACGACCAGGGCCACCTTGCTGGAGCGGTACGGGATCGAGGTCGGCGGCGGTCTCGGCGAGTTCGCCGGGAGGGTGTGGCGGGTCGGGTGCATGGGCCACACGGCCCGCCCCCGCAACGTCGTCTCGCTGCTCGGCGCCCTGGCCGAGGTGCTCGGCCGGTGAACCCGACGGCCGCACGGTCCCTGGCCCCGGCCGGTGCTCGCGTCGGGGGTTCGGGGTGATCGGCGGTGGGGGAGGTGGCGACGTGCGCCTGAGCGGCCGGCGGGTCCTCCTCCGGCCGCTCGTCCCCGGTGACTTCGCGCAGTGGTCCGACGTCCGCATCAGGAGCGCGTCGTGGCTGACCAGGTGGGAGCCGGCCCGGCCGCCCGGGGTGCCGGACGTGACCACCAACCGGAGCGCCTTCGCAGCCAGGTGCCGGGCCCGGGACCGGGAGCGCCAGCTCGGGACCGGGTTCGGGTTCGGCATCTTCGCCGAGGACCGCTTCTGCGGTGAGATCAACGTCAACGGCGTCCAGCGGGGCCCGTTCCAGAGCGCCTACGTCGGGTACTGGGTCGACGAGGCGTGCGCCGGGCGGGGCTACTGCCCCGAGGCGGTGGTCGTCCTGGCCCGCCACTGCTTCGAGGAGCTCGCGCTCCACCGCCTGCAGATCGCCATCATCCCCCGCAACGTCGCCAGCCGGCGCGTGGTCGAGAAGCTGTGCCTGCGCGACGAGGGGGTGGCCCTGCGCTACCTCGAGATCAACGGGACGTGGGAGGACCACATCCGCTACGCCATCACCGCCGAGGAGTGGCAGGACCGGCGCGACGAGCTGCTCGAGGCGTGGGTGCTGCCCACCCCCTGACGGCGGCGACCGCGCGGACTGACCGGCGCGGCTGCGGTGGGGTCGGCCCTCCCTAGGCTGGCGGGAGCGTCGACGAGAGGCAGGCCATGGCCGAGGACACCACCAGCACCCACGTCCCGACGACCGAGGAGGAGTGGCGGGCGAAGCTCACGCCCGAGCAGTACCACGTCGCCCGGGAGGGCGGCACCGAGCGGGCGTTCACCGGTGCGACGTGGGACGCCAAGACGCCTGGGACCTACCGCTGCGTCGGCTGCGGCGTGGCGCTGTTCCGCTCGGACGAGAAGTACGACTCGGGCACGGGCTGGCCGAGCTTCTGGCAGCCGATGGACCCCGACCGCATCGAGGAGGTCGAGGACCGCAGCCTCGGCATGCGCCGGGTCGAGGCCCGCTGCGCCACCTGCCACTCCCACCTCGGGCACGTGTTCGACGACGGCCCGCGACCGACGGGGCTCCGCTACTGCATGAACTCGGCCTCACTCGACCTCGAGCCTGCCGAGGGTGCGGGCTAGCGGCGACTCGGCGCCGCCCCGGTCCTGCTCGTCTCGGGAGTCGAGCACGGCGACGTGACGTGCGGCATGCTGTCGCAGGTCGCCACCCGGGCGACCCAGGGGGAGATGCATGATGAGCGTGTACAAAGTCGTCGAGATCATCGGCACCAGCAGCCAGTCGTGGGAGGACGCAGCGGCTGAGGCGGTGAAGGAGGCTCGCCAGACCCTCCGGGGGCTGCGGGTGGCCGAGGTCGTGGAGCAGGACATCGACCTCGCCGAGGGCGACGCGCTCACCTACCGCACGAAGCTGCGCATCTCGTTCAAGTACGAGGGCTCCGGCTCGTAGCACCTCCCCGAACGGCCGGGTCCGTCGGGTCGGGGCAGCCCCGCCCGCCGGACCGGCCCGGGCGCCTCGAGGCGCTAGGTGCGCTTCGAGATCTTCGCCTGGAACGCCGCGAGGCGCTCGGCGAAGAACGGCTGGCGGGTCGACCACACCTGGGTGTCGAGCTCCCGGTCCACGGCGGCCGGGTGGGTGTCGATCCCACCCATGTCGGCCAACGTGCGCTTGATCTCGGCGACGAGCGGCTTGGGGCCCGAGGCGGCCCTCGCCGCGAGGGCCACCGCCTCGTCGAGCAGGTCGGCGTCGTCGTAGCAGCGCCAGACGAGCCCCGCCCGCTCGGCGGCCCGTCCGTCGAGGATCTGGCCGAAGAGCACCATGGCGGCAGCGTTCTGGACCCCCACCGCGTTGCGCAGCATCCAGGTGTGACCGCCTCCGGGGTGGAGCCCGAGGTCGACGAAGCGGGTGTCGAAGCGGGCCCGCTCCGCCGCGAGCCGCACGTCGCACACGAGCGCCAGGTTCATCCCGGCGCCGACGGCCGCACCGTTGACCGCGGCCACCGTGGGCAGGGACGAGCGGGCCACCCGGAGGAAGCCCTCGTAGATGTCGGTCAGGCTCTCCCTGGTCGCCTCGGCCAGGTTGCCGAGGTTCGCGCCTGCGCAGAACGCCGGTGCCGCGCCCGTGACCACCACGGCGCCCACACCGTCGTCGGCCTCGAGCTGGTCGAACACCTCGACGATCTCGGTGACCATCGTGGCGTTGAGGGCGTTGCGGCGCTCCGGGTCGGCCAGGGTCACGACCGCCACCCGCTCGTCCGACCTGACGTCCAGCTGCAGCTGCTCCATGGTCCGAGCGTAGGGCTGCCGGCCCGCCCGCCAGGTCGGCTGGCTAGCTCGAGGTGAGGTCGCGCACGACGGCGGGGGAGCGGCGGAAGAAGCTCTCGACCTCGGGGTCGTACACGAAGTCGGGCTCGCTCGTCCCGACGGTGCGCCGCAGCCTGACGCCCTCCCAGAAGCGCTCCACCGCGCCGGCGGAGGTGTGCTCGTAGCGGAACCCGGCCTGCTTGAGCCGGCGGTTGTCGACGCCCCGCCCGTAGCGGAGCAGGTCGAGGATCTCCTCGGGCAGGTCCACGAGGCCGAGCCGCCGGAGCGGTGCCGCTGCGACGCCGGTGAGGACGGGTGGGAGGTAGAAGAAGGGCTTGTCGCCGCAGATGGCGCCCACCTCGGTCCAGGGCAGCAACCCGTCCCCGGCGACGTTGAACACCCCCGGGACCTGGTGGCGCAGGACGAAGAGGAGCGAGCGAACGACGTCGCCCTCCTCGACGAACTGGAACCGGGGGTCGAAGCCGGCGATGGCCGGCACGAGCGGCAGCTGGAGGGCGGCGACGAGGGGCGTGGTGATGGCGCGGCCCACCACGTTCGAGATGCGCAGGAGCGACACGGCGACGTGGGGGTTGTCCTCGGCGAAGTCGCGGAGGTAGCCCTCGACCTCCAGGAGGGAGGACTCCACCCGGGTGCGGGGCGGGGCCGACCGGGGCGTGTCCTCGCGGAACCAGACGGGATCCCTGGCGGTGGAGCCGTAGACGAGGGTCGACGACTTCACGATCACCGTGCGGACGGTGGAGCCCGCCGCACCGGCGGCCGCCAGCAGGTTCATGGTCCCGATGACGTTGATCTCGTGGAGCGTGCGGTTGCTCATCATCGTCGAGTCGACGATGAGGAAGGTGTGCACGATCGTGTCGATCTGCGCCGCCTTCACGATGCGGGACAGGATCGAGTAGCTCTCGTCGGCCCGGACGAACTCCGTGCGGTCCAGCGGCACGGTCGGCTCCCGCCGGTCGAGCCCCACGATGACGTCGACCGTCGGGTCGGCTTCGAGCTGCTGGGCGATGCGGCCGCCCCAGAAGCTGGCCAGACCGGTGACGAGCACGCGGCGGCCCTTGGCGATGCCGGTCACCCCCTCTGGCGCCCCCGTCGCCACCTCAGCCCCTCCACACGCTCTGGCGCTGGCGGAGCATGTCGTGGAGCGCCTCTTGGATCTGCTGGCGGATGGTCTCGGCCTCCTCCATGATCCGGCTCTTGGAGTAGCGGGGCTGGTCGGCCTCCACGTCGAAGGTGACGGAGTCGAGGACCCGCAACCTGAACTTGGCCGGCAGGTAGGTGACGAGGCCGAGGAGGGGGCCGAAGAGCAGCTGGTTGGCGGTGATCGGGAAGTAGGGGCTGCCGAACAGCTTGGCCAGGGGCGGGATGTTCACCAGCGTCGGCATCGACTCCTCAGCGCCGACGACGGCGATGGGGACCACCGGCACCCCCGCCCGCATGGCGATCTCCACGAAGCCGCCCCGACCGAACCGGCGGAGCTGGTAGCGCTCCTGGTACGTCTTGCCGGGCCCCTTCGACCCCTCAGGGAAGACGAGCACGAGCTGGCCCTGCTCCTTGAGCAGCCGGTAGGCGTTGTCGGGGTGGGCCACGACGCCGCCCATGCGCGACCACAGCGTGCCGACGACCGGCACCCCCTTGAACATGCTGTCGGCCAGGCCGTAGACGGGCCGGCGCAGCTCCTCCTCGATGCCGTGGATGATCACCGGCGCGTCGGAGGGCACCGCGCCGGCGTGGTTGGCGACCAGGAGGGCGCCGCCTTCGGCCGGGATCTTCTCCAGCCCCGACCACTCGGCACGGAACAGGTTGCGGTAGATCGGGCCGTAGAGGCGGCGGGCGAGCTCGCGCATGTGCTCCGAGCGCCCCCACTCGTCGACGTCGCTGCGGCGCGGGTCGTGCGTCGGGGTCGGGCTCGCCGGGGCCATGCCCGGGAGGTGCACGAGCGCCCCCGACGTCGGGACCTCGTCGAGGACCGAAGCGGTCTCGGCGATGCCGGGGCCCACCTGCTCCGCCGAGCCGAGCTTCGGGTCGGGCATGCGGGTGAGCGTACCCCTCTCCCTCGCGGCGCCGGACGGCTCCGACGGTGGCGGGGATCCGACTCGTGGACGAGCGGGGCGCTCGCCGGGCGGGGCGGTCCTGCCCGTCAGACGGCGTCGGCCGAGGGGTCGCCCTCGGCCCAGCGGACGGCACCGGCGCAGCCCGCGCGTGCGCTGCACCAGCGGCACGCCGGGTTGGCGGTGACCTGCGGCGCGCGCAGTCCGAGGTGGAGCTCGGCCAGCTTCCGCACGCCGGCGATCGTCCGGCGCACCGCTGCCTGCAGGACGTCGAGGTCGACGTCGACGACGACCAGCGAGCCGGTGTCCAGCGAGTGGACGGCCAGACGACGCGGCGGCACGCCGATGCGCAGCGTCTCGAGGAGGGCGTAGAGCCGCAGGTCGTCGAGGTGCTGGGCCCTCGCCGCCCCGCTCTTCAGCTCGACGAACACGCGCCCCGCCTCGGTCCCTGCGGGCGCACCGAGGGCGAGGTCCACCTTGCCGGAGACGACGACCTTCCCCTTGCAGAGCTCGGCCTTGAGGCGGGCCTCGGTGGTGGGCCGCCACGACGTCTTGAGCGGCGGCCACTGGTCGAGGAAGTCCGACACGAGGTTGTTCACGTCGCTGCGCAGCTCGGCCACGTCGGCCTCTTCGAGACCGGCCAGGAACCCGCCGATCCCGCTGTCGGGATCGTCGGCCATCCGGGTGATGGCGGTGTCGACGAGGTGGAGCGGTGGTGCCGCCGCAGGCAGGTGCACGGACAGCTCGATGGCACGGTGGGCGACGGCGCCCCGTGCGTTGGGGAGGCTCCAGTCGAAGGGCTCCTGCTGCTCGGCCACCTCGTGCGCCTCGCAGGCGAACACCCGACCGAGGGGGGTCTTCCCGGCCCACAGCGGTCGCTCCAGGAGCACGGCGAGGTCGCCGATCCCGTCCTCGAGGCACTCCCGGAGCTCCCTGCGCAGCGCAGGGTCGAAGCTCGGTCGAGGGCCGTCGCCCCGGAGCATCGCGAGGGTGTCCGCCTGCGCCGGCGTCAGCGCCAGGTCCACGCGGCGAGCGTAGGACGGGGTGTCGCACCCTCTCGGCATGCTGTCCCCCATGGGCGCCTCAGCACTGCACTTCGCCACCACCGCCCGGCTCCTGTCGGCCGAAGCCCGTCGCCTCGGCCTCGCCGTCCCCGGCTTCCGTAGCCCGCCTCGCCTCGCTGGCGCCGACCGCTCCCTGCGCCGTCGTCCCGGGAGCGCGCCCACCATCGCCGTGCGCCTGGTCGGGCGGCCCCGCTCTGCCGTCGTGGCCGACATGATCGAGGGGGTCGTGGTCTCCAACGCGCTGGCCGGCACCGCCGCCGATCGCTGCCGGGCCGCCCTGTGGAACGTGGTCGAGCCCGTCCCCGTCGGCCCCGCCGTCGTCAGCGACGCCGCATGATGTCGGCGCCTGCGACCCGGTGCGACGGGCAGACGCTCACCCTCACCGAGTCGCACCCGAGCCAGGCGGGTGCTGCCTGTCGGCAGTCGGTCTCCGGTGACGGACGCGAGGGCGCCGGCTCACGTCGATGTCGAGGTGCGGACGCCGCTGGTCCGACCAGCACGCATCGCTGGCGGGTGCTCACGATCAGCGTCGACCGGTCGACAGGACGGGGAGCGCTCCGCGAAGAGAGAGGCGTCCCCCATGATCGTCATCTTCCTGCTCGTGTTCTTCCTTCTGGCCTTTTCCATGTGCGTCCGTGTCGCCGTGAAGGGCGACGAGGATGCCGAACGTGCCGAGGGTGACGTCCAGGAGCAGTGGTTCCTCGACCCGGTGTCGAACCGGTAGCGGCGCCGTCAGCCTCACAGCACGCCTGAGCACCCACCGGGACCTGGTGCAACGAGGCGGTCGGCCAGCGGGGGAGGACGGCGGCTGCAGGTCGCGGCTGCCGGCGGCGCGGCCTCGCAGACCGCCGCGCAGCATGTGCGCCTCTCCGGAGCGTGTCCCCGGGCCGACGTCGTCGAACGTGTGGGTCGGCGGACGGGAGCCGCACCGACCTCGGGGCGGTCGGAACGACGCCCGCCTCCGAAAGGCCGTTTGACCTGGGTTCGCCGTGCCACGGTGATCCCGTGGAGGAGGTGGAGCGGGAGGACGGTGAGCTGTGCGGCTTCGTCGAGCGACGCGCCGGCGGCTGGCACGCCATGACGGTGTTCGGCGCGACGCTCGCTTCGGGTGTGCACCACGCACGATGAGGCTGAGAGCCGGGTGCGCCACGGTGGTCTGGGAGCGCTCGCAGAGCGCTGGATCCTGACGATCGGGGCACACGGGGGTGAGCGGCTCGTCTGCATCCAGGAGGCGAGCCCGCGCGAGGTGACGGTCGCCCTCGGCTACGACTCGCTCCCCGACGTTCCGACGTTGACGGTCACGAAGCAGCAGCTCGGTGCACCGCCGCGCACGAGATGGCGTTGCTTCGGTACGGACCGTACGGTGCCGGCGGCCGGTGGTCATCGTGGCCACCGGACGAGGGGGACACGCATGCAGATCAAGCGAGCACTGGCAGGGACGGCACTGAGCCTCGGGCTCATCGGCGGTCTGGCGAGTCCCGCAACGGCGGCTGGAGCGCAGCCCGTCAAGGGCAGCGGGCAGTTCACCGGCTGCTACTTCCTGGACGAGGATGTCGAGATCTGTTCCAACGAAACCTTCACGACGAAGATCATCGACATGGGTCGCGGCGGCTACCTGGCTCAGGTCAGGGGCACCTTCACCGAGACCATCACCGAGGACGGCCTCGTCGACGTCTTCACCTCCCAGTTCTCAGGCATGGAGAAGTTCCGCGCAGGCGAAGAGCAGATCTTCAGGGTGAGGAGCTCGGGCCAGTTCGGCAGCTGCACCTTCGACTTCAAGTTCCTGGTCGTGAAGGGCGTGGTCAAGCAGAGCGTCGACAACTTCCAGTGCGAGGACGGCGAGGGCGGCGAGATCGTCTTCTGATCGAGGCGTCGCCCGCTTCGCCCATGACAACAGCCACGACACGTTCGAGGCAGCCGTGCCCCCGGTGGGAGTCGAACCCACACTGAAGCCGGTTTAAGCGGCCGCCCTCTGCCAGTTGGGGTACGGGGGCTGGCGGATCGTGATCGTAGACCCGACAGGATGGTCGGGTGGAGGAGGAGCGGCCGCTCGCGTTCGTGGACCTCGACGGTGTGGTGGCCGACGTGCGCCACCGGCTCCACCACCTGGAGGGCGGGCACAAGGACTGGGACCGGTTCTTCGCAGCGGCGGTGGACGATCCGCCGCACCACGAGGGCCTCGCCGTCGTCACCAGGCTGGAGCTCGACCACGAGGTCGTGTACCTCACCGGGAGGCCCGAGTCCTGTCGCGCCGACACCGAGCGCTGGCTCGAGCACCACGGCATCGGCGGCCACCTGCTGGTCATGCGCCCTGCGGGGGTGCGCCGCCCGGCGGCGGAGCTGAAGCGGTCGCTGCTGACCGAGGTGGCAGCGGGCCGGGAGGTGGGGATCGTCGTGGACGACGACACCGAGGTGGTGCAGGCCATGGCTGCGGCAGGCCTCCCCACGTTCCACGCCACCTGGGGCGGGCGGAGCGAGGCGCTGCACAGCGCGCAGGAGGTGGAGGGTCGCTCCTGAGCCCCGCCGACAGAGCGCACGAGCGGTCGCGGCGGGCGCTCCGCCGTCGCGCCCGCCGCGACCACTCGGCTGCCGCTACCCGCCCCCCCGAGCCAGGAAACGGTGCCCTCCGGCTCCCGGACGTCCCATCGCGCGAGGGGCCGTGGGACGACCCCCGCCGGGGATGGCGGCGGGGACCAGGTTAGGGTCGGGCGTGAGCTGGGTCCCCCCCGACGGAGCGCCCCCCGGGCCCCCGTCGCCCTCGCAGGAGCAGCAGGGCAGCAGCCCGCCGGCTCCGAGCGGACCGCCCCCGACCCAGCCCAGGCAGGCCGGGTCACCCCCGGGCTCGTCGCCCCGTGATGGCCGCCCGCCCGCCCCTCCGATCGCAGGACGCGGCTGGCCCCCGCCCGGCGGGCAGCCTCTTCCGGCCGGCCCGCCGACATCCTTCCCGGCGGGGGCGACAGATCCTTGGTCGGCCGGAGGTCCGCCACCCTCGTCCTGGATCCCGCCCACCGACGAGGGCCGTCCTCCGTGGACGCCGTCCGGTCGGCGCCGGCGAGCACCGCGGCCGGCCGTGGTGGCTGCGCTCGTGGCTGCGGTCCTGCTCGTCGCCGGCACCGGCGCGGTCACGTTCCTGCTGGCCACCGAGGACGACGAGGCTGCCGCGCCGGCGCCCACCGAACCGCCGACCGACCCGGAAGGGGCGGCGCCGGGCGTGGCCCAGCAGCCCGAGCCCACCACGACCGCCCCGGACGCCCCGGTGGTCGGTCGGCCCGAGCTCGAGGCGGTGGTCGCCGAGCTGTCCGGCTACGTCGAGCAGGTCCGCGGTGCCCCGTTCTCATCACCCGTCGAGGTGGAGCTGCTCGACGGGGACGCGTTCGACGAGCGCGTGCTGGCCGACTACGAGGAGGAACGGGAGGACATGGACCTGGGCGGGCGGCTGCTGGTTGCGATGCGGCTGCTCGAGCCCGACCAGGACCTCTTCGAGCTCTACGGGGACTTCCTGGGTGAGGGGGTCCTCGGCTTCTACGACTTCGAGATCGGCGAGCTGGTGGTGCGGGGCTCCTCCGTCACCGCCTTCACCCGGTCCACCATCGTCCACGAGCTCACCCACGCTCATGACGACCAGCGCTTCGAGCTCGACCGTCCTGCGGTGCGCGAGGCGGCCGACGAGTCCGGCTTCGCGTTCTTGGCGCTCATGGAGGGCAACGCCGTGCGGGTCCAGCAGCAGTGGGAGGCGACGCTCTCCGAGGACGAGCGCGACGAGCTGCTGACCGAGCAGATCGCCGCGGCCGGCGGCCTCGACGTGAGCGACCTGCCCTTCGTCCTGCTCCGCCAGATCGAGTTCCCGTACACCGCCGGCGCGCTCCTGGTCGAGGCGCTC
>CADCSY010000133.1 GCA_902805555.1 uncultured Acidimicrobiales bacterium | reverse complement strand
CTTTGTGTCTCCCGGCAAGGAACACGCCGAGACTCACGCCGGTGGCCCACCCCGTGGTGGACCCCGCTACACCGACCTACACCACGTCACGGGACGTGAACCACCCGCACAGGACCGCCCGGTGGGGGCAGCGGGGCGGACGCTCGTCGCTCGTACGAAGCACATCGAGCGAGCCGAACTCGATCGGGCTTCCCCCTCTCGTGCTGACGCTCGGAAGCCGGCCACGTCCGGTGGTCGAACGTGTGTTCGTTCACGCCAGCGCACCAGGTTCGATCTGCGAGCCTCTGGGCGTTCGCCTGGGGTGGTGGGGGCGCTGCTCGTCTCAGGCGGTCAGACGGCCCTATGGCCCGCGCCAGTGCGGCCGCGGGGGACCATCACCAGAGGGGGCTCCTCGTGGGCACGCCCACTGCTCGCGGATAGGTCCTCGGGCAACGGTCGACCTGGCGGAGGCGCACGAACGACGGAGGGCCCGCGGCCCAGGTGTCCATGACGAGCCCGAGCTGGGCCAGACTGGTCGCAGGCCAGCGCCCGGTACGAGGGGCGGTGGCACCAGGCTCCGCGGGGGGTTCGCTGACCACGGCGGTGCCACCTCGCATCAACAAGGGCGCTGCGCACTCGGCGAGGACTGGTGGAGCGGCGAACGAGCGGGCGACGATCGTTCGGTACCGCATGCGGTGGGTGGGGTCCCGGCCCACCTCCTCTGCTCGGGCCGTCACGACCTGGACCCTCGGTCCGAGGCGCAGCCGCTCGACGGCCTCGTTCAGGAAGCCGGTGCGCCGGACCATCGAGTCGAGGAGGACCCAGCTCGTGTCGGCGAGCAGCGTCGCCAGCACGAGCCCCGGGATGCCGCCGCCGCTGCCGAGGTCGAGGTACGGCCCAGGCTCCCCGGTCCGGTCGCCCGTCTCGAGGAGCGGGAGGTAGGCGAGTGCGTGCTCGACCTGGTGGGTGACGGGACCAGGTCCGAGGAACCCGAGCGTCCTCGCATCCTCGAGCACCTCGAGGAGCGCACCCGGGACCTCGCGGGGCGGCACGCCACCGCCTCCCGCAGTCACTCGGGACTGATGACCACCCGGCGGTCGGGGTCGTCGCCCTCCGAGCTCGACACCACCCCGTCGATCTCGTTGACCGTGTCGTGGACGACCTTGCGGTCGGGAGCGCTCATGGCCTCGAGCGCGACGGCGGTGCCCGTGTCGAGCACCTGCTCCGCCACCTGGCGGGTGAAGCGACCAAGGGCCTCACGGCGGTGCTCCCGGTAGCCGCCGATGTCGACACGCAGGCGTGCCCCCCGACCTGGTTCGGCCGCCCGCTGCACCACCGTGCGACTGATCTCCTGGACGGCTTGGAGGGTGGCGCCCTTCGGGCCGATGAGCAGGCCGAGGTCGTCACCGACGACGCGGGCCTCGAGCGTGTCGTCATCGACCTCGTCGACCTCGGTCGTGGCGGTGGCGCCGAAGGCGTCCACGAGGCCTTCGAGGAACGTCTTCACCGTCTCCCGTTGCTCGGCCAGGGTCGGCTCGTCGGTCTCCACGTCAGCTCCTCTTCGTCGGGTGGCGGCCCCGTTGGCCGCAACCTCGTGCTGCTCAGCACCGCCACGACCGGCGCGCCGCCCGGGGCCTGCCGCCGGCGCACGCTCGGCGCCACGTCCACGCCCGGTCTTCACGGGCGGCGGCTCCACCTCGTCGAGGTCCGCTGCGGCGCCCTCTCCGATCACATCGCTGGCGAGCTCGTCGGCCAGATCATCGACGGGCACAGGCTCCGGCGGCGGCGCTGCAGCCCGCCGGCCACCTCGGGCCCGCCCCATGACCGGTTCCGCCTCGACCTGCTGCTCGGCGCCCGCCGCTTCGGCGTCTGTCGGAGCGGTGGTGCCAGGGACCCGACGCTTGCGATCCCGGCGGTCGGTCTTCGGGCGGGGGGAGGTCGGCCGGACCCGCGCACGGACCCGCGCCTCCTGGCGGACGCGTCCGAACAAACCGCTCCTCGGCTCCTCGACCACGTCGAACTCGGCATCCTCGGCGGCGACGCCGAGCTGGTCGAGGGCGGCGTCCTTGGCCTCGTCCAGCGTCCGTCCTGTCGTCTCGACCCACTCCATCGCGCTACTTCCTCTTCCTCTTGCGGCTGCGAGGCCGGGAGCCGGCGGGCGTCACCCGGCCGCTGGTCACTGCGCTGCTGGTGGGCCGGCCTGCACCACCCGTGCTCCTGCCATTGCCGTTGGCGGCTGCCTTCGAGCTGCTGGCGCCGCTCCGCTGGGACCTGCCCTTGCGCGCCGGTTGCTCCGTCGTCCCCTTGCCACCAGCGACGCCGTCACCGGCATCCCCCTTGCCGATCGCCTTCTGCTTGCCGTTCGCGGCCTGGACGGCATCTCGCTGCTTGCGGCTCGGCTTCTCGTTGGCCACGGAGTCGACGTCCACGACGTCGCCCTTGGCCGCCAGGCGAGCCTCACGCTTCGCCTCAGCCGCCGCCATGGCCTTCGGGCTGAAGTCCAGCTTGGTCACGAGCGCCTGCTGGCCGATGCGCACGGCGTTGGAGACCACGAAGTAGATGACGACGCCGGCCGGGATGGTCACCGAGATCGGGATGAAGATGAAGGGCAGGATCTTGCCGATCATCTGCTGCTGCGGGTTCACGGCGTTGCCCGTGTTGCGACCCTGGATCTGGCGCTGCTGGACGAAGGAGGTGAGCACGACGAGGCCGACGAGGGTGATGTAGGGAAGGGCGGTGATGATCCCCTCGTTCTGCAGCTCCCACAGGGCACTGCGCGAGAGGTCCATCCCGAACGACAACATCTCGTCCGTGGCTCGCAGCGCGGTGGCCAACGCACCGTTGTCGTCCTCGAGGTACTTCGGGTTGAAGGTCCCGTCGGCCTCCCGCCGAGTCAGGCCGATGAGCACCTGGTACAAGACGATGAACACCGGCATCTGGAGCAGCACCGGCAGGCAGGAGCTGAACGGGTTGATCCCGTGCTCCTGGTAGAAGGCCATCATCTCGCGGTTGAGGGCCTCGCGGTCGTTCTTGTGCTTGGCCTGGATCTTCTTGAGCTCGGGGCCGACCCGCTGCATCGCGATCATCGACCGGGCGCTCTTGATCGAGAGCGGGCTCAGCACGAGCATGATCGCCAACGTGAACAAGATGATGGCGCCGCCGTACGAGGGCCAGAGGTCGTAGAAGAACGCCAGGACGTCAGCGAGGAACTGGAACACGTGAGCTCCTGATCAGGCCGGTGTGGCCGGTTGTGGCGCGCCGTGCTCGGCGGGGGGCCGGGCGGCGGGAAGCGGGACGGGATCCCAGCCCGAGGGACCGAAGGGGTTGCAGCGCCCGATCCTCCGGACGGCCAACCAGGAGCCCCGAAGGGCTCCGTGGCCTTCGAGCGCCTCGATCGCGTACTGCGAGCACGTGGGCTGGAAGCGGCACGGCGACGGGCGGCCTGCTCGGAGCACCTGCCACGCCCGGCACCCGGCGGTCAGCGCTCGAGCGCCACGCCCGATCACGCCGCACCGGCCGGGACGTGCGGTGCCGACGACAGCCCGCCGGGTGCCGGAAGGGCGGTGAGCGCCGCCATCAGGGCCGATGACAGCTCGCCGTAGGTCGCGGTCGCGGCTGCCGGTCCGGCACCGACGAGGTACGTCCCCGGCGCGAGGTCACGAGCGAGGGCGGCCACGATCGCCTGGAGCCGGCGGCGGACCTTGTTGCGCACCACTGCGTTGCCGACGACCTTGCCGACGGCGTAGCCGACCTGCGGCGGCTGGGCTGCGTCCGCTCCTGGGGACCAGGTCACGGACACCGGCCCCGACCGGGACCGGCGCCCACGCCGGCGCAGGTCGACGAAGGTCGACTGCTCGCGGATGCGCCTGGTGGCGGGCACGACGGGGCGTCCGGGATCAGGCCGAGAGGCGAGCACGGCCCTTGCGGCGCCTCGCCTTGATGATGTTGCGGCCTGCGCGCGTCGCCATGCGGTGCCGGAACCCGTGGTTCTTCGCCCGGCGGCGCTGGTTGGGCTGGAAGGTGCGCTTCACTTCGGTTCCTCCTGCGACCGGACGGCAGCGGCCGGTCCGGTGAGCGATGGGTCGCACGGTCGCGCCGACGAGGGCGCCGACGTGCGCTGCCGGTCGATGGTAGAGGCTGCCCGGTGGGAGCGGCAATCGGGCCCCGCCCGGGCGGTGCGCCACCCGCCTGGCGGGATCGCACGCCGTCACCGTGCATCCGACCCTGGAGCGCCCACGGGAGCGGCCCGAGCCTGCTCCCTTGGCCGCTGCTCGAACGAGCACGGACACCACGCTGGGTGGCAGCAAGGGTGCAGAAAAGTACGGATCAGCCCTTGCGCCGGCAGGGAGGCGCGGTGCTACGGTGCCCGTTCGTCGCCACCGAGCAGCCGGTCTCCACGTCCGGCCCACGGGTGCGAGCAAGAGCGCCGAGCGGGGCGGATCGACGTTTTCCACACGTGTGGATGTCGTTGTGGACGGTCAGATTCGGCAGGAGGCGTCGGGGTGGGTGGTGAGGCGGAGCGGCTGTGGAACGCCTGCACCGAGGCTCTGCGATCGCAGGTCCCGGAGTCGACCTGGAAGTCCTGCTTCCACTCGACCGCGGCGGTGGCGCTCAGCGACGACGCCCTCGTCGTGGCCGCCCCCAGCTCCCTCGTCAAGGAACGCCTCGAGGGGCGCTGGGCCGGTCTCGTCACGACCACCCTGAACGAGCTCGGGGTCGGCGAGGTGGCCCTCGAGGTCCAGGTCCGTCCCGACGTCCGGCCGAACGAGCTCTTCCCGGAGGCCCTGAGCCCATCCGACGTCGAGGACGACGGGTCTCGCCCACGCCCGGCACCTGTCACCACCGCTGCGGCCAGGATCCCGCCGCCCCCCACCGGCAACGGGGCGGGGAGGGGCCCGGGACTCAACCCCCGCTACACCTTCGACAGCTTCGTGACCGGAGCGTCCAACCGCTTCGCCCACGCTGCGGCCCTGTCGGTGGCCGAGACCCCGGCGCGGTCCTACAACCCGCTGTTCATCTACGGCGTCGCAGGGCTGGGCAAGACGCACCTGCTCCACGCCATCTCCCACTACGTGCGTGAGAACTACCCGGCCTACGCGGTGCGCTACGTCTCGACCGAGGCCTACCTCAACGACTTCGTGGACGCCATCCGCTCCAACTCCACAGGTCAGTTCAAGCGCAAGTACCGACAGGTCGACGTGCTGCTCGTCGACGACATCCAGTTCATGGAGAACAAGGAGGGGCTCCAGGAGGAGTTCTTCCACAACTTCAACGAGCTGCACGGCGCCAACAAGCAGATCGTGATCAGCTCCGACCGCCCACCCAAGGCGATCGCCACGCTCGAGGACCGGCTCAGGACCCGCTTCGAGTGGGGGCTCATCACCGACGTCCAACCCCCGGACTTCGAGACCCGCCTCGCCATCCTCCGCAAGAAGGCTGACCGCGAGCCGGCACCCATCCCCGCCGAGGTCCTCGAGTTCATCGCCAGCCACATCACGAACAACATCCGTGAGCTCGAGGGAGCACTGATCCGGGTCTCCGCGTTCGCCAGCCTCACCCGCGAGCCGCTCACGATGGAGCTGGCGACCGACGTGCTCGGCGACGTCCTCTCCGACAGCCTGCCCCGCGTCATCACCGCGAAGGTGATCGTGGAGGCGACGGCCACGATGTTCGGCTTCTCGGTCGAGGAGCTCCAGGGCAAGAGCCGCCGACGCCCGCTCGTCACGGCACGGCAGGTGGGGATGTACGTGTGCCGCGAGCTGACCGACCTCAGCTACCCCGCCATCGCCCGGGAGTACGGCGGTCGGGACCACACCACGGTGATCCACGCGGTCGAGAAGATCCGGGCCCTGATGGGGGAGCGCCGACAGATCTACGACCAGGTCACCGAGCTCATGCAGGTGATCAAGACCGGTGGCTGACGCCGTCGTGGTCCGAGCCCCCTGGCGTGTGGACGATGTTGGGGACTGGCGCGCGCGACCCCTCCGGATGACGCTGCACTCCCCACAGGTGACACCCGTCACAGCCGACCGCCGAGGCGCAGCCAGCGCGCCTGGGGACACCCGGCGGACACCGAGCTGCGGCGTGACCTGCGACGATGGCTGGTCATCCACAATCCACAGCACCTATTGCCATCACTGAAGATCTCTCTATAGAGAAGGAAAGAAGAACGTGGAGCTCCGTTGCGAACGAGACGTGCTCGTCGAGGCCCTGGCCACCGCCGGGCGGGCCACCGCGAGCCGGGGCGGCAGCCTGCCGGTGCTCGGGGGCGTGCGCGCCCAGCTCGAGGGTGATCGGCTGTTCCTCACCGGCACCGACCTCGACCTCACCATCGCCGACGCGATCACCGTGGCCGGCCTGGAGGACGGGGTCGCCGTCCTGCCCGGGAGGCTGACCGTGGACATCGTCCGCGCCCTCGAGCCGGGGGCCGTGCACCTGAACACGAGCGGGGAGGAGGCGAAGATCGCCTCTGGACGATCGCAGTTCTCGGTCCGGTTGCTGCCGGCCGATGACTTCCCCCGCCTTGCCGACGCAGCGACGGAGGAGGTCACCCTCGACGCCGCCGGGCTGGCCGACGCGCTCCGCCAGGTGGTCCGAGCCGCCAGCCACGACGACGCCCGTCCGATCCTGACCGGCGTCCTCATGGCGGCAGAGGGCGACGGGCTCCGGCTGGTCGCCACCGACAGCTACCGCCTGGCGCTGCGCGACCTGCGGGGGGCGTCCGTCCTGTCCGAGGGCCAGTCGGTGCTCGTGCCCTCTCGGGCCCTCGGCGAGCTGACCCGGCTGCTGTCGGGGGCCGACACGGTGACGCTGCGCCTCGGGCAACGGGACGCGACGTTCGAGATCGGCGACACCCGGCTCACCACCCGGCTGATCGAGGGGGAGTTCCCGAACTACCGCCAGCTGATCTCCGGCTCCCAGGCCAACCAGCTGACGATCGGCCGGGAGCCGTTGCTCGACGCCATCCGACGCGTGCGGCTCCTGGCGAGGGAGTCCACGCCCGTGCGGCTGTCGCTGCGCTCCGACGGCGTCGAGCTGAGCGCGGTGATGCAGGACGTCGGTCAGGCCCAGGAGGACCTCGACGCCAAGTACGAGGGGGCCGAGCTGGTCATCGCCTTCAACCCCGAGTACCTGGCCGACGGGATCGAGGCGCTGGCCGGTGACGAGGTGAGCTTCGAGATCATCGACGCCTTGAAGCGCGTGGTCCTGCGCTCGCCCGAATCGGAGGACTACCTCTACCTGCTCATGCCCGTCCGGGTGAGCTGAGGCCCCGCTGGTCGGCATGCGCCTCCAGCGGCTGTGGCTGACCGACTTCCGCGGCTACGCAGCAGCGGAGCTCGAGCCCGCGCCCGGCCTCACGGCCGTGGTGGGGGCGAACGGCCAGGGGAAGACGAACCTGTTGGAAGCGGTCGCCTGGCTCGCCACGCTCTCGTCGTTCCGGGGCGCTCCGGACGACGCCCTGGTGCGGGTGGGTGCCGACGAGGCGGTGGTGCGAGCCGAGGTCGTGGCGGACGCACCAGCCCGGGCGGACGTCGGACCCGGTGGCTCCGAGGGGCCGGGCGGTACGGGGCGGCTCGTGCTGCTCGAGGCGCTGATCAGGGCCAACGGCCGCGACCAGGTGCTGGTGAACCGCCAGAAGCTCCGCCGCGCCCGTGACCTGCTCGGGTCGTTGCGGGTGACGGTCTTCAGCCCCGACGACCTCGCGCTGGTCAAGGGCGGCCCCGGGGAGCGGCGGCGGCTCCTCGACGAGGCGCTCGTGTCCCTGGCGGTGAAGCACGATGCCCTGCGGGGTGACCTCGAGCGGGTGCTCCGCCAACGGGGGACGCTGCTGCGCCAGGCGGGCGGGAGGGCCACCCCGGAGGTCACCGCGACCCTCGACGTCTGGGACGCCAAGCTGGCCGAGCTTGGCGAGGCGACCGGTCGCGCCCGGGCTGCGCTGGTGGACCGGCTGCGCCCGGCGACCTCCGCCGCCTACGACCAGGTGGCGACGGCCAGTGCGTCGGTCACCCTCACCTACGACCCGGCGTGGCGCCGGTGCGACGGAGGCCTGGGGGCCGCACTCGCGGCCGCGCGAGCGGAGGACCTCCGCCGCGGGGTGAGCACGGTCGGTCCCCACCGCGACGAGCTCGAGCTCGTCATCGACGGCCTGCCCGCCCGCACCCACGCCTCCCAGGGCGAGCAGCGCTCGCTCGCCCTGGCGCTCCGCCTGGCGACCCACGCCGTCGTCACCGACGTGACCGGGTCGTCGCCGGTGCTCCTGCTCGACGACGTGTTCTCCGAGCTCGACCCCGACCGCAGCCACGCCCTGCTCGCCCACCTCCCCCCCGGCCAGGCGCTCCTCACCACCGCCGGTCCCCTGCCCGAGGGAGCGGCGCCCGGGCTGGTCGTCCGGGTGGCCGGCGGACGCATCGTCGACGGCGGGGCCCCGGGTGCTGTCGCAGCCGGAGCAGGGACGGGGGTGGTCTGATGCCGTGGCACCCGCTCCCCACACCTGACGGCGCCGGCGGAGGGGAGCCGACGCCCGTCGGTGCGTCCCTCGACCGTGTCGCTCGCAGGTTCGGCATCGGACGTGCGTCGACGCTGCCCGCCGTCTTCGAGCGCTGGACCGAGCTCGTCGGCGAAGGGGTGGGGGCGAGGACCCGTCCGAGGTCGCTGCGGGGCACGACGCTCGTGGTCGCAGTCGACGACCCGACGTGGGCGACCCAGCTGCGATGGCTCGAGGCGGACCTCGTGGCCCGCATCGCGGCCGAGCTCGGCCCGGGGGTGGTCACCGCGCTCGAGCTGCTCGTGCGACCCACCAGTGCCGATCGGTAGCCCGCCGGCCCCAACCCGTGGAGGGGGGATCACGGAGGGGCCCACGACGCCTCCTCGCCCCTCTGGCGGCTCGGATCCCTCGGGAGTGTCACAGGGCGCTGGTAGGCTGTTGTTCTTGCGCTCCTGCCTGTCGACCCGTCCTCGGGTCCAGGTGCCGGGCGCCATCCACAGCTGTTCGACTGGAAGGGCGCGCTATGGCGCAGGTTGAGGCGTCGTACGGCGCGAAGGACATCACGGTCCTCGAGGGGCTCGATCCCGTGCGCAAGCGCCCCGGCATGTACATCGGGAGCACGGGGCCGACGGGGCTGCACCACCTCGTCTGGGAGGTGGTCGACAACTCCGTCGACGAGGCCATGGCCGGCCACGCCACCAAGATCGACGTGGTGCTCACCGCTGACGGCGGCGTCCGGGTCTCGGACGACGGGCGTGGCATCCCGACCGACGCCCACCCGCAGTACAAGAACAAGTCGGCGGCCGAGGTCGTCCTCACCGTCCTCCACGCCGGCGGCAAGTTCGGTGGCGGCGGCTACAAGGTCTCGGGCGGCCTGCACGGCGTGGGCATCAGCGTGGTGAACGCGCTCTCCACCCGGCTGCGCCTCGAGATCGACCGCGACGGCGACCACCACGTGATCGAGTTCGCCAAGGGCGGCAAGCCGCAGGGCAGGCTGCAGGTCGAGGGCAAGGCACCCAGGGGCCGCACCGGCACCACCGTCACGTTCTGGCCCGACCCGCTCATCTTCGACGACGTCGAGTTCCGGGCCCAGACCATCGTCGAGCGCCTCCAGATGATGGCGTTCCTCAACCGTGGCCTCGAGATCCGCTTCACCGACCAGCGGCCGGGCCACGAGGGCGAACCCACGGTGTTCAAGTACGCGGGCGGCATCGAGGACTTCGTCCGGCACCTCAACGCCTCCAAGGAGCCGCTGTTCAAGCGGGTCGGCTACATCGCCGCCACCGAGGAGACCCAGGAGGTGGAGATCGCCTTCCAGTGGAACACCGGCTACCACGAGGGCCTCCACTCCTTCGCCAACGGCATCGCCACCAACGAGGGCGGCATGCACGAGGAGGGGTTCAAGAAGGCGCTCACCAACGCGGTCAACAAGTACGCCAAGGCGAAGGGCCTGTTGAAGGAGGGCAAGGACGACAACCTGCTCGGCGAGGACATCCGCGAGGGGCTCACCGGCATCATCAGCGTCCGCCTCCAGGACCCGCAGTTCGAGGGCCAGACCAAGGCGAAGCTCGGCAACGTCTCGATGCGCTCCCTCGTGGAGCGCTCGACGAACGAGCGCCTCGGCGACTGGCTCGAGGAGCACCCGCCCGAGGCCCGCCAGATCGTCCAGAAGTCGGTCCAGGCGGCTCGGGCCCGCATGGCCGCCCGCCAGGCCCGCGACGCCACCCGGCGCAAGAGCCCGCTCGAGGGCGCCGGCATGCCGGGCAAGCTCACCGACTGCTCGGTGCGCAACCCGCGCGAGGCGGAGATCTTCATCGTCGAGGGCGACTCCGCAGGGGGATCGGCCATCAAGGCCCGCAACCCGCGCAACCAGGCGATCCTCCCGATCCGGGGGAAGATCCTCAACGTCGAGCGCGCCCGCATCGACAAGATGCTGAAGAACAACGAGGTCGAGGCGCTCGTGAAGGCGGTCGGGGCCGGCTTCGGCGAGGAGTTCGACCTCGAGAAGATCCGCTACCACAAGGTCATCCTCATGGCCGACGCCGACGTCGACGGCAGCCACATCCGCACGCTGCTGCTCACGTTCCTCTTCCGCCAGATGAAGCCCCTGGTGGAGGCGGGCCACGTCTACATCGCCCAGCCGCCGCTGTTCTCCACCGTGGTCGGCAAGGAGAAGACCTACCTGAAGGACGAGGCGGCCCGGATCCGCTTCCTGAACGAGCACGAGGGGCGCAAGTTCGAGTTCCAGCGGCTCAAGGGCCTCGGCGAGATGGACTGGCGCGAGCTGGGCGACACCACCATGGACCCCACCCGCCGGACCCTGCTCCAGGTGTCGTTCGAGCAGGCCGCCATCGCCGACGACGTGATGAGCATCCTCATGGGCGAGGACGTCTCCGTCCGCAAGAACTTCATCACCACCAACGCCAAGGACGTGAGGTTCCTCGACATATGAGCGAGCGGAGCGAGGAGCGGACAGCATGAGCGAGCGGAGCGAGCGTGGCCCGAGCGGCCCGGCCGCAGGCCAGGGGCGGCCGGCATGAGCGACGGGCTGCCGCCTGACGAGGGCGACGAGGTGGTC
>CADCSY010000132.1 GCA_902805555.1 uncultured Acidimicrobiales bacterium | reverse complement strand
TCGACCACGGCAGCCGCCGTCCTCGAGCACGGGGGGAGCAGCTACGCCATCGGCGCTCCCGGGGAGATCGTCCTCGTCGGTGACTGGGACTGCGACGGCACGCCGACGCCATCGGTTGTCCGACCGGCCGACGGCTCGGTCTGGACGTTCCGCGCATGGTCCGCAGGCGGCGAGGTCGTCACCGCCGAGCCGCTGGGCCGGACGCCCTCTGCGGTGACCGCGATGTCCCGCCGGGAGCGGGGCGGCTGCGACGTGATCGCCGTCACCACCGCTGACGGCCGGGAGGTCGTCGTCCGACCCGGCTGAACCGGCCCTACCGAAGGCGGACGGCGACCTCGTTGGCGAGCAGGCGACCGGTGAGGGTGAGGGTCGCCCTCCCGTCATGCCGCTCGACGAGGCCCTCCAGGTCGTCGTCGTCGGGAACCGCCTCGGCGGGCACCCCGTCCCTCGTCCGCAGCGCCAGCTGCAGCCCTTCGATGCGCCGGTCCTCGGGCTCGAGGTGCTCGTCGGCGGCGACCGTCGGCTCTCCGGCGGCGACGAGGGCGAGGTAGCGCTCGGGGGTCCGCACGTTCCACCAACGGCGGCCCGCCTCGTGCGAGTGGGCGGCGCAGCCGAAGCCGCGGTAGTCCCCCTGGCCCCAGTAGAGGAGGTTGTGGCGGCACTCGTGGCCCGGCCGGGCCCAGTTCGACACCTCGTACGCAGCCAGGCCCGCTCCCCCCAGTGCCGCGTCGGCCAGGAGGTACTTGTCGGCCTCGTCGTCGTCGTCGGGGTGGCGAGCCGGGTCGGCCGCCAAGGGCGTGCCCGCCTCGACGGTGAGGCCGTAGGCGCTGACGTGGGGCGGCTGGAGCTCGAGGGCGGCGGCCAGGGTCGCCTCCCAGTCCGCCAGCGACTCGCCCACCGCGCCGTAGATCAGGTCCATGTTCCAGGTCCCGAACCCGGCCGCCCCGATGGCCTCGACGGCACGGGCCACGTTGTCCGGGTCGTGGGTCCGGCCGAGGGCGCCGAGCACGTGGGGCACCATCGACTGGACCCCGAGCGAGATGCGGGTGACGCCGGCCCCCCGGTACCCCCGGAGCAGGTCGACGTCGACCGTGTCGGGGTTGCACTCGACGCTGACCTCCGCGCCCGGAGCGAGCGGGATGGCCCTGACGATGGCACCGAGCTGGCCGGCGTCGAGGAGCGAGGGCGTGCCGCCGCCGAAGAACGCCGAGGTCGCGCGGGGCAGCCCCGCCGCCACCGCGGCCTCGACCTCGGCCACCACGGCCGCCGCGTACGCCTCGATCAGGTGGGGGCGGTCGTCCCAGGTCGCGAACGCGCAGTAGTGGCAGCGGGCCAGGCAGAACGGCACGTGGACGTAGGCGCCGAACGACGCCTCCGGCCCTGGGGCGGGCGCCGAGCCCACGACGCTGCGCCGGGTGCGGCGGCCGGTCAGGCCGAGACCCGCAGGCCGAGCTCGGCCAGGCGGCGGCGGGCGTGGTCCGGCTCTGCGCCGAGGAGGCAGGCGATGGCACGGAGGTCGTCCCTCCGCACCGTGAGGACCCGTCCGTTGAAGTCACCACGCTGGACCTGGATCATCTCCAGGTACCGCCGGAGGAGGCTCCGCTCCGGCTCCTCGAGCTCCTCGATGCGCCGCAGCTCGATCACCAGGGCGAGCGGGCCGTCGTCGGGCTCCGGGGCCGGCGCGTCGAGGTCGATCACGTCGGGAGCACGCTCGGGCACGCCGTCGCGCGGTAGGAGCTGGTCGACGGGGACGTTGTAGCTGGCTGCCAGCCGTTGCAGGCGGGGGACCGAGATGGCCCGCTCCCCCCGCTCGTAGGCCCCGAGGACCGAGGCCTTGAACTCCTGCCCCGAGGACGACTCGACCTCCTGGAGCGACAACCGCTTCTGCTTGCGGATGGCCCGCAGTCGCGCACCCACCCGCCGGGCGTAGCCGGAATCGATGGCCTCGACGTCGGGTGCTTCGTTCATGCCACCATCATGCCCGGCCGCCGCTGCTCACCACCACCCAGCGCGTTCGAGGCCCCCGCCGTCGCGGTGCTCGCACGTCCCGCCGCCCGCCGCTCAGAGGGGTCGCGCCACGCCCTCCCGGAGCGCCACGAGCAGGGCGCCGGCGGCCATGGCCGCAGTCTCCGCCCGCAGCACGTTGGGTCCGAGCCGGACCAGGTCCCGAGCCAGGCTGCGCTCCTCGTCCGTGAAGCCACCCTCGGGGCCGACGACGATCGTGGGCCTGGCCAGCGAGGGCGGCCGACCTGCCGGGTCGGCGATCGCCGCCCCGGGCTCCTCCAGGAGCGGGGCGAGCGGCGACAGGTCGGCCACCTCGGGCAGCCGGGCCCGCCGGCTCTGCACCGCCGCCTCCCTGGCCACCCTGCGGAGGCGGGCGAGGTGGCGCAGCGCCCGCTCCCCCTCCCACACCGCCACCGACCGGCTGGCGGGGAACGGGACGATCCGGTCGACGCCGAGCTCGGTCAGCTTCTGGACGGCGAGCTCGGGGCGCTCGCCCTTGGTGAGGGCGAAGGCGACGGTGACCGGCGGGTCCGGCGGCGGCTCGTGCACGACCTCGCCGTCGGTGTCGAGGCGCCCGCCGGGGCCGAGCAGGCAGCGCCGCCACCCACCCCGGCCGTCGGCCACGGTGACCACCTCGCCGGGGCGGAGCCGGAGGACCCTGGCCAGGTGGTGGCGGTCGTCGTCGTCGAGGACCGGGTCGCCGAGGTCGGCCACAAAGGCGTGGGAGGCCGCGCCCTCACCGGCGGGTCCCGGAGGGCCGGTGCCGGCTACTTGAACGCGCTCCTGATCCGGGAGAGGAGCCCGGTGTCGGCGGGCGCCACCTCCTCACCCCGCAGCGCGGCGAGCCGGCGCAGCAGCTCCTCCTCGTCGCGATCGAGGTCGGCGGGGGTGTCGACGACCACCTCCACGAGCAGGTCGCCCCTGGCCCGGCCGTCGACCCGGGGCACGCCACGTCCCCGGAGCCGGAACACCCGACCGTTCTGGGTGCCGGCGGGGACGACGAGGTCCTCCTCGCCGTCGAGCGTCTCGAACGGGACGTGCACGCCGAGCGCCGCCTGGGTCATGGGCAGGTGCAGCTCGTGGACGAGGTCGAGGCCGTCCCGGGTGAACCGGTCGGAGGGCCGCACGCCGACGTGGACGTACAGGTCGCCGTTCGGCCCGCCCCGAGGGCCGGCTGCGCCCCGGCCGGAGAGGCGCAGGGTGTTGCCCTGGTCGACGCCGGCGGGGATGTCGACGGTGTACGAGCGCTCCTCGGTGCGGCGGCCCTCCCCCCGGCAGTCCTGACACGGGTCGGGGACGGTCTGGCCGATGCCGCCGCACCGCGGGCAGGGTCCGGCGGTCACCATCTGGCCGAGGATCGACTGGCGCACCCGCTGCACCTGGCCGGCCCCGTCGCACTCGCTGCAGGTGACGGGCGAGGTGCCGGGCTTGGCCCCGGAGCCCTCGCAGGTGCCGCAGCGGACCGGCGCCCGCAGGCTGACCTCCCTGGCCACGCCGAAGACCGCCTCCTCGAAGGAGATCTGCACCGACATCTCCATGTCGGCGCCCCGGGGCGGGCCGCTCTGGCCTCGGCCCCCGCCGAAGGGCCCGCCGCCCCCGGCACCGCCGAAGATCGTGTCGAAGATGTCCCCGAAGCCGCCGCCTGCGCCCCTGCCGAACCCGGCGAACGGGTCGCCACCCGTGCCCCTGGCCGCCCCCTCGGGACCGAGCTGGTCGTAGCGGCGGCGACGGGCCGGGTCGCTGAGGACCTCGTAGGCGAGGCCGACCTCCTTGAACCGGTCCTCGGCGGTGGGGTCGTCGTTGGTGTCGGGGTGGAGCTCGCGGGCGAGGCGGCGGTAGGCCCGCTTCAGCTCCTCGGCCGACGCGGTGCGCGACACGCCCAGGAGCTCGTAGTAGTCGGTGGCCACGTCAGCCCTCGCTCAGGCGCTCGCCGAGGCGACGGCTCACGAGCCCGACGGCTGCGAGCGCCTCCGGGTAGTGCATCCGGGTGGGGCCGAGGACGCCGATGGCGCCGGCCTGCTCGCCCTCGACCTCGAACGGGGCGACGATGATCGAGCACTCCGAGAGCGGCTCGAAGCCGTGCTCGGCACCGATCGCCACCGACAGGCCGCGGTCGAGCACGTCCTGCAGGAGGCTCACCACGACGTACTGCTGCTCGAGGGTCGACAGGACGCGACGGACGCTCTCCACGGCGTCGAAGGCGGCCGCCACCTTGGCCGCGCCACCCACGTAGACCTGTTCGACCTCGTCCTCGTGGGCGCCCTGGAGGGCGGCGACGGCGGCCCGGCAGATGTCGTCGACCGCGGGGTCACCCGTCTCGGGCAGGCACGTCGCCCGGCCGAGGGTGGTGCCGAGGAGGTGGGCGGAGAGGTGGACCGAGGCGGCGCCCGTGCGCTCGTCGCCGACGTCGTCACCCAGCTCCAGCGTCGCCTTCTCCACCACGCCGTTCGCCAGCACCGCGACCACCAGGGCGGTGCCGGACCCGAGCCCGACGAGCTGCACCGAGCGGATCCCCGCCTCCTCGTGCGCCCGGCCCACCACGACCGCTGCGTTGTCGGTGAGGCTCGACAGGAGCCGGCTCGTGTCCTGGAGCATCTCCTCCAGGGCGCCGTGGGCCGACGCGAAGAACGACCGCACCTGCTGGCGCTGGCCGACGCCGAGCGTGCCCGGCTCGGCGATCCCGTCGACGAAGAAGCGGTAGCCCTTGTCGGTGGGGACCCTCCCCGCGCTGGTGTGGGGCTGGCGCAGGTACCCCTCGGACTCGAGGGCGGTCATCTCGTTGCGCACGGTCGCCGGCGAGACCGCCAGCCCCGAGGTCCGGGCGACGCGGCCCGAACCCACCGGCTGGGCGGTCTCGATGTACTCCTCCACGACACTGCGGAGGATCGCCGCTTTGCGCTCGTCCACGTCCTGGTCTCCGGCGTCGTCGTTGGCGCTCGATGCTACCGAGCGCCAACCCGGAGCCGGCACGACCCCTGCGTCCCGCCAGCCCGGCGCCGGCCCCTCACGTCGCCCGGAGGACCTCGTAGCGGCGGAGCGCCTCGGCCCGCTCCACGGCGTGGTCGACGATCGGCGGGGGGTAGCCGGCGAAGAGCTGGCCCTGCTCGCCGCCGCCGGCCTTCCACGGCTCGTGCACCGCCGCACCCTCGAGACCGGCCAGCTCCGGCACCCAGCGCCTGATGTAGGCGCCCTCCGGGTCGAAGCGCTTGCCCTGCGTGACCGGGTTGAACACCCGGAAGTAGGGAGCGGCGTCGGTGCCGGTGCCCGCCACCCACTGCCAACCGTGGTTGTTCGACGCCAGGTCCCCGTCCTGGAGGTGGCGCATGAAGTGACGAGCCCCCCGTCGCCAGTCGAGGTGGAGGTCCTTCACGAGGAAGCTGGCGACGATCATCCGCACCCGGTTGTGCACGTAGGCCTCCCCGAGGAGCTGGCGCATCCCGGCGTCGACGATCGGGTAGCCGGTGCGGCCCTCGGCCCACGCCCGGAAGCGCTCGTCGGCTGCGGGGCCCTCGTCCACCTCGATGGCGTCCATCTCGGTGCGCAGCGGGTGGCGAGCGGTCTCCGGTTGCTCGAAGAGGATGGTGGCGTAGAAGTCGCGCCACGCGAGCTCGAAGCGGAACCGGTCACCCCCGGGCCCCCTCCCCGCCCTGGCCAGCAGCTGGCGAGGGTGGACCGTCCCGTACTTGAGGTCGACGCTCAGCCGGCTCGTGCCCTCGGCGGCGGGGCTGTCCCGGTCCTCCCCGTAGCGCTCGAGCGCCTCGTCCACGAAGCGGTCCAGCCGGC
Organism: uncultured Acidimicrobiales bacterium; assembly: GCA_902805555.1. Classification (GTDB taxonomy): domain Bacteria; phylum Actinomycetota; class Acidimicrobiia; order Acidimicrobiales; family CADCSY01; genus CADCSY01. The sequence goes on along the minus strand of CADCSY010000132.1, from coordinate 5,350 downwards.
GGGTCGCCGCCTCCTCCCCCGGCTCGAGGATGCGGGAGCCGGCGAGGTCGGGCGCCGGCGGGAGGTCCACCCCGGTGACGCCCGTGACCCACCGAGGACGCTCCGGGGCTGGCGCCGGCGCGTCGACCGGGACCCGCTCCCACGCCTTGAAGTAGGGCGTGAACACCTTGAACGACGTGCCGCTGCCGGTGGTCACCGAGCCGGGTGCGGTCACGTACGGGGTGCCCTCGCGCACCAGGCTGGCCCCCTGGTCCGCCAGCGCCGCCGCCACCGCCTCGTCGCGGCGGTGGCCGTACGGGCCGAAGTCGGCGGTGACGTGGACGGCCTCCGCCCCGACCTCGGCCGCCAGCCGGGGCACCTCGACCACCGGGTCCCCCGAGCGGAGCACGAGGGCGCCGTCGGTGCGGGCCGCCAGGTGGTCCAGGCACCCGAAGAGGAAGGCGGTGCGGGGGGCCACGGCCGGGCCGAGCAGGGCCGGGTCGAGGACGAACAGCGGCACGACCTCGTCGGCCGCGGCGAGGGCGGCGAGGAGAGCCGGGTGGTCGGCCAGGCGGAGGTCGCGGCGGAACCAGAGCACCGTGGTGGACATCGAACCACCCTGCCCCGGGCGGCCCCCCTGCGAGAGATCGGGGCGGACCGAGCTGCGGGCGCCGGCGGCTCTTTCCGAGGTCCAACACTTGCGTGGCCGCAGCGACGAAGATGGACGTGGTCGCAGCGACGGCCAGGACCGACCACGCGAGGACCCGACCACCCGGGGACTCGATCCCCGAGGACACGGAGGACACGTGAGCGACCAGCCACCGCACGACCGCCCCGACCAGGGCGGAGCCCCCTACCAGGCGCCGGGTGGCGGAGACGGCCCCCCGCCCGGGGGTGCGTGGTCCGAGCCCAGCCAGGGCCAGCCGCCGTACAGCCAGCCGTACGGCCAGCCCTACGGCGCACCGCCGAAGAACGGCATGGGCACCGCCGCCCTCGTGCTCGGGATCATCGCCGTGGTCCTCAGCGTCCTGTTCTTCCCGCTCGGCATCCTGCTCGGCATCGTGGCCGCAGTGCTCGGCTACCTCGGCCGGAAGAAGGCGGCCAGGAGGGAGGCGACCAACCGCGGCCAGGCCACGGCGGGCCTGGTCCTCGGGCTCGTCGCCGTGCTGGTGGGTGGCCTCATCGCAGCGTTCGTCGGCAACTTCCTCGCCGAGAACAGCGACGAGATCGGCGACCTCTCCGAGTGCCTGGAGGACGCCGGCACCACCGAGGAGCAGACGGCCTGTCGCGACGAGTTCGAGGACGAGCTCACCGGCTGAGCCGGCGCACGTCGATCAGTCGTCGAGGCGGAGGGCTGAGACGAACGCCTCCTGGGGGACCTCGACCCGCCCGATGTTCTTCATCTTCTTCTTGCCCTCCTTCTGCTTCTCGAGGAGCTTGCGCTTGCGGGTGATGTCGCCGCCGTAGCACTTGGCGAGGACGTCCTTGCGCTTGGCCTTCACCGTCGTGCGGGCGATGATCCTGGCCCCGATCGCCGCCTGGATGGGCACGTCGAACATCTGGCGGGGGATGAGCTCGCGCAGCTTCTCGGCCATCCGCCGGCCGTAGTCGTAGGCCTTGTCCCGGTGGACGATGGTGGAGAAGGCGTCCACCGGGACCGAGTTCAACATGATGTCGACCTTCACGAGGTTCGACGGGGCGTAGCCGGCGGGCTCGTAGTCGAGGCTGGCGTAGCCCTTCGTCCGGCTCTTCATCTGGTCGAAGAAGTCGACGACGACCTCGCCGAGTGGCATCCGGTACACGAGCTCGAGGCGCTCCGGGCTCAGGTACTCCATCTTCTCCATCTCGCCCCGCCGCTCCTGGCACAGCTCCATGAGGGTGCCCGTGTAGTCGGTCGGGGTGAGGATCGTCAGGCGCAGGAAGGGCTCCTCGATCGCCTCCACCTCCGCAGCCGGGGGCATGTCGGCCGGGTTGTCGATCTCGAAGCGCTCGCCGTTGGCGTTCAGCACGATGTAGCCCACCGACGGCGCGGTGGCGATCAGGGTCAGCCCGAACTCTCGCTCGAGGCGCTCGCGCACGATCTCCATGTGGAGCAGCCCGAGGAACCCGCACCGGAAGCCGAACCCGAGTGCCCCCGAGGACTCGGGCTCGTAGGTGAACGAGGCGTCGTTGAGCCGCAGCTTCTCGAGCGCCTCCCGCAGGTCCTCGAACTCGTCGCCGTCGACCGGGAAGATGCCGCAGAAGACCATGGGCTTGGGGTCGAGGTAGCCCTCGAGGGGCTCGGGCGCGGGCTTGGACGCCGAGGTGACGGTCTCACCCGAGCGGGCCTCACCCACGTCCTTGATGCCGGCGATGAGGTAGCCGACCTCACCGGGGCCGAGCACGTCCACCGGTGTCGGCACCGGCGCCCGGACCCCGATCTCGTCGGCCTCGTGGGTGGCCCCGGCCTGCATGAAGCGGAGCTTGTCACCGGTGCGGAGCGTGCCGTTGACGACCCGGATCGAGGAGACCACGCCCCGGTACTGGTCGAAGGAGGAGTCGAAGATCAGCGCCTGCAGCGCGGCGTCGGGGTCACCCACCGGGTGGGGGATGCGCTCGACGACGGCGTCGAGGAGCTCACCGACGCCCTCGCCGGTCTTGGCGCTGATGCGGAGGATGTCGTCCGCCGGGATGCCGAGCACCCGCTCGATCTCCGCCGCGTAGCGCTCGGGCTCGGCGGCCGGGAGGTCGATCTTGTTGAGGGCGGCGACGATCTCGAGGTCGTTCTCGAGGGCGAGGTAGCAGTTGGCCAACGTCTGCGCCTCGATGCCCTGGGCCGCGTCGACGAGGAGGATGACGCCCTCGCAGGCAGCCAGCGAGCGGCTCACCTCGTACCCGAAGTCGACGTGGCCGGGCGTGTCGACGAGGTGGAGGGTGTTGCCCTTCCACGGCACCCGCACGTTCTGCGCCTTGATGGTGATGCCCCGCTCCCGCTCGATGTCCATCGAGTCGAGGTACTGCGCCTTCATGTCCCGGAGCTGGACGGCACCGGTGATCTCGAGGATCCGGTCGGCGAGCGTGCTCTTCCCGTGGTCGATGTGGGCGATGATGCTGAGGCAGCGGCTGGTGGTGATGTCGAGCACGGGGCCTCGGGGCAGGTTGAGGGGACGGGGCGGCGGCAGGGTCGCCGGCGGAGATCAGGAGCCGCGGGCGCGCCACGCCGCACGGCAGGGTTGCGAGCGTAGCGACGCCCGCACCCGGCGGGCCGCCCCCACGACGACTGGTGACCTGCGGGAACCCGCTGGTAGCCTCGCACGGTTCCGTTCCCAGCCTGGAAGTCGTGGTCGTCACCCGTGGCAAACATCAAGAGCCAGATCAAGCGCAACCGGACCAACGAGAAGGCGCGCCTGCGCAACAAGGCGGTCCGTGCCGAGGTGAGGACCCGGGTCAAGAACGCGGTGACGGCCGTCGAGTCGGGCGCCGAGAACGCTCCTGCCGCCCAGCGCGAGGCCATGAAGAAGATCGACAAGGCGGCGGCCAAGGGCGTCATCCACCGCAACGCCGCCTCCCGCCGCAAGAGCCGTCTGGCCAAGCGGCTGGCCAGGCTGGGCGCAGCGGCCGAGGGCTGACCCACCGCCGTCCGGGCGTCAGCCCCAGTCCGACGTCAGCGCCGGTCCGACGTCAGCCCCTGAACGGCGACAGCCCCAGAACGGCAACAGCCGAGGTGCGGCGGCAGGCGCGGTCGGCGTCAGCCCGTGGTCGGGCGTCAGCGGGTCCGGGGGGCCAGCCGGCACAGTCGGGCGACGAGCACGTCGAGCACGATCCCCTCGTCGAGTCCCGACGCACCCTTCAGGTCGAGGTCGGCGTCGGCCAGCAGCCGGATCGCCTTGGCCACCCCGTCGTGGCCGAGCTTGCGACCCTGGTCGAACGCCTTCTTGGCCGGGAACGTCGAGCCGCCCTTCTTCACCCCGAGCGCCGCGGCAGCGGAGTCGGCACCGGTCGCACCTGAGCCGTCGAGGCGGAGCATCCGCCCGAAGTGGCCGTGGAGGGTGGCCACGACCACGAGCGGGTGCCGCTCGCCGGCCGACAGCATCCGGCGCAGCGCGGCCAGCGCCACGTCGGTCCGCCCCCGGTCGATGGCGTCGGTGAGCTCCCAGGGCGGGACCGCCCCCGCCTCGCCGAGGAACGGACGGACCTCCTCGATCCTGACCTTGGCCCCCGTCCCGTAGGCGGCGGCGAGCGCGGCGAGGAGGTTCTCGAGGCGCCCGAGGTCCTCGCCGAGGTGCCGGTCGACGAGGTCGACCGCACCTGCCTCCAGTCGCACCGGAGCCCCCGCCAGGTGCTCCTTGAGCCAGGGCGCCCGCGCCTTGGCGTTGCGGGGGGCGCTGGCGTCGATGACCCGGCCCACCTCCTTGACCGCCTTGGCGACGGGGGCGGGCGTGGCACGGTCGCCGGCCACGAGGACGACGGCGGCCGTGGGAGACGGGTCGCCGAGGTAGGCGAGGAGCGGCTGCAGCCCCGCGGTCGGGTACGCCCCGATGTCGCGCACCACCACGACCCGGCGGTCGGTGAGGAACGGCGGCGTCCTGGCGGCGTCGACGGGCGCCGCCGTGTCGGGGTCGTCGGGTGGCAGGTCGAACTCCTCGACCACCAGCGAGCGGTCGGCCTCGCCGACGAGGTCGTCGAGCAGCGCCCGCACGGCCTCTGCTCGCAGCACGGCGTCGTCACCCTTCACCAGGTAGGCAGGTAGCACCCCGACGGTCATGCCGGCACCTCCGCACGACGCTCGAGCACGGCGGCCAGGACGTCGGCGGTGCGACGGGCCCCCCGGACGTCGTGGGCCCGCAGGATGCGGCAACCCTCGACGATGCCGATGGCGTGGGCGGCGTGGCTGGCGGCCCGCCGGTCCTCGATCGGGAGGCCGAGCAGCGCGCCGAGGAACGTCTTGTTCGAGGCGGACAGGAGCAGCGGGTGGCCGAGCGCGGCGAGCACCGAGGAGCGCCGCAGCAGGGTGAGCGACTGCTGCCACGTCTTGCCGAGGTCGAGGCCGGCGTCGAGGACGATGCGCCCGCTCGGGATGCCGGCGGCCCGGGCCTGCTCGACCCGTTCGGTGAGGAAGGTGGCGACGTCGGCCACCACGTCGGCGTAGACGGGCTGGGGATCGGCGATCCGAGGGCCCAGGCGGATGTGGGTGGCGACGACGGCGGCGCCGGCGGCGGCGGCCGCCGGCAGGTAGCCCGGGTCGGCGAAGCCGCTGATGTCGTTGCCGACCACGGCGCCGGTGGCGTAGGCGGCGGTCGCCACCGACGCCCGCCACGTGTCGACCGAGAGCGGCACGTCGAACCGGGCGCGCAGGGCGGCGATGGCCGGCACGACCCGGTCGAGCTCCTCC
>CADCSY010000131.1 GCA_902805555.1 uncultured Acidimicrobiales bacterium | reverse complement strand
ACCGCATCAGACAGCCCGGCGATCGGGCCGGTGTCGTCGGCGGCCGCTCCGAGGTCGGGAGCCGTCCCGAGGGGGGGCTCGGAGGTCGCCCGCGGGCGCTCGGCGGGTGCCGGCGCGTCGACAGCGGTCGGTGGGGCGATGACGACGGGCGCCGCCGCCGCTCCCGATCGAGGAGCGGTGGGGGAAGAGGGCGCTGGTCCTCCCAGCCCGGGCGAGTCTGCGACGGGCGCAGCGGCAGCCGGCTCCTGCGACACGGGGGTGGCGGCCGGTGCGCCCGTCGGGCCGGCGGCCAGGTCGGGGAGCGGGGGCCACTCGGTGCTCGGTGCGGGCACCGCCGGCGCCGCGGCGCTGCGCCCGAGCAGCGCTCGCACCACCACGGCGACAGCCGTCCCGGCCACCACCGAGAGCGCCAGGCGCTTCCACAACGACGGTCGCTTCATCGCGGTCCCCTCCGCTCGCTGGTGCGGCCGGCACCCTACCCCGGCCCCCGGAACGCCTCGTCGGGGTCCGTCCCGTGCCGGTCGCCCTTGACGGGGCGGCCGGCTGCTGGCTAGATGGGGAGGTGCACGAGCACCGCCCCACCCCCGTCCTCCTCCTTCTCTGAGGCGAGCACCTCCCGGTGCTCGCCCGTCCGCCTCCTGCGCCTCCCGGCCAGGAGGTTTTTCTTTGCCCGAGCGAGGAGCGCCCGGGCCCGAGACCCGAAGCGAGCTTCCAATGGCCCCCGAGGCGAGCAAGCCGAAGACGATGCCGTTCGACAAGTACGTGCCGTTCCGGCCGCTGCCCCTCGAGCTCCCGGACCGGGCGTGGCCGAACCGCCAGCTGACCAAGGCGCCCCAGTGGTGCTCGGTCGACCTGCGCGACGGCAACCAGGCCCTCATCGACCCGATGGACCCGGCCCGGAAGCTCAAGATGTTCGAGACCATCGTCGCCATGGGCTTCAAGGAGATCGAGGTCGGCTTCCCCTCGGCGTCGCAACCCGACTTCGACTTCGTGCGACGCCTCGTCGAGGACGACCTGATCCCCGACGACGTCACCATCCAGGTGCTCACCCAGTGCCGGCCCGAGCTCATCGAGCGCACCTACGAGGTGCTCGTCGGGGCCCCCCGGGCGATCGTGCACTTCTACAACTCGACCTCGGTCCTCCAGCGCCGGGTCGTGTTCGGGCTCGACAGGGCCGGGGTCACCCAGGTCGCGGTCGACGCCGCCCGGCTGTGCCGGAAGCTGGAGGACCGCCTGCCCGGGACCGAGGTGCGCTACGAGTACTCCCCAGAGAGCTTCACCGGCACCGAGCTCGACTACGCGGTGGAGATCTGCGCAGCGGTGATGGACGTGGTCGAGCCCGAGGTCGACCGCAGGCTCGTGTTGAACCTGCCGGCCACCGTCGAGATGTACACGCCCAACATCTACGCCGACGCCATCGAGTGGTTCTGCCGCAACGTCCCGTCCCGGGACAAGGTCCTGGTGAGCCTGCACCCGCACAACGACCGTGGCACGGCCGTCGCCGCCGCCGAGCTGGGGGTGATGGCCGGCGCCGACCGGGTGGAGGGGACGCTGTTCGGCAACGGTGAGCGGACCGGCAACGTCGACGTGGTCACGCTGGCCCTCAACCTGTTCAGCCAGGGGGTGGACCCCGAGCTCGACCTCAGCGACATCGATGCCCTGCGCCGCACCGCCGAGTACTGCAACCGCCTGCCGGTGCACCCCCGTCACCCCTACGTGGGCGACCTCGTGTACACGGCGTTCTCCGGCTCGCACCAGGACGCGATCAAGAAGGGGATGGAGGCGCTGGCCGACGACTACGACGTGTGGGAGGTCCCCTACCTGCCCATCGACCCGAAGCACGTCGGTCGCAGCTACGAGTCGGTCATCCGGGTGAACAGCCAGTCGGGCAAGGGCGGCGTCGCCTACATCATGAAGGCGGAGCACGGGCTCGACCTCCCGCGCCGGCTCCAGATCGAGCTGTCCCGGACCATCCAGACCATCACCGAGGACACCGGCACCGAGATCTCCCCGACCGAGCTGTGGTCGACGTTCCAGCGGGAGTACCTCCCGGAGGAGCCGGGGATCCGGCTGCTCTCGCACGAGATGACCACCGGTGACGCCGGGACGACCGTCACCGCCCAGCTGCTCGTCGACGGCGACCACCGCACGGTGAGCGGGCGCGGCAACGGGCCGATCGCCGCCTTCGTACACGCCATCCAGAGCGACCTGGGCATCGACGTCGAGGTGGTCGACTACTCCGAGCACGCGGTCACCGCCGGCGCCGACGCCAGCGCCGTGGCCTACGTCGAGGCCCGTGGCGAGGACGGCATCCGGTGGGGGGTGGGGACCGACCCGAGCATCACCACGGCGTCCCTCCGAGCCGTCGCCGGCGCCGTCGACCGCCTGCGGTCCGCCGCCGACTGAGCCTCCGGAGCAGGACGCCCCCGCCGAGCTGGCGGTCGGATCGGCTCCCAGGCCCCTGTCCAACCGCCAGCTCGCAGAGGCCATCGAACTGGCGGTCAGGTCCGCCCCCAGGCCCCGGATCCAACCGCCAGTTCGGAACGGCGTTCGAACTGGCGGTCAGCTCGGTCCCCCGACCCCCATTCCAACCGCCAGTTCGGATGCCTCGGCGAACTGGCGGTCAGCTCGGCCCCCAGGCCCCTGTTCCAACCGCCGGTTCGGGAGGGCGCTCGAACTGGCGGTCAGGTCGGCCCCCAGGCCCCTGTTCCAACCGCCACTTCGCAGAGGTCACCGAGCTGGCGGTCAGCTCGGGGGCCAGGCCCCCGACGCAACCGCCAGCTCGGGGGCCTCACGTCGATGGGTCAGGCGGAGCGGCGGCGGATGGCCTCGCCGACGGGACCGGTCGGCAGGTCCCGGCCTTCGGCGGCGGCGGCCAGGCGGGCGGCGAGGCGCCCGAAGATCAGCGCGTGGAACGGCAGCAGCGAGTACCAGTAGAGCCGGCCCCACAGCCCCCTCGGGTGGAACCGGGCCGACTGGAGGAGCCGGCTCCCGCTGCCCTCCGGCTCGATGGAGTACTCCAGCCAGGCCCGGCCGGGCACCACCATCTCGGCCCGGAGGCGCATGAGCCTGTCGGGGACGAGCTCCTCCACCCGCCAGAAGTCGACGGGGTCGCCCACCCGCAGGTGGTCGGGGTGGCGTCGCCCCCGGCGCATGCCTGGACCGCCGACGAGCTTGTCCAGCAGGCCGCGGACGCTCCACAGGAGCTCGGTCACGTACCAGCCCCGGGTGCCGCCGATGCCGGTGACGGTGGCGTAGACGGCCGACGGAGGGGCGGCGGTGTGGACGTGCTTGACGTCGGTGAGGACGACCCCGCCCGACCAGTCGGGGTCGGACGGCATCGGGTCGGCGGGGGAGCGCCCGGCCAGCTCGGCCCCGGCCCACGTGGTCGCCACCTCGAGCTCGCGCATGCGCTCGAGGGCCACCTCGATGGCCTCTCGGAACGGCAGTGGGCGGTGGGGGACGACGTCGTCGATGGCGTGGTCGCGGACGACCACCTCGTTCACGAGGCTCTCCACCAGCGGCCGGGCGAGGCCGGTGGGGATCGGCGTGACCAGGCCGATCCAGTGGGACGACAGGCTCGGGGTGAGGAGCGGCACGGGGATGACCCGGCGCCGCTTCAGCCCCGCCACCTCGGCGTAGACGTCCATCAGGCCGTTGTAGGTGGAGATGTCGGGTCCACCGATCTCGAGCACCCGCCCCATCGCCGCCTCGTTGCCGAGGACGCCTGCCAGGTACACGAGCACGTCGCGGATGGCGATGGGCTGGCAGCACGTCCGCACCCACCTGGGGGCGACCATCACCGGCAGCACGTCGGTGAGGTGGCGGAGCATCTCGAAGCTGGCGCTGCCCGAGCCGATGATGATCGCCGCCCGGAGCTCGGTCACCGGCACCGGCCCGGCGGCGAGGACCCGACCCACCTCGTGGCGGGAGGCGAGGTGCGGGGAGAGCGACGGGTCGTCATCGACCCCGAGGCCACCGAGGTAGACGAGCTGGCGGAGCCCGGCGGCTGCCGCTGCGTCCCTGAACGTCTCGGCCAGCCGGCGGTCCCGGTCGGCGAAGGCCTCGTCGCCGCTCGTGCCCATCGAGTGCAGCAGGTAGTAGGCGGCGTCGCAGCCCTCCATGGCGGCACGCAGCGACTCGCCGTCGTCGGCGTCGGCCTTCACCACCTCGACCTCGTCCCGCCACGGCAGGGCGTCGAGCTTGGCCGGGGTCCTGGCGACGCAGCGCACCTGGTGGCCCGCAGCCAGCAGCTCCGGCACGAGGCGGCCGCCGATGTAGCCCGTCGCCCCCGTCACCAGCACCTGCATCGTCACCGGACCAGTGTGGAGGTGGCTCGGTCGCTACCGGACCTCGGACGGGCGGGCGGCGTCAGGAGCTGCACGACAGCATCGAGCAGCCCACCCGGTGGCGGGCCCACTCGGGGCGGCGGGCGCTGAAGCGCTCGCGCCCGGGCTGCTCGTCGTAGGGGCGGCGCAGCACGTCGAGCAGCTCGAGCACCAGCGACGGGTCGCCCTGCTCGGCGGCGTCGATCGCCTCCTGGGCCAGGGAGTTCCGGAGCACGAAGCGGGGGTTCACCGCGTCCATCCGTGCCAGCCGCTCGTCGTCGGCGAGCCCGCCATCGACGGCGCGGCGCCCCCACGCCCGCAGCCATGCCACCGCTGCAGCCCGGACCTCCCCCGTGCACTGCTCCGGCCGGTACCAGGCGTCGGTGAGGGGTGCGAGGAGGTCGTCGTCCGACGTGCCCGGGTCGACGGGCACCCGGGCGAGCTGGCGGAAGAACAGCACCTGGTCGAGCTCGGCACTCGTCAGCACCTCGAACACGGCGGCGGCCAGCTCGTCGTCGCCCTCCTGGGGCGCGCCCCAGCCGAGCCGCTCGACCACCATCGCCCGGAAGCCGCTGTGGTAGCGCTCGGCGTAGGCCTCGAGCGCCTCCTGCAGGGGCTCGGGCTGGTCGGTCAGGGGCACCAGGGCCGTGGCCAGCTGGAGCAGGTTCCACTGCGCCACCTGGGGCTGGGCGCCGTAGCGGTACCGGCGGCCGGCGGCGTCGGTGGTGTTCGGCGTCCAGTCGGGATCGAAGTCCTCGAGCCAGCCGTAGGGGCCGTAGTCGATGGTCAGGCCGAGGATCGACATGTTGTCGGTGTTGAGGACGCCGTGCACGAAGCCGACCCGCATCCAGTGGACGACGAGGTCGGCGGTGCGGTCACAGACCTCGCGGAACCACCGCGCGACCCGCTCCTCGAGCGAACCGTGGTCGAGCTCGGGGAAGTCGAACCGGATGGTGGCCTCCACGAGCTGCCGCAAGAGGCCGAGGTCGCCGCGCGAGGCGGGCAGCTGGAAGCTCCCGAACCGGGTGAACGACGGTGCGACCCTGCAGACGACAGCCCCTGGCTCGGGCGCCGGGTTCCCGTCGTAGAGGACGTCCCGCACGACGGCGTCACCGGTGAGGACGAGCGACAGGGCACGGGTGGTCGGGATGCCGAGGTGGTGCATCGCCTCGCTGCACAGGAACTCGCGCACCGACGACCGCAGGACGGCCCGACCGTCGGCGGTGCGGGAGTACGGGGTCGGCCCTGCGCCCTTCAGCTGCAGGGTCTGGTGCTGGCCGTCACGGTCGACCACCTCACCGAGGGCGATGGCCCGGCCGTCGCCGAGCTGGCCGGCCCAGCTGCCGAACTGGTGGCCGCCGTAGGCGAGCGCATGGGGCTGGGCGCCGGCCGGCACCCGGTTCCCGGCGAAGACCTGCGCGAAGTCGTCGCTCTCGCACACGCTCGGGTCGAGCCCGAGCTGCGCCGCCACCTCCGGCGACCAGGCGACGGTCCTCGGCGCGGCCACGGGCGTCGGGTCGACCCAGCTGTAGGCCGCCCCCGCCACCTGCCGTCGGCGGGGGCTGCGCTCCTCGTCGGCCGGGAGGGTGGCGACGAAGCGGTTGTCGAAGGGCAGCTCGTCGAGGTCCCGCACCAGCTGCCTGCCGCCGACGGGGGCGGCGGCCTCGGCTGCGGCTTCGGAGCGTGCGGTGAGCGCCATGTCGGCGACCGTACCCGCAGCCGTTCCCGGCGCAACGGGTGCACGCGCAGACCCAATCCGAGCTCCGAGCTCCGAGCTCGATGGCAGTGGTGACGCGCGCCGGCGACGGGCGAGGCTGGGCTGGCGGCGGCTGGGGTATCGGACCGGCTCGACGCACAGCACGTCGTCGGGCGCCGACCCTGGGCGTGCGCCTCCCGCAGCGACCTGGCCGCCAGGCGCCCCGATGCGCCCCTTCGGCGTGGTGCTCGCTCAGCCGGCGGCCGGCATCCAGGTCGGTCGCCTGGCCTCGTAGGCGGTGATGTCTGCCTCGTGGCGGAGGGTGAGGCCGATGTCGTCGAGCCCCTCGAGCAGCCGGTGGCGGGTGAAGTCGTCCATCGGGAACTCGGCCTCGATGCCGGCGGCGGGGGCGGACACCGTCCGGCGCTCGACGTCCACCGTGATCTCCAGGTCGGGGTCGGCCTGCACGGCCGCCATGAGCGCAGCCCCGACGTCCGCCGGGACCAGGACCGGCACGAGCCCCGCCTTCGTGGCGTTGTTGCGGAAGATGTCGCCGAACCGGGGGGAGATGACCGCCCGGAACCCGTAGTCGGTGAGGGCCCACACCGCGTGCTCCCGGGACGACCCAGTGCCGAAGTTCGGCCCCGCGACGAGGATGGTGGCGCCGGCGTGCTCGGGTCGGTTGAGGGGGAAGTCCCGGTCGCCCTCCCGCCAGGAGGAGAAGAGCCCGGCGCCGAAGCCGGTCCGCTCCACCCGCTTCAGCCACTCGGCCGGGATGATCTGGTCGGTGTCGACGTCGCTGCGGTCGAGGGGCACGGCGGTGCCGGTGATCACGACGATCGGTTCCATGGGCGCGTCCTCTCCTCTTCTCCGACCCGTTCAGGCCGGCAGGTCGGCGGGTGCGGCGAAGGTGCCGGCGATGGCGGTGGCCGCCGCGACCTCGGGCGACACGAGGTGGGTGCGGCCGCCCCTGCCCTGGCGCCCCTCGAAGTTCCGGTTGCTGGTGGACGCCGACCGCTCGCCGGGGCTGAGCTTGTCGGGGTTCATGGCCAGGCACATCGAGCAGCCCGGCTCGCGCCACTCGAAGCCGGCCTCGGTGAACACCTGGTCGAGCCCCTCCGCCACCGCCTGGTCCTTCACCGCGAACGAACCGGGCACGACCATCGCCCGCATCCCCGGCCTCACGGCGCGACCTCGCACGACGGTGGCCGCGGCGCGGAGGTCCTCGATGCGGCTGTTCGTGCAGGACCCGATGAACACGGTGTCGACCGGGACCTCCCGCAGCGGCGTCCCCGCCCGCAGCCCCATGTAGACCAGGGCCCGCTCGGCGGCCTCCCTGGCCGCAGGGTCGTCCATCGCCGCCGGGTCGGGCACGTTCGTGCCGAGCGGCGCCACCTGCGCGGGGTTCGTGCCCCACGACACGTGGGGTGTCAGCCCGGAGGCGTCGATCACGACCTCCTTGTCGAACGTGGCGCCGTCGTCGGTCACGAGCGTGCGCCAGTCGGCCACCGCGGCGTCCCAGTCCGCGCCGGTCGGGGCGTGGCGGCGCCCCTCGAGGTAGGCGAAGGTCACCTCGTCGGGGGCGATGAGGCCGGCCTTGGCCCCGGCTTCGATCGACATGTTGCACACGGTCATCCGCCCCTCCATGGAGAGGGCGCGGATGGCGCTGCCGCGGTACTCGATGATCGAGCCGACGCCCCCGCCGGTGCCGATCTCGCCGATCACGTGGAGGATCAGGTCCTTGGCGGTCACACCCGCAGGCAGCTCGCCCTCGACGGTGACCGCCATCGTCCCGGGTCGCTGCTGGGGGAGCGTCTGGGTGGCGAGGACGTGCTCGACCTCGCTCGTGCCGATGCCGAAGGCCAGGGCCCCGAAGGCGCCGTGGGTGGAGGTGTGGCTGTCACCGCACACGATCGTCATGCCCGGCTGCGTGAGGCCCTGCTCCGGGCCGATGATGTGGACGATGCCCTGGCCGGGGTGGCCCATCGGGTACAGGGTGATGCCGAACTCGGCGCAGTTGGCCGAGAGCGTGTCCATCTGCTTGGCCGAGATGAGGTCCGCAACCGGCTGGTCGATGTCGGTCGTGGGGACGTTGTGGTCCATCGTGGCCACGGTGAGCTCCGGGTGGCGCACGCCCCGGCCCGCGAGCCGCAGCCCGTCGAAGGCCTGCGGCGAGGTGACCTCGTGCACGAGGTGCAGGTCGACGAAGAGGAGGTCCGGCTCCCCCTCCGAGGACCGCACGACGTGTCGGTCCCACACCTTCTCGCTCAGCGTCCTCGGCCTCGCCTCGGCCGCACCGGTGCTGTCGCTCGCCATCTGCTCCCCACCTCGCTCGCATCGGCGACCCTGACGGATCCGCCGTGTCTCATCATGTGAGACTAACATCCTGGTTCGTGGAACGAAGTGTAAGCGGTGTCGGTGTGCTCGACAAGGCGGTGGTCGTGCTCGAGGCGTTGGAGCGGGGGCCGCTCGCCCTTTCCGGGCTGACCACGGCCACCCGGCTGCCGCGCGCCACGGCGCACCGCCTGGCCGCCGCCCTGGAGGTCCACGGGCTCGTCCGTCGGGACGCCGACGGGCGGTTCGCGCTGGGCCTGCGCCTCGTCGGCCTGGGTCGGGAGGCGGCGGCCGACCTCCCTGTCACCGAGGTGGCGCGCCCCGTGCTCGAGGCGCTCAGGGACGAGACGGGCGAGAGCACCCAGCTCTACGTGCGCGACGGCGACCGGCGGGTCTGCCTCGTCTCGCTCGAGTCACCCCACGGGCTGCGGACCATCGTCCCTGTCGGTGCCTCGTTGCCCCTCGACGCCGGCTCGGCCGGCCGGGTGCTCCGGGGCGGAGCACCGGCGGGCGCTCGCGGGGGGTGGGTGGAGAGCGTGGGTGAGCGGGAGGCGGGCGTGGCCTCGGTGAGCGCGCCGGTGCGCGACGTTGCCGGCTCGCTGCTGGCAGCCGTCAGCGTGTCCGGGCCGGTCGAGCGGACGAGCCGTTCACCCGGCCGGCGGTACGGCGCTGCTGTCGTCGAGGCGGCGGCGGCGGTGGAGGCGGCCCTGGGCAGTGCTCACGCCTGATCGTGGGACGCGCCACCGGTGGGTGGACCACCTGCCCGCATCAGGCCGAGCGCCGCAGGATCTCGGGGTGGGCGACGGACCGGCAGGCGTCGACCAGCACCTCGGCGAAGGCCTCGGGTGCAGTGGCGCAGGTGGTGTGGCCGCCGGCGAGCTCGGTGGTGGTGGCGGCGGGGATGGCGGCTGCCAGCTCGAGCTGGCGGTCGCGGGGGACGACGGTGTCGGCGGAGGTGGTGATCACCGCGGTGGGCACGTCGATGTCGCCCGCCCAGGGCCTCGAGTCGAACCGGAGGGTGGCGCGCCCGGCCTCCATGATCCGGAGCCAGTCGTGCGACCGGAGGGACGCCGCCGCCCACGCCCAGCTGTCGTGGTCCTTCCGGCGGCCGGACAGGATGCGGATGGCGACCTCGGCCCGCACGGCCGGGGGCAGCAGGCGCACGCTCGGAGCCAGCGCGTCGATCAGCGACTCGAGGCCGCGCTCCTTTGGCCGCCCGCTGAAGGTCCGGCTGGTGGCGCAGAGCACGAGGGCCCGGACGAGCGCGGGGTGGCGCCGCCAGACGAGCTGGGCCACCGCCCCGCCCATCGAGTAGCCGACGACCGTGGCCGGCCCGAGCTCGAGCGTGTCGACCAGTGCGGCGACGTCGTCGGCGCAGTCCTCGAGGGTGAAGGGCCGGGGGGCCCTGATGCCACGGCTGTGGCCCCGTTGGTCGAGCGCGACGACGTGGTGGTCGGCGGCGAGGGCGTCGAACACGGCCCACCAGTTGAGGTCGGCGTTCGCGCACCACCCGTGGAGCAGCACGAGGGCGGGTGCCGCCGGGTCGCCCAGCTCCCGCACGAACGTCGTTCCGCGACCGGCGAGCTCGACGGTGCGGCCCGGGGGGAGCACCGGCGCGGCCGGCACACCGACCGGGACGGCCGTCATGGCTTCGAGTCTGCGGGTGCCCGGTTGCCGGGTGACGTCCGGTGCCCGTCGCCCGGATGGCCGTTCGACGAACCCTGCACCACCGCACGAGTGGGCATGGCGAGGTGATCGGCTCGCCCCACCACCGGGTTGAGCGGCGTGAGCCGTTTGGGTAGCGCTGTGACATGGGACGCATCGCCATCGTGACCGGAGCCAGCTCGGGGATCGGGCGTGCCACCGCCGTGAGCCTGGCTCGCGCCGGCTGCGACGTGGGCATCACCTACCGCGGGGCCGACGAGGGCGCTGCCGAGGTCAAGGACGAGGTCGAGGCGATCGGTCGCCGCTGCGAGGTGCGTGCCCTGGACCTGGCGGACCCGGCTGCAGGCCCGCCCGTCGTCGACGACTTGGCCGAGGCGCTCGGCGGGCTCGACGTCCTCGTCAACAACGCCGGCACCGGGGACACGACGCCGTTCCTCGAGCTCGAGCTGGATGACTGGCGCAAGGTGCTGGCGGTGGACCTCGACGGCGCCTTCCTGTGCGGCCAGGCCGCAGCCCGGCGGATGGTGGCGGCGGGCCGTGGTGGGCGCATCGTGAACGTCACCTCCGTCCACGAGCACGTGCCGCTCGACGAGTCCGCCGCCTACTGCGCAGCCAAGGGCGGCCTGGGCCAGCTCACGAAGGTGATGGCCCTGGAGCTCGCCCCCCACGGGATCACCGTCAACGCCGTGGCGCCGGGCGAGATCGCCACGCCCATGACCGGCAACGACGACGTCGACCCGGAGACCGTCGACCGGCCCTACATCCCCGTCGGACGGCCCGGCAGCGCGGCGGAGATGGCTGCTGTCATCGCGTTCCTGGCCTCGCCCGAGGCGTCGTACGTGACCGGCGCGTCGATCATCGCCGACGGGGGCCTGCTGCTCATGGCAGCGATCCCCAACCAGCGCACGCCGGAGGGCTAGGCGAGCCGGGCCCTGCTCAGCCCCGAGGCCGGATGCGGGAGGTGACCGAGGCGCACGCCGTCAGCAACCCGGGGATGAAGCGGCCCGGGTCGGTCACGCACGACGTGTGGTCGCCCTGCACCGGGTGCACGGTGGCGCCGGGGATCGAGCGGGCCAGCGCGAGCTGGCGGGCCGGGGCCACCATCCCGTCGCGCATGGTGGCGACGACGGCAGTCGGCTTGTCGACGCTCCCGATCCAGCCGCTCGAGTCGAAGCGGCCGAGGCCGTTGCCCGCCTCCAGCACCGCTGTCCAGTCGGTGCGCTGCACCTCGCGCTGGATCCACGACTCGAACGAGCGGTCGTCGGCGCGGGTGCCGAGGACGCGCCGGGCAAGCGCCTGCCGGGCGACGTCCGGGGTGAGCCGGGCGGCGAAGGACGCGCCCCCCATGGCGAGGAAGCCGAGCCGCTCCTGGGCGCTGCTCGCGAACGAGCGGCTGGTGGCGCACAGCACGAGCCCGGCGACCCGGTCCGGGTGGCGGCGCCACAGCAGCTGGGCGACCGGCCCTCCCATCGAGTAGCCGACGGCGATGACGGGCCCCGTGCCGAGCACGTCGATCAGCGCAGCTGCGTCATCGGCGCAGTCCGAGAGGCGGAACCGACGTCGGGACCGGATGCCTCGTCCGTGACCGCGGTGGTCCATCGCGACGACCCGGTAGCGCCGACCGAGCGCCTCGAACGTCGTGAACCAGTTCAGGTCGGCGCTCGCGGTCCAGCCGTGGAGCAGCAGCAGCGTGGGCGCGCCGCGCGGACCCGGGAGCTCCCGCACGAACGTCGTCCCCCGCCGCGGGAGGTCGACGGAGCGCCCCGGGGGCAGCGGCGGCGACCACCCCTCCGAGCGAGGTCCGCGCTCTGGCTGGACGGTGGTGGCGATGACGGGCCTACCCCTCGACCGAGACGATCTCGACGGAGATGTCGTTGCCGTTGGCGTCGTAGGTGACGGACGCCCCGGCGACCTGACCGAGGAGGGCGGCGCCGAGCGGTGACTTCGGCGACACGACCTCGTGTGCGCCGCCCCGCTCCTCGATGGAGCCGACCAGGTAGGTGTCGGTGTCGCCGTCGTCGAAGCGGACCGTGACGATGGAGCCGATCCGGACCTTGCCGTCGCCGGCGCCCGCCTCCACGACGACTGCGTCGAGCAGCAGGGCCTCCAGCTGGCGGATGCGGGCCTCCATCTTCCCCTGCTCGTCCTTCGCTGCGTGGTAGTCGCCGTTCTCCGAGAGGTCGCCGAGCTCCCGGGCCGTCTCGATCTTGCGGGCGATGTCGATCCTGCCCTCACCGGTCAGCTTCTCCAGCTCTGCCTGGAGGCGCGAGTGGGCTTCGGGGGACAGCGAGTGCACGTCAGCCATCCGCACGAGGGTATCGACGCCCGGAGATCGCCTCGCGCCCCGGACGACGGCAGGGCGTGGCGTCCGGCCGACGAGTGGTTTGACGGTCGACGGACCGGTGGCCACACTTGGCAGGTGCCGCGCCTTTCCTCCGTAGCGATCATCACGTAGCGCACGCCGCAGCTCCGGCGTGCGCTTTCCCGACCGTCCACCTCGGTGGGCGGTCTTTGCTTTCTCAGGGGCGCTCGCAGGCCGGGGCGGCCCTCGGATCGCCACCCGACCTGGCAGGTGTGCTCCAGCGGACCGGCGGGGCGGGACGAGGCACGGCAGCGGGTGCGGCGGGGACGGGCACGACGGTGAAGGAGAGGGCGATGGGTCACAAGATCGGGATCATCGGCGGGGACGGCATCGGACCCGAGGTGCTGGCCGAGGCCCTCAAGGTGGTGGCTGCCGCCGGGGTGCAGCTCGACACGGTCGACTACGACCTCGGCGGCCGCCGGTACCTGGCCACGGGGGAGGTGCTGCCCGACGCCGTGCTCGACGAGCTGCGTGGCCTCGACGCCATCCTCCTCGGCGCCATCGGGACCCCCGAGGTGCCGCCCGGCGTGCTCGAGCGGGGCCTGCTGCTGCGCACCCGCTTCGAGCTCGACCTCTACGTGAACCTGCGCCCCTTCACCTTCCCCGACACGGGAGCCGACCTGCTCGTGGTCCGCGAGAACACCGAGGGCACCTACGCCGGGGAGGGCGGGTTCCTGCGCCGGGGCACGCCGCACGAGGTGGCCACCCAGGGCTCGGTCAACACCCGCATGGGCGTCGAGCGCTGCGTCCGCTTCGCCTTCGAGCTCGCCGCCTCGCGGCCCCGCAGGCACCTGACCCTCGTCCACAAGACGAACGTGCTCACCTTCGCCGGCGACCTCTGGCAGCGCACCGTGGACGAGGTCGCCCCCGAGCACCCCACCGTCGAGCTCGCCTACAACCACGTCGACGCCACCTGCATCCACCTCGTGCAGGACATCGGGCGCTACGACGTCGTCGTCACCGACAACCTCTTCGGCGACATCCTCACCGACCTGGCCGGAGCCGTCACCGGCGGGATCGGGGTGGCCGCCTCGGCCAACCTCAACCCGGCCCGGACGGGCCCGTCGCTGTTCGAGCCCGTGCACGGCTCCGCCCCCGACATCGTGGGGACGGGGAGGGCCAACCCGGTGGCCGCCGTCCTCAGCGCCGTCCTCATGCTCGAGCACCTCGGGGAGGCCGACGCCGCCGAGCGCATCCGCAAGGCGATCGGTGAGCCCGGCGCCCTCACCGGCACCACCACCGCCATCGGCGACGCCATCGCCGCCAGAGTCTGAGCGTCCACCACCTCCCGCACCGACCCAGCCCAACCGACCTCCGCACCAGCAGCCGAAGGAGCCCAGCCATGCCGTTGACCGAGAGCGAGAAGATCTGGATGGACGGGGAGCTCGTGGCCTGGGCCGACGCCAAGGTGCACGTGCTCACCCACTCGCTCCACTACGGGCTCGGCGTCTTCGAGGGCATCCGGGCCTACGAGACGAGCTCGGGCCCCGCCGTGTTCCGCCTCACCGACCACATCGAGCGCCTGTACCGCTCGGCCAAGATCTTCCTGCTGGACATCCCCTTCGACCTCCCGACGATCGTCGAGGCCACGAAGGAGACCGTGCGGGTCAACGGCCTCGCCAGCTGCTACATCCGTCCGATCGTCTACCTCGGCTACGGGGAGATGGGGCTCAACCCCCTCCCTGCACCGGTGAACGTCTCGATCGCCTGCTGGCCGTGGGGCAGCTACCTCGGGGACGAGGGCGTCGCCAACGGCGTGCGCATGATGATCTCGTCGTGGGAGCGCCACAGCCCCAACGCCATGCCGCCGGCGGCGAAGGGGACCGGCATGTACATCAACTCGTCGATGGCCAAGGTCCAGGCGCTCAAGGCCGGCTACGACGAGGCCATCATGCTGTCGCCGCAGGGCTACGTCAGCGAGTGCACCGGCGAGAACATCTTCGTCGTGCGCGACGGCGTGATCATCACGCCCCCGGTGAGCGCCGGCGCGCTCGAGGGGATCACCCAGGACTCGGTGGCCACCATCGCCCGGGACCTCGGCTTCGAGTACCGCGAGGGCAACCTGCTCCGCAGCGACCTCTACACCGCCGACGAGGCGTTCCTCTCGGGCACCGCCGCCGAGGTGGTCCCCGTCCGCTCGGTCGACGACCGCGAGCTCGGCGAGCCCGGCCCGATCACGAGGGCGGTGCAGGAGGTGTTCTTCCAGGCGGTGCGGGGCGAGGTCGACCAGTACAAGGACTGGAACGAGCATGTCTAGGAGCGGGGGGGTGCGCGGCCACCGCCACGGACCTGGCGGCCACGGCCACGACCTCCCCCGGGTACCCGAGCTGCCGGACGCAGTCGACATCTACGACACGACCTTGCGCGACGGCAGCCAGCAGGAGGGCCTGTCGCTCACCGTCGACGACAAGCTGCGGGTCGCCGAGCAGCTCGACCACCTCGGCGTCGCCTACATCGAGGGTGGGTGGCCCGGGGCGAACCCGAAGGACGAGGCCTTCTTCCGCCTCGCCCCCACCGAGCTCCGGCTGGGGACGGCGACCCTCGTCGCGTTCGGATCCACCCGCCGCCCGGGAGGCGACGTCACCCGGGACGAGACGCTGCGGCACCTGCTCCAGGCCGGCACCGAGGCGGTCTGCATCGTGGCCAAGGCGTGGGACTACCACGTGACCGAGGCGCTGCGCACCGACCTCGACGAGGCCGTGAGGATGGCGGGCGAGTCGGTCGCCCACCTCGTCGACCACGGCCTGCGCGTCTTCTTCGACGCCGAGCACTTCTTCGACGGGTACCGCCGCAACCCCGACTTCTCCCTCCGGGTCATCAGGGCGGCGGAGGAGGCTGGAGCCGAGACCCTCGTCCTCTGCGACACCAACGGCGGCACGCTGCCGGACGAGGTCGAGCGGGTGCTGCGGGAGGTCGTCCCCGCCACCCACGCCGAGATCGGGGTCCACTTCCACAACGACAGCGGCTGCGGCGTGGCCAACGCCCTCGCGGCGGTCCGCCTCGGGGCCACGCAGGTCCAGGGCTGCGTGAACGGCTACGGCGAGCGGACCGGCAACGCCGACCTGTGCGCCGCGATCCCCAACCTGGCGCTGAAGATGGGCGTGCGGACGATCCCCGCCGAGCGGCTCGAGCGGCTCACGCCGGTGGCCCACCACATCGCCGAGCTGGTGAACCTCGCCCCCGACCCGAAGCAGCCCTACGTCGGGCACTCCTCCTTCGCCCACAAGGCCGGGCTCCACACGAGCGCCATCGCCCGCGCGCCGGACGCCTACGAGCACCTGTCGCCTGACTCGGTGGGCAACGGCACCCGCTTCGTCGTGAGCGAGCTCTCGGGTCGCTCCACCCTGCAGCTCAAGGCAGCCGAGCTCGGGCTCGAGATCGACGGCCCGGCGCTGTCCGACGTGCTCGAGCGCTTGAAGCACCTGGAGCACGAGGGCTTCCACTTCGAGGTGGCGGACGGTTCGCTGGAGCTGCTCATGCGGGGTGCGGGTGGCTGGGAGCAGCCCTTCTTCGCGCTCGAGTCGTTCCGGGTCTCCGTCGAGCAGCGGTCCGACGGCGCCACGGTCACCGAGGCCACCGTGAAGCTCCACGTGGACGGCGAGCGCATCATCCGCACCGCCGAGGGCAACGGGCCGGTCAACGCCCTCGACGCCGCGCTGCGCGACGCCATCGGCTCCCGCTTCCCGGCCCTGGCCCAGGTGCACCTCACCGACTACAAGGTCCGGGTGCTCGACACCGGCCACGGGACCGCGGCCGTCACCCGGGTGCTGCTCGACAGCACAGACGGGGAGCGGACGTGGTCGACGATCGGGGTGTCCGAGAACATCATCGACGCGTCGTGGCAGGCGCTCAGCGACTCCCTCGTCTTCGGGCTCCTCCACGCGAACGACAATGGTGCGACCACCCCGACGGCGCCCCATCCGGGTGATCCGCCGAGCAGCTGAGGAGCCAGCGCGATGGCAGCACCCGAGCACGTCCCGAGCGACCTCTCCGCCAGGCCCCGCACCGGCCTCGGCCTCCCGCCCGCCCGCCCGTTCGACAACGACCGGCCCGGCGCGCTCGGTCCTTCGCAGCCGACCGGTCCCGGCTTCGGCAACCCAGGTCCCGACCAGGGCTACGCGCTCAGGTTGGCGGAGCGGTTCGCGGGGCGCCTCGTGCTGGCCACCGGCGAGGTCGAGCACGATGTCATCACAGGCTGCACGGGGGTCGCCCTCCGGCGTGCGTCGCTGTTCGGACGGGCGCCGGTCATCCACGACCTCACCGTCGCCTTCACGATCTGGGGCTTCCTCGGCGACGCCCCGCCCGACCTCGTCGCCCTCCGCACGCCCCTGTTCCAGGCCGCCTCCCACCACTACGAGGACCAGCGGGCCATCGTCGACATGGTGCCCGAGGCCACCCTCCGCCTCCCCCACGGCGAGGTCGCCAGGCGCTTCCCGACCGACTGGAGGAGCCTGCTCGGCCGCTGACCCGGAGCCCCCCGCACGTCCGGCGAGCGGCCGCACGGACGGCCCGTCGCACCTGCGCACCTGACGTCCCACGGCAGCCGGTCGGTCGGGGCCCGGGAGCCGGTCCACGTCGTGGACGCTGCGGCAGCCGTCGGTGGTCGGTCCACCTGGGACGAGGCCGGGTTCGGGCTCGGTAGCGTCCCGGGCCATGGGTGGCGAGGCGACGATCGAGCTCATCGAGATCCCGGTGGGGGAGGACACCTTCACCGCCCGGGCGTGCGGGCCGGCCTCCGGCGAGATGGTGATCCTGCTCCACGGGTTCCCGCAGAGCTCGTGGGCCTGGCGCCACCAGCTGCTGGCGCTCGGCGAGGCCGGGTACCGGGCCGTCGCCCCCGACCAGCGTGGGTACTCACCCGGGGCCCGCCCGGTGGAGGTCGGCAGGTACGCCACAACCGCCCTCGTCAACGACGTGCTCGCCATCGCCGACGAGCTCGGGGCCTTCACGTTCCACCTCGTCGGCCACGACTGGGGCGCCGCCGTCGCCTGGCAGGTGGCGGGACGGCACCCGCACCGGCTGCGGACGCTCACCGCCCTGTCCGTGCCGCACCCACACGCCTTCGCGGCCGCCCTCGCCGATCCCGGTGGCGACCAGGCGACTCGTTCTGCGTACTTCGAGGTGCTCAGGTCGGACGAGGCCGCCGACGCCTTCCTCTCCGAGCGCGCCGCCCTGCTCCGGTCCGTCTTCGCTCCCCTGGACCCGGCCCAGGTCGAGCCCTACATCGACGTCCTGTCAGAACCGGGGGCCATGCAAGCCGCCCTGAACTGGTACCGGGCCGCCGACCTGGGGCTCGTGCAGGAGCTCGGGCCGATCACGACGCCGACGATGTTCGTCTGGAGCACCGAGGACACCGCCCTCGGTCGCATGGGCGCCGAGGCGACGGCGCGGCACGTCGATGGCCCCTACCGGTTCGAGGTGCTGGAAGGGGTCAGCCACTGGATCTCCGAGGAGGTCCCGGCTCGCACCAACGAGCTGCTCCTGGAGCACCTGGGCGCCACCTGAGCCCGAGGGCACGTCCTCCGCCCGGAGTGGCAGGAGGCCCGGCTCGGTAGGTTGGCCGCCGACCCCGGCCGCGCCGAGCGGACCGCCGACCGATGGTGAGCGCATGGCCCCACCCGACCCCAAGGCGCCGTCCGGCGAGAGCACCGGGGGTGCGGCGGCAACGGGGGGCCCGGCCGGTGAGGGGCCGGGCGCCATCCCGCCCCAGGGGCTGCGCCACGCCGTGCGGGCGTTCAGGAACCGGGACTTCGCCATCTTCTGGACGGGCGCGCTCGCCTCCAACACTGGTTCGTGGGTCCAGAACCTGGCGGTGCCGTACGTCTTGTACGAGCTCACCGAGCGCGCCTTCTGGGTGGGCCTGGCGACGTTCACCCAGTTCATCCCGGTCATGCTCCTCGGCCCGATCGCCGGCTCGATCGCCGACCGCTTCGACCGGCGCAAGGTCCTCTTCGTCACCCAGTCGCTCATGGCGCTGGCCGCCTTCGCGCTCTGGGGGGCGTGGGTCGGCGGGGTGCGCAGCCCGGTGGCGATCCTGGCCCTCGTGACCGTGAGCGGCCTGTTCGCCGGCATCAACATCCCGAGCTGGCAGTCGTTCGTCAACGACCTCGTCCCGCGCGAGGACCTGCTGTCGGCCGTCACGCTCAACTCGCTGCAGTTCAACGCGGCGCGCGCCATCGGCCCCGGCATCGCCGGCATCCTCCTCGCCACCCTCGGACCCGGGTGGGCCTTCTTCCTGAACGCGGTGTCGTTCGCCTTCGTGCTCGTGGCGCTGGCGCTCGTCCGCAACCGCCAGGCGGCCAGGGCCACCGAGCTCAGCGGCGGGTTCCTCCGCCAGTTCCGCCGGGCCATCCGCTACACCCGGGACCAGCCCGGCATCCTCATCGGCATCGTCATCGCGGTGCTCGTGGCTGCGCTCGGCAACCCGGTGTTCCAGTTCACCGTCGTCTTCGCGGCGGAGGAGTTCTCGGTCGGCCCGCTCGGGCTCAGCCTCCTCAACGTGTCGCTCGGGGTGGGCGCCGTGCTCTTCGCCCCGCTCGTGAGCGGCTGGGACAACCTCTTCAGCCGGGCCACCCTCACCCGGTGGTCGCTGCTCGTCTACGGCGGGGCCGTGGTGGTGTTCGCCCTGGCGCCCAGCTACGTCGTCGGCCTGCTGGCGCTCACCGTTGTCGGTGGCGGGTTCCTCGTGGTGATCTCGTCCACGAACACGTCGGTCCAGGTGATCGTGGCCGACCACATGCGGGGCAGGGTGATGGCGCTCCGGATCATGGCCTTCACGGGGGCGTACCCGATCGGCGCGCTGCTGCAGGGCGTGGTCAGCGACCGGGTCGGTCCGCGTCCGACGGTGGCCGGCGCAGGGCTGCTCCTCCTCGGCGCCGGCTTCTGGTTCTGGACCCGGGGCGACCTCCTGGCCACCCTCGACGACCCCCACGACGACGACGTCGGGGCGGATGGCGCCTGAGCCGGTCGCCTGCGCCCCGCACGGCAAGACTGAGCCGGTGCAACCCCTGCTCCTGACCGACGACCAACGCGACTTCCAGGTCGCGCTCCGCCAGCTCTGCGACGACAAGATCGCCCCCCGAGCGGCCGAGGTGGACCGTGAGGCGACGTTCCCGTGGGCGAGCTTCGAGGACTGCGTGGCGATGGAGCTGCCCGCCCTCGGCCTCCCCGTCGACCACGGCGGTTCGGGTGCCGACCACGTGACGCAGGCGATCATGGTCGAGGAGCTGGCCCGGGCCTGCGCCTCGACCGCGCTGTCGCTGCTCATCTCGAAGCTCGGGATGATCCCGGTGATGCAGTGGGGGAGCGGCGCGCTGCAGGCCCGGTACCTGCCCGGTGTGGCCTCCGGTGCGCGCCAGGCCAGCTACTGCCTGAGCGAGGCCGATGCCGGCTCCGATGTCGCTTCGATGCGGACCCGGGCCGTCCGCGACGGCGACCACTACGTGCTCAACGGATCGAAGCACTGGATCACCAACGCCGGCATCAGCGACCTCTACACCGTCTTCGCCAAGACCGATCCGGATGCCGGGAGCAGGGGGGTCTCGGCGTTCGTCGTCGAGGCCGCCTGGGGGGTCCAGGTGGCGAAGCTCGAGGACAAGATGGGCGTGCGGGGGAGCCCCACCGGCGAGATCGTCCTGGAGGACGTGCGGGTGCCGGTCGGCAACCGGATCGGGGAGGAGGGGGACGGCTTCCGCATCGCCATGAGCACCCTCGACCGCAGCCGCCCCACGATCGGGGCGCAGGCGGTGGGCATCGCCCAGGGCGCACTCGACGCCGCGCTCTGCTACATGAAGGAGCGCCGGCAGTTCGGCCGGCCCATCGCCGAGTTCCAGGGCCTGCAGTTCATGGTGGCCGACATGGCCATGCGGATCGAGGCCGCCCGTGGGCTCGTGCACCGGGCGTGCGCCACGATCGACGCCGGCGACCCCCACGGCGACCTCACGAAGGTCGGCGCCATGGCGAAGTGCTTCGCAGCCGACGTGGCGATGCAGGTGACCACCGACGCCGTGCAGCTCCTCGGGGGCAACGGCTACACGAGGGACTTCCCCGTCGAGCGCATGATGCGCGACGCCAAGATCACCCAGATCTACGAGGGCACCAACCAGATCCAGCGCGTCGTCATCTCCAAGCGCCTGCTGGCATGACCGTGGCCCCGAGCCGATGACCGACGACGTCTCGGCCGGGCCGTCGTCCGGAAGACCACGTTGGGGCGGCGCCTCCAGCCCGCCCGACGACGCGTACGGCAGGGTCACCGACCCCGAAAGGTTCCGGCCCCTCCACGTCGCGGCGGACGGACTGCTGGCCGAGCTCGTGCGTGACTTCGAGGTCGATCGCACGGACGGGCTCGACGTCGACCCTGCGCTGTCGTCGGTGTACGGCGAGCACCTCCGCACCAGCCGGCTCACGCCGCAGTCGCCGACCGCCGCCTCGGTCACCATCTCGTGGAGCGCCTTCCCCGGTGTGCACGTGCGCCTCGGCGGAGGGCGCATGCACGCCTTCCCGACGTGCGGCTGTGATGCCTGTGACGAAGATGCGGACGAAGCGATCCAGCTGCTGCGAGAGGTCGTGCTCGCCGTCACCCGCGGGGAGCCGGAAGGCGGCGGGGCAGGTCGGCCGAGCCCCTGGGTGCGCCGTCGCCAGGCAGGCTGACGGCGCCCAGTCGGTGGCCCGTCCCCACCCCGGTGACCGACCGGGTGGCCAGGGGTCGACTCGGGGGTCGTGCCGCGGCGAACGCGGATCATCCTGCGCGCGAGCGGCGTCGACGTCCCGCAGGCGACGATCTTCGTTCGGAAGCGCCCGACGTCTCGAGGTGGGCGGCGAGGTTCGCCAGGGACGACTGGAGTCCCGCTGCATGGTCGTCGGCAGAGATGCCCTCCGGGACGTCCTCGGCGACGAAGTCCACCCTCGTGCCTCCGTCGACGGCGGTGGTCTCCCACGTCATGGTCATCGTGCCGGCGAAGGAGGGGTCGTCGGACTCGAAGTCCACCTCCTGCACGACTCGGACGCCAGGGACGAGGTCGACGAACCGGGCCTCGACGACGTCGGCTGCGGCGGTGGACTTGCCCGGTGCACCGGACGGGTCGAGGTACGTCAGCACGAGCCGGTAGGAGCCCCCGGGCCTCGGATCGAACCGCTCGAGCCGGGCGGTCATCCCGGATGGGGGCAGCCACGCCACGAGCGCGTCGGGGTCGGTGAAGGCGGCGTAGACGCGTTCGTGCGAGGCGGCGATGACCCGGGACGCCCGGTCGGTGCGCGGCACGGGCCGGATGGTACGAGTGGGCAGGCCGCCACCGCACGCCCGACGGCGCCGGGGCGTCCGGTCGTGTCGTCGATCGGGGCCGCCTGTGGGCGGGCCGTGCCCCCTCGAGCCTTCCGTACGCTCGGGCCGATGTCGCGCCTCTCGCCCCGCCTGCGAGCAGTCGTGGACGCCCTCCCGCTCCGGGAGGGCATGCGCGTGATCGAGATCGGGTGCGGACCGGGTGCCGCAGCCCGAGTGGTGGCCGAGCGCGTCGGCCCGGCAGGCCACGTCCTCGCCGTCGACCGATCGGCCACGGCGATCGAGCAGGCGGCACGAACGGGGGCCGACCTCATCGCCGAGGGACGGCTCAGCGTGCGCCGGGTCGCAGCCGAGGACCTCGTCCTGCGACCCGACGAGGCCCACTACGACGTGGCCTTCGCGGTGCGGGTCGGTGCGCTCGACGGTCGGTTCCCCGAGGCCGGCGTCCAGGCGCTGCGACGACTCGCCGGAGCCCTGGTGCCGGGCGGCCGGGTGTTCGTGGACGGCGGCGACCCCCTGCGCGAGCTCGACCTCCCGACCACGTCGGGTTGACCCCCGCACGGAGCGCCGGCCTCCCGCCGGGAGCAGAGGTCCGTGACCTCCTGACGGTGCGGCTTGGACGCAGTGCTCCATCGCGTCGGTGCATGCTCACCACCGTGGACGAGGTGGCTGTCCCCCATGACGTGTGGGTCGATCCGCGTGTGGTCGTCGCCGACTCGACGATCGCCGGTCGAGGGCTGTTCTTCTCGAGGGACATCGCCGGTGGGACGGTGGTGCTCCGGCTCGGGGGGCGGGTGCTCTCCTCGGCGCAGCTCGCCGCCGAGATCGACGACGCAGACCGTGACCCGGGTGCGCCGTACGTCGACACGATCACCGTCCATCCCGGTCGACACCTCGTCCTGCCGGCGGGCACGACCGCCCACTTCGGGAACCACAGCTGCGACCCGACGCTCTGGCACGTCGGGCCGTACGAGATCGCCACCCGACGGGCGGTGCACGCAGGCGAGGAGGCGACGATCGACTACGGGACGCAGTCCGGGGCCCCGGGCTTCACGATGCGCTGCCGGTGCGGCGCCGACGCCTGCCGTGGCGAGATCACGAGCGACGACTGGCGACGGAGGGAGCTGCAGGCCCGCTACCGCGGGCACTGGGTCCCCGCCCTGGAGCTGCGCATCCGCAGCGGTGACGTCGACGGGTGACGGCTGCGGCCTCGATCCTCCTCGGTCGATCGGGCCCACGGGGCAGGGCTCGATCAGGTGCGACGTGGACGAGCGCCGACGGGCCGACCTTCCGCCTGGTCCCTCCTCCCTTTCAACAGCCACCCGGGCGGACGAGGCCGGACTCGTAGGCGAGGACCACTGCCTGCACCCGGTCGCGGAGACCGAGCTTCGCGAGGATGCGGGCGACGTGGGTCTTGGCCGTGGCCTCGCTGACGAAGAGCTCGCGCGCCAGCTCTGCGTTCGACAGGCCCCTGGCGACGAGCCGGAGCACCTCGAGCTCGCGCCGCGTCAGGTCGCCGAGGGCCGACGGGCCGTCGACGGACGGTCGCGGTCGCTGCACGAACTCCTGGACCAGGCGGCGGGTGATCTCGGGAGCGACGAGGAGGTCAGTCGTCCACCTGGAGCACGTGGTCCTCGACGCTGACCCACAGCCCTCCACCCTCGGTGCGCTCGAGGTCCCATGCAGGACCGGGGAGGTCCACCACCGCGACGACGGCTCCCCCTTCGATCCGCCGCAGCACCTGCTCGCGCGGCTGCGACACCCAGGCGCCGCGGTCATCCCCGACCACCGCTGCCACCCCTGGCAGGTCCACCACCCACTCCCGGCCCGAGGCGGTGTCGAGGAAGCTGACGGTGCCCTCCTCCGAGAGCCAGAGTCCTCCGGCGCCCACGGCGATGTCGTGGGCGCGGCCGTCGATCGGGTGCTCGGCCCGCAGCTCGAGGGTGTCCCGGTCGAAGCCGAGGACGGACGTGCCGTCGTGGGGCAGCAGCCAGACGTGGGTGTCGTCGACCGCCAACCGGCCCCCCTCCGTCGGGACGGACACGAGCGTGTCGCCGGTGACCGGGTCCACCCGCTCGAGGTGCACCTGCTCGTCACGGACGGTCGAGAAGAACAGCGCACCGTCCTCCGCGGCGGACGCCAGGACCTGCTTCGCCACCGTCGTCCGGTCGCCCGTCACGAGGTCCGTGCGGACGAAGCCGAACCCGCCCGCCCCCGGCTGCCCGTAGGTCCAGGCGCCACTGCCGGCAGCTGCCAGGACACCCACGTACCTGTCCACGGCCGTACCCGGGTCCCAGAGCGGCGCTCCGACGGGCTCCCCAGCGCCACCGGCGCCGATCGTCAAAGGTCGGCCGTCGGCGGTGAAGGCCACCAGGTCGCCCGCTGACGACTCGATGCCGACGACGCCCGGCACCGGCACGTCACGGCTGATGCGGCGGGTCTGGGCCGGCGTCGCCGACCATCGCACACCTCCGGTGTCGCACCTCATCGTGAACGCCGAGCTCTGCCCGTTCCACACCCGGAGGTCGGCCTGCAGGACGCCGCTCGCGGTGCCGTCGGACTCGACCTCCCCGTCGACGGTGACGACCACGTGCGCCTCGTCGCCGTCGGTCCACTCCTCGACGTACGACTCGTCGATGGCGAACCCGCCCCCCTGACCGATGCGCGCGGTCAGGTCGTGGCCGGCGAGGGGGATCTCGTACGGGGAGGTGAAGCCCGAGCCCGACGGCGGCTCGCAGTCGGCCAGCAGCCTGAGGCGCACCTCGCCGTCCGGCGCATCGAGCAGCAACGCCCGGAAGCCCTGCTCGGTCTCGCCTGCCGGGGCCCCGGCCGCCTCGTCCGAGGTGAGGGCGAAGGCCGCCCACCCGGCGAGCAGCGCCACCGACGTCAGTGCCACGGCCCATCGAGCCACGCCGCACGGTAACCGTGCTTGGGCGTCGGCTCGGCTGCGGCGGCCCGACGAGCCGCCACCGGAGGCGTCCATGGCGTGACGGCGGGCTCCTGTGACGGATGACGCCTTGACGAGCCGCTCCTGGCGGGCTTTCACTGAACACTGTTAACCGACAGCGTCGTGGAGGCGGTCATGTTCACTGCACTCGGTCTTCTCGTGGTACGGAGGCGCAGGGTCGTCCTCGGCATCACCGGCCTGTTCTTCGTGGCGTCCGTCGCCCTCGGGACCGGCGTGTTCGGCGTGCTGAAGAGCGGCGGGTTCGAGGACCCCGGAGCGGAGTCGACCGAGGCGGGGCAGCTGCTCGAGGACCGCTTCGGCCAGGGGGAGCCGAACGTGATCCTCCTCGTCACCCCGGCCAGCGGCACGGTCTCCGACCCGGACGCGGCCGCAGCAGGCGCTGCGCTCCAGGAGCGGCTCGCCGGCTCGGGGGTCGAGAACATCGTGTCCTACTGGTCCATCGGCGGGGAGGCCATCCCCGACAACCCGCTGGCTGGGAGGCAGGGCGACCGCGCACTCGTGCTCGGCCGGATCCCCGGGGAGGACGACGCCGTCGAGGAGATCGTGGCCGAGATCAGCGAGACGTTCTCCGGCGTGGCCCCCGGGGGCGTGGTCAGCGTCGAGGTCGGCGGTGAGGCGGAGGTGTTCCGGCAGGTCGGCACGACGATCGAGGGGGACCTGGCGAGGGCGGAGTCGATCGCCGTGCCGATCACCCTCGTGCTGCTGGTGCTCGTCTTCGGGACCCTGGTGGCTGCGCTGCTGCCCCTCTTCGTCGGCGGCCTCGCCGTGTTCGGGACCTTCCTCTCGCTCTACGCGATCGCCCAGGTGACCGACGTGTCGGTCTTCTCGATCAACATCACGACGGCGCTCGGCCTCGGCCTCGCCATCGACTACAGCCTGTTCATCGTCTCCCGCTTCAGGGAGGAGATGGGCTCGGGGGTCGCGCCCCACGACGCCGTCGTGCGCACGGTCGAGACCGCAGGTCGCACGGTCGCCTTCTCCGCGCTGATCGTCGCCATCTCGCTCTCGGCCCTGCTCGTGTTCCCCATGTACTTCCTGCGCTCCTTCGCCTACGCCGGCATCGCCGTCGTGGTGGTGGCCGCCACGGTGTCGGTGCTCAGCCTCCCGGCGCTGCTGGCGGTGCTCGGACGGAAGGTCGACGCCGGGCGGGTCCCGTTCCTCCACCGCTCGACGAGCACGGACGGCACCGGCTTCTGGCACCGGGTGGCCACCGCCGTCATGCGGCGCCCCATCCCCGTGGCCACCGCCGTCGTGGCCGTGCTCCTCTTCCTCGGCGCGCCCTTCCTCGGCGTCGAGTTCGGACAGCCGGACGACCGGGTGCTGCCGGAGGACGCGAGCTCCAGGGCCGTGAGCAGCCAGCTCCGGGAGGAGTTCGACTCCCAGGAGGCGAACGCGTTCCCGGTCGTGGCGGGCACGGTGGACCCCACCGACCCCGCCGTCGAGGCCCACGCGCTGCGCCTCTCCCAGCTGGAGGGGGTGCAGCGGGTCGACGGTGCGTCGGGGCGCTACGCCGCCGGCGCCCGCCTCCCCGTCGGCACCGATCCAGCGCAGTTCGGCCCGGCCGACGGGGGGACGGGCACGTGGTTCAACGTCGTCCCTGCGCCGGGCGTCGAGCCCGTCTCACCCGAGGGCGAGGCGCTGGTGACGGCAGCGCGGGAGGCGCCGGCGCCCTTCCCGGTGCTGGTCGGCGGTCGATCGGCGTCCCTCATCGACTCGAAGTCGGCCCTCGTCGGCCGCCTGCCGCTCGCCGGTGGGATCATCGTCGTCGTCACCTTCGTGCTGCTGTTCCTGATGTTCGGCAGCCTGCTGGTGCCGGTCAAGGCCGTCGTGTTGAACCTCCTGTCGCTGACGGCCACCTTCGGCGCCATGGTGTGGGTCTTCCAGGACGGGAACGGGTCGGGCCTGCTGGACTTCACCGCCACGGGGACGCTCGACATCACCACCCCGATCCTCATGTTCTGCATCGCGTTCGGGCTGTCGATGGACTACGAGGTCTTCCTCCTCAGCCGCATCAAGGAGGAGCACGACCTGACCGGCGACAACACCCGGTCGGTGGCCATGGGCCTCGAGCGGACGGGCCGCATCGTGACGGCCGCCGCCGCCCTGCTCTCGGTGACCTTCCTGGCGTTCGCCACGTCGGGAGTCACGATCATCAAGCTGTTCGGCCTGGGCCTGGCCCTCGCCGTCGTCATGGACGCCACGATCGTCCGGGCCACACTCGTCCCGGCGTTCATGCGCCTGGCCGGGGAGGCCAACTGGTGGGCACCGGCGCCGCTCCGCCGGTTCCACGGCCGCTTCGGCATCAGCGAGGGCGGTCACGTTGCTCCCGTGGTGTTCGACGAGCCGGCGGCGCCGGGGTCGGCTGGCCAGGAGGAGCAGCCCGGGCACGAGACGTCCGAGGACGAGCAGCCGGGGCGAGACGAGTCGAGGGTCGTCGGCGCCCGATGACCGCACCCGCGGCTCGACCCCCGTCCAGGAGACGGCTGCGCCGGGGCGAGGGGGGCCTGCTCAGGGAGGAGGTGCTCGACGCCGTCGACCGGCTCCTCACGTCCGGCGCCAGCGAGGCGACGCTGTCGATGCGGGCGGTGGCGGCCGAGGCCGGGGTGTCCCCCACGGCCATCTACCTCCACTTCGCCGACAAGGGCGAGCTGCTCCTCGCGGTGTGCCTGCGGCACTTCGCCGAGCTCGAGACGGCCATGCAGGAGGAGGCGGCCGGGGCCGGCGACCCGCTCGCGGTGCTGCAGGCGTACGGGCGGGCCTACGTGCACTTCGGGCTCGACCACCCGGAGCCGTACCGGATCATGTTCAGCAGCCCGCCCGACTTCACGCCGGCGTCGGTGGACGACCTCACCGAGCTCGTCGCCTTCTCCTCCGTGCTCGAGGCCGTGGAGCGTGCCATGGCCGACGGCGCCGTCGCCGCCGGCGAGCCGCTCGCCGTCGCCCTGCTCCTCTGGACCACCGTGCACGGCATCGTCTCCCTCCGGCTGTCCGAGCCGACCTTCCCCTGGCCGCCCCTCGACGACCAGGTCGAGCACATGCTGGAGGTCCTCGGCAGGGGCCTGCGCTGAGCCGGTGGGACGGGCGTCGTCGCGCCGGGTAGCCACTGCTGGGTGGGGGGGTAGGGACGGCGCCCACGACCCCCCGGAGCTCCTCGTGCGCCTCCCAATCCCCGGTCCCCTCGACGTCGTCGACGCCGTCCGTGACGTCGCCGCCGCCGCCACCGCTCTCGGGCGGGCGGCCGCCGGCGCCATCGCCCTCGTCCCCCGACTCGAGGTGGCGCTCGGCAGGGTCGAGGGCCTGCTCGACCGGGCAGACACGGCGGTCGGTCGCCTCGAGCAGGCGGCGACCGAGGGAGCCGGCGCCGCACTCCGCCTCGACCTCGTGCTGGAGCAGGCAGTCGCGGTGCTCGGCGGGGTCCAGGGGGCGACGGCGGAGCTGGAGGGCTCCTTGCGGCGCGTCGACCCGTTGGTGGGTCGCGCCGGGTCGCTGCTGACCGACATCGACGACGTCGTCGGGCGGACGGGCGCTGCGGTGGGGGCCGTCGAGATGACGGCGGGCGCCGCCGACCGGGTGGTGGGCGCCGCCGGCCTCGTGGTCGGGCAGGCCGACCTCGTCGTCTCCGGGGCGGGGGACGTGGTCACCAGGACCGACGGCGTCGTCGCCGGTGCTCGCGCTGCCGTCGAACGCGCCGAGGAGGTCGTGTCCAGGGGCGGAGCCGTGGTCGTGGCCGCCGAGCCGGTGGTGGCAGGCGCATCCGACGCCGTGTCGCGCATCCACGTCACCGTCGACGGCGCCGAGGTCGTCGTGGGGGGATCCGCCGAGCTCGTGGCCGCAGCGACCGGGGTGGTCGCCGCCGCCGGGGAGATGGTGGCCGACCTGGAGGGACCCGTGGAGGCGGCCGTGCCGCTCCTCGCCCGCCTCGTGGAGGGCGTCGATGCCCCTGCGGTCGACGCCGTGGCGCTGCTCCTGCACCGGCTGCCGACGCTGCTCGAGAGCGTCGACGAGGACGTCATCCCCCTGGTCAGGGAGCTCCACCAGGTGGAGCCCGACCTCCACGCCCTGCTCGACATCGTGGGCCAGCTGCACAGCGTCCTCACCGCGGTGCCCGGCGCCAAGCGGCTGCTCCGCCGGGCCGAGGACCACGACGACGACGACGCTCGTGACGGTGACGCAGCTTCGAGCTGACCGCCACCTGCTCCACCTCGACGGGTCGTGTCCGCTCACGTGGTGTCGGGGTACGGCTCGTCCATGCCGACCCAACGACCAGACTCCCTGACCGTCGCCGTCACCGGACCCACGGGGACGTTCGGGTTCGGCCTCGTCCCGATCCTCGAGGGGGACCCCCGCATCGGGCGCGTGGTCGGCATCGCCCGCCGGCCGTTCGACCCCTCCGACCACGGCTGGACGAAGATGGAGTACCGCCAGGGCGACGTCCGTGACCCCGACGCGCTGGAGCAGGCCTTCGCAGGTGCCGACGTGGTCGTCCACCTCGCCTTCCTGATCACCGGCGGCGCCTCGCGGGAGACGATCCGGGCCATCAACGTCGACGGCACCATCAACGCCTTCCGGGCCGCCAGCGCCGCAGGGGCGACACGCTTCGTGTACGCCTCGTCGGTCGCCGCCTACGGGTTCCACCCCGACAACCCGGTCGGCATGACCGAGGAGTGGCCGGTGCGGCGTGCAGCGCGCCTCTTCTACGCCCAGGAGAAGGCCGAGCTCGAGGAGCTGCTGCAGCAGGAGGCGGCCTCCCACCCCGGGATCGACCTCTACCTCCTGCGGCCGCCGGTCGTGCTCGGTCCCCACACCGTGGGCGCCAAGGACCTGCTGCCGGGCCCGCTCGCACCCGTCGGTCGACGCCTCACCGGCCTCGTCGGTCGGCTCCCGGTCCCGGTGCCTGCGCTCGTCCCCACCGTCCCCGTGCAGTTCATCCACGAGGACGACGTCGGCCAGGCCTTCCTGCTGTGCATCGTCGGGGCCGGTCCTGCCGGTGCCTACAACATCGCCGGCGACGGCGTCATGACCGGGCCCGAGGTGGCCAGGGAGTTCGGCATCGCCGCCGTCCCCGTCCCCGGCGGGCTCGCCCACGCCGCCGCCCGGGTCGCCTCATCGCTCCCCAGGCTCCCCTTCGCACCGCCTGCGGCCGACTGGGTGGAGGCGATGAGCCACCCGGCGATCATGGACACGAGCAAGGCGAAGCGAGAGCTCGGCTGGACCCCCCGCTACTCCAGCGCAGAGGCGCTCCGGGAGACCATCCGCGAGGGCATCTGAGCGGCTGCACCTCGCGCTGCTCGCACGTCGGCGTCCGTGCCGGCCGTCGGCGTGCGGCCTACCCGGCGTAGCACTCGGCGCTGCCGACGCCGGCGTAGAACCGCTCGAGGTGCTCCTCTTCGCTGAGCGTGGTGGTCGTGGTCGACGGGGCGGCCGGCGCCGCGGAGCCGGGAGGGGGGACCGCCGCGTCCGGGCGGGGCTGGGGTGCCACCCCGGCGAAGTCCGCCCCGGTGGTGACGGTGATGCCGGGCGCCGGCACCTCTGAGACGAGCGTGCCCTCCGGCAGGTGCCGCGCCACCAGCGCCGCCTGCGCCGCCTCGCCGGGACCGTGCTCGACGGAGGTGGTGGCGACGCCGAACGGCGGCGCGCTCCGCGTGCCGAGGACGACGAAGCCGGCTGCCTCGAAGCCCTGGCGTGCCGCGAGGGCCTCACCGGTGCGGCCCGTCCCGTTCACGACCGTGACGGAGACGTCCCCGGGCACGACGTCGGCCGTTGCGGCGCCGGCTTCCTCCGGCGGGAGCCCGCGGAAGACCCGCATGATCCGGTCGACCTCCGTCTGGTCCGAGATGCGCTGCACGTCGGCTCCGGCCGGCGTGATGTAGGTCTCGGTCGGGATCGTGTCCCGCCGGATGGCGTGGACGTCGAGGCCGTCGAGCTGGGACGCGAGGTCGACGGCGTCGCCGGGCTTGAGGTTGTCGTCGGTGAAGAGGTGCCCGTCGACGGCGTCGAGGACCCGGAGCAGCTTCACCGGGTTGAGCAGCCCTTCTCGAAGCGCCTTCGACACCGCCCGCACGACGAGGTCCTGCTGGCGCTGGATCCGGCCGAGGTCGCCCGTGGGATCCGGTGTCCACCTGCCGTCGATGAGCTGCTCGAAGTGGCGGCTCCGCACGTACGAGAGCGCCTGCGTCCCGTCGAGCTGCACGCAGGTCGTCTCGCTGATGTCGAGACCGGAGATGTTGCGCAGGGGTTCGCCCGGACCGGGTCGGCCCCAGTCCCGCACCGGGTAGGAGAGCCACAGCTCGATCCCGCCGACGGCGTCGATCAGCTCCTTGAAGCCCTCGAAGTCGACCTGCACGTAGTGGTCGATCGAGACCCCGAAGTTCTCGCTGATGGTCTGGATCAACCCGCTCGGACCGGCGGCGAACGCCGTGTTGATGCGGTTGCGCCCCTGGTCGCCGGCGATGTCCAGGTAGAGGTCGCGCGGGAACGACACGAGCGCCGCCGTCTTCGCCACCGGGTCGACCCGGGCGAGCAGGATCGTGTCCGCCCGAGGGGGGCTCTCGACGACGCCGAAGGAGTCGGCGTCCTCCTCGGAGTCGACGAACTCCCGGGAGTCGCTCCCCACCAGGAGGAAGTTGAGGGGCTGGCTCGGTGGCTGCGGCTCGTCTGGAGGAGCCGTGGTCGCCACGCCCCCAGGGGCCGCGACAGGGGTCTCGTCACCCCTCCGGAGGACGTCGTCGAGGTCGATCGAGTCGAGATCGCGCACGCGGTTGTAGACGTAGCCACCCCAACCGGCGGTGGCCAGGGCGAACACCACGAGCAGGCCGTTCAGCGCGATGAGGCCGCGCTGCAACCAGCTCCGCTGCGGGACGGTGGTGCTCGGGTCGGATCGAACCGGTCTCAGCTCCCCGGGTGCGCGCCGCTGGTCACCCGCTCACGCTAGCGAACGGGGGCTGGCGCCCCCACCTCGGGACCCGTCGGCGCGGCTCACCCGTGCCGGCAGGGCGAGTCCGGCGAGGGCACCGAAGGCGAGGTGGTCGGCGAGCTGGGCGGTGGTGGGCAACGCTGCGATGGCGGGGTACCGGTGCCGGGCGACCGACAGGTCGAGCACCCCGATGGCGAGCCCGACGGCCGCCCCCCACCGCACCCGTCGGTGAGGTGGGAGGACGATCGCCAGCACGACCGTCCACCCCAGCGACATCGTCGCGTGGGCCGCTGCCCCCCGCGCCAGGCCCGGCGCACCCAGGAGCTCGCCGGCGGCGCGAGCCGCGGCGAGCGGGGAACGCCCGGTGAGGACGGCGTGCACGGTGGAGGGAGCGCCGCTCAGCGCGCCCGCCACCGCTGCGGCGACGGCCAGCTCACGGGGCCGGGCCCCTCCGACCCGCGCGCCCGCCGGCCCTCGGTCGGTCAGGGTCGTGTCAGGTCTCCGGCCTGGAGGGCTTGTTCTCGGCCAAGCCGTCGAAGAACTCGATCACGGCGGTCACGACGTCACCGGTGACCCGTCCGGCGCTGCTGGCGAAGTCGGTCGCGGACTCGCGCCCGTCACTCCAGGCGAGGAAGACGATGACGACGAGGAACACCATGAGGACCTTGTTGAACGTCTTCACCATGCGCGGACCCTACCTGTGGACCAGTGGAGAAACGCGGCTTTCGTCACGGCATGGCCGGTGGTGGGGGCGGTGGGGGTCCCGACCGACCGGCGGGTGAGGAACGCAGCCGCTGCTGCGAGATCTCGGCGCTCACCGTGAACGGGTCGTGGATGGGACCGAAGCGGGCCAGCGGGTCGTCGCTGGCCCCGGCGGTGTCGAAGCTGAGGGTGCCGCAGTCGAGCGCTCGCTCCACCACGTTCTGGCGGACGTCCTGGAACAGGATCTGGGTGAGCGGCGCCTTGGGCGACGCGGTGGTCACCACCCCTGACAGCTTCCAGAGCGACGTCTCCGTCAGGACCAGCGCCTCGCCCCACCACCGAGCGATGAGCACCAGGAGCAGCAGGAGGAGGGCGAGCGCCGCCGCCGCCTTGAACACCGGCGTCGTCAGGTCGCGGGTCAGCCACAGGACCACGAGCCAGGGGGCGGCGGCGACCGCCGTCCGGGCGGTCGACCAGTGGCGCCGCCACCGGTCGAGCAGGACCGTCCCGCCGGCGACGACGACCAGCCACGTCCTGGGCTCCCCGGCCCTGGCGAGGACGAGGCAGCCTGCGGTCACCAGCAGTGCGGGGCCGACCAGCGCCAGCCAGTGCCGGCGTCGCACGAAGAGCACGCGCTCACCGGTGGGGCCGACGATCCGCTCGAGGCGCCGCTCGAACAGCCCGTCCACCGTCGAGCTCTCGAGCCAGCGCAAGCGTTCCCTCAGCCCCACTGCGAGCTCCTCGACGGCGGGTGGTGACTCGAGACTAGGGCGGCCCGGCCGCCTCGGCGGGCACCTCCGGAGCCGGGTTCAGCTCGAGCTCGCCGCCGAGAGGGTGGCCGTGACCTGTCGCTCCTGCCCTCCGCGGGCGAAGTCGATCTCGACGACCGCGCCCGGGGGCTGGGCCCGGACCGCGCCCGCCAGCGCGGCGGCACCGTCCACCGGGGTGCCGTCGAGCGCCGTCACCAGGTCCCCGGGCCGGAGCCCGGCGTCGTCGGCCGGCCCCCCGGGGGCGACCGTGGTGAGCACTGCTCCCCGGCTGCCGTCGGTCGGGTCCTCGACGTCCACGCCGAGGTACCCGGTCTCGTCGGCCTCGGTGCCGTCGCGCAGCCGCTCGAGGACGGGGAGGGCCCGGTCCACGGCGATGGCGAACCCGATGTTCTCGGCCGCAGTGCCCCCTCCGCCGGCGGCGACCGCGGTGTTGATGCCGACCACCTCGCCTGCGGCGTTGACCAGCGGCCCGCCGGAGTTCCCCGAGGAGATCGAGGCGTCCGTCTGGACGAGGCCGGTCATCGAGCCGCCGCCGGTGCTCACCGAGCGGTCGAGGGCCGAGACGATGCCACGGGTCACCGTCGGGCCGCCGCGGAGGGCGAGGGCGTTGCCGATGGCGACGACGTCGTCGCCGACAGCCAACGACGCCGACGACCCGAGGGTCGCCACGTCCAGGTCGACGGCGTCGATGCGCAGCAGGGCCAGGTCGGCGCCGGCGTCCGCGCCCACGAGCGTGGCCCTCCGCGACTGCGACTCACCCGCCAGCGTCACGTTGATCCGCGACGCGCCCTCGACGACGTGGGCGTTCGTCAGCACCTCGCCGTCGGCCGACACCACCAGACCGGTGCCGGCGCCGGTGCCGGTGCCGGCGCCGCGGCCGCCGACGTCGGTCCTGATGCTGACGACCGCAGGACCGACGGCGGCGACGACACCGGCGACGTCGAGCCGCTCGCCGTCGAGCACGACGCTGCGGGCCTCGGCCGACGGTGCGCTCGTCGCAGCGGCGGGGCGGGCAGCGGTCGGGTCGTCGTCCCACGCGGAGGCGACCGCAGCTCCGGATCCGCCGGCAAGGACGGCGACGACCGCCAGGCCACCCAGCCGGCGCAGGGGCGGATGCCCCGACGGGCCCCATGACCTGCCGGCGGGTGGTGCGGGAGGACCGTCGGCCCCGGGGCGGGGGTCGCCCTCGCCGGAGGGAGCACGCGGCGCCCGCCCGTGCGGGTCGGTGCCAGCGCGGTCGGAGGCAGCGGCGCCGGTGCCCGTGGGCTCGGAGGCGGTGGGGTCGGAGGCGGCCGGGGAGCCTGGCGGGCCGTCGGTCGGGGGCGGGATGATCGTGGTCCTGTCGTTCACCCTGCCATCGTCGGGCGGCCACCTTGGAGGTCGCGGTGAGCCGCCTGCGGACCTGCTGAGGTCGCGACCGGGAGCTCGACCACGAACCGGCTGCCGTGTCGCTCCCTCGACGTGGCGGTGGCACGCCCGCCGTGCGCGCGCGCGACCGCGTCGACGATCGACAGCCCCAGGCCGGTGCCCCCGGTCGTCCGGATGCGCGAGCTGTCACCTCGGTAGAAGCGCTCGAACACGTGAGCCACGACGTCGGGGGGCATGCCCGGCCCCTCGTCGGACACCTCGAGCCGGGCGACGCCGGTGTCGACGTGCACCCGGACGTGGATCGGCGTGCCGGGCGGGGTGTGCACCCGGGCGTTCGTGACGAGGTTGCCCACCACCTGGCGGAGCCGTCGCTCGTCGCCGTCGACGGTGACCGGCGCGGCCTCGATGGTGATCGGCCGGCCGGGCTCGACAGCCCTGGCGTCGGTGACACCGTCGGCTGCGAGCAGGTCGAGCCGGACGGGCCGGCGTTCGACGGGTCGCTGCTGGTCGAGGCGGGCGAGCAGGAGCAGGTCCTCCACCAGGGCGCTCATCCGCCGGCCCTCCTCGGAGAGCCGGCGCATCGCCTGGTCGAGCTGCCCCGGCTCTCGCAGGCCTCCTGCCTGCCACAGGTCGGCGTAGCCGCGGATCGAGGTCAACGGCGTGCGCAGCTCGTGCGAGGCGTCGGCCGCGAACTGCCGGAGCCGTGCCTCCGACGCCTCCCGCTCGCGGAACGCCTCCTGGATCTCCGACAGCATCGAGTTGAAGGCGACGCCGAGGCGGCCCGCCTCGGTCCGCTCGTCGACGTCCTCGACGCGCCGGGAGAGGTCGCCGGCCGCGATGTCGTCGGCCGTGGACGCCATGGCGACGAGGGGCCGGACGCCGAGGCGCAGGACCCACCACAGCACCGAAGCCAGCGCCGCGAGCACCGCGACCGAGCCCAGGAGCTGGATCAGCCACATGCGCTGCAGCGTCGCCTCCACCTGGTCGAGCTCCGTGGCCACCACGAGCAGCCCGCCCCGGACCCGACCCTCGAGGGCTACGGCCCGCCAGGTGCCCTCACCGGTGACGGCGTGCGTGGTGAAGGGCTCCCCGACGTCGCGCGCGAGCTCCTGAGGCGACGGTGCCGGGGGGCTCTGGCCCTCGTCGAGGCCGCGACCGAGCCGTGTGAGGCCGGTCCCGTCGGTGTTGGCGGCCGCGATGTAGAGGTCGCTCAACGGCCCGGGCCCGCCGTCCGGACCGAAGCCCCCGTGGAGGTCGCGCTCGAAGATCGGCCGCTTGGCCGTCTCGAGCAGCTCCTGGTCGGTCCGTCGGATCAGGTCGCTCTCGAAGCCCGAGGCCAGGGCGACGTTGGTGGCCACGAGCGCGAGCGCGACGAGGAGGAACCCGAGCAGCACCCGTCGGCGCAGCGACATCAGCGGACCGGCGTCGGACGGCCCGGCCTCGACCGACCCGCCATCAGTCGACCCGCCATCAGTCGACGCGCCATCAGTCGACGCGCCATCAGTCGACGCGCAACGTGTAGCCGATCCCCCGGACGGTCTTGATGAGCGGCTGTCCGATCGTGTCGAGCTTCTTCCGCAGGTAGCTGATGTAGGTCTCCACCACCGTGGCGTTGCCGCCGAAGTCGTACTGCCACACGTGGTCGAGGATCTGGCTGCGCGACAGCACGCGGCCGGCGTTGACGAGCAGGAATCGCAGCAGGCTGTACTCCGTGGGGGAGAGGTCGACGACCCGACCCGCCTTGCGGACCACGTGGGCGTCGTCGTCGAGCTCGAGGTCCGCCAGCGACAGCTTGGTCGAGGTCGCGGCCCGCCCGTTGCGCCGGAGCAGCGCCTGGACCTGGGCGACGATCTCCTCGACGGAGAACGGCTTCTTGAGGTAGCCGTCGCCCCCGAGGGTGAGACCCCGGACGACGTCCTGGGTGGTGTCCCGAGCGGTGAGGAACAGCACCGGGACCTGGGCCCCGTCGAAGCGCAGGCGCCGCACCACCTCGAAGCCGTCGAGGTCGGGCAGCATCACGTCGAGCAGCACGAGGTCGGGGGCGAAGTCGGTCACCCCCACCAGCGCCTCCCGCCCGGTCCGGGCCACCCGCACCTGGTGGCCGAAGTGCCGGAGCGTGGCGTCCAGCAGGAACGTGATGTTGTCCTCGTCGTCCACGACGAGGATGCGGGCAGGCCTGTCGTCCATCGTCCCTCCTCTGCCCGCAGTCTCGTGGCGCGACCTGGGTGTTCCCTGTGAGCTGGCCGTGGGGACGGCCGGGTGGCGCTGCGCCACTTCCCGCGACGTTCACACGGTCCTCCAAGGCTCGGCGTAGACGCTCCTGCTGCCGCCCCCGACCGGTGGGCGCGCCAGAGGAGGACAACATGAGGAAGACCATCGTCGCCGCCACCACGGCGGCATCCATCGCGGCAGGGGTGCTCGCCGGCTCGGTCCTGGGTACCCCGGGGCTCGCCGGTGCAGCGGAGACCGCCGGCGGGGCCGTCGGCTGGGTCGAGGAGGCGCTCGGCGGCCTCGTCGACGACGGCACCATCGACCAGGCGCAGGCCGATGCCGTCGAGGCCGCGCTCGAGGAGGCTCGTCCCGAGCGTGGGTTCGACCACCACGGCTTCGGCCACCACGGCTTCGGCTGGCACGCCGACCTGTCGACGGTGGCGGAGAGCCTCGGCATCACCGAGGAGGAGCTCCGGAGCGCCATCGAGGGCGGGCAGACCCTCGCCGAGGTCGCCGCCGAGCAGGGGGTGGCCGTCGACACCGTGGTCGACGCCATCGTGGCGACGCAGCAGGAGCGCATCGCCGAGGAGGTGGCCGAGGGCGACCTCACCCAGGAGCACGCGGACG
Source organism: uncultured Acidimicrobiales bacterium (assembly GCA_902805555.1). Lineage (GTDB taxonomy): Bacteria > Actinomycetota > Acidimicrobiia > Acidimicrobiales > CADCSY01 > CADCSY01. Next base: position 569 of record CADCSY010000131.1, on the reverse strand, counting down.
AGCTCCTGGCCGACGCCCAGGAGCGGATCTCGGCACTGGTCGACGGCGAGCTGCCCGACCTCCCCGGGTTCCACCGGGGCGGGGGAGGGCTCCACGGCCCTGGCCCTGAGCGGCGCTTCATGGACGACGGTCCCGCCGCGGCCGACGGCAGCAGCGCCATGGGCGACCGCGACAGCGCCGACGCCTGACCTGTCGTGCACGGGCGCACGTCCCCCCGTCCCCGTCCGGCCCGCCGCGCCGGACGCCTCTCGAGATGGGGGGGCGGCGCCACCTGGTCTGCGGACGGTGGGCGCGCCCGACCTGCCCGCCCTGGTCCCCCGAGGCACTGGCGGACCAGGCCACGCACCCGGGTCGCCACGGCGCTCTCGGCCCGAGGGGACGCCCCCTGGACGCTGGTGTGAGCCGGCGTCAAGCGGTTCTCCAGTGATCGTCCAGCGGCCCGTCGTCAACTGCCGTGGACCGCCCGAGGGGGCAGGCCCCCCACCCAGCCAGGAGGCTCACATGACCGCGACCACCGACCTCAGCTCCGCCATCGACCTGCTCCGCCGGCGGACGACCGGCCAGGTCGT
>CADCSY010000130.1 GCA_902805555.1 uncultured Acidimicrobiales bacterium | reverse complement strand
GCACCACGGTGTGCAGCAGGCTCGAGCTCTGCTCCAGGAGGTCGCCGTTGTCGCTCCGGATCTCCCCGGTGCGGGCGAGCACCCGAGCCGCCCCGTACGTGATGTAGCTGTCGTCGCTGCCCCCGGACGGGAACAGCGCAAGCGCCAGGGCGACGAGCACCAGCGGGGGTGCGAGCAGGGTGAACACCCGCAGGGCCGAGCCACCGTCGGACGCCGGGCCGTGTGCGGCGGGCCGAGCCGGTGCGGGCGGGCGTCGGACGCCCGCCTCGGACATCGGCCGAACGTAGCGCCCCGAGCTCGTGGCTCGAGGGACCGGTCCGCGAGCCCCGAGTCACTCGAGCGCCGCCTACCCCGCCCCCATGCGGGCGCGCCGGCCGCCGGTGTCCGGGTCAGGCGCGTCCGCGGGCCGGGCGGGTCGTCTCCTGGAGCGGTGGCGCATCGATCCCGCAGTGGGCGTCGTGCGCCTGCGGTTCCCCCGCCTCGGTGCCGGCGGCGAGCCCCCCGCCGCGGATGGTGAGCCACGCCAGGACGCCGCCGAAGACGGCGAGGACGGCGGCCATGGTCACGCCGCGGTCGAAGCCGCGTGCGAACGCGTCGGGGTCGCGGTAGTCGGCCCCGCTGATCCCGGCCGCGACCGGGAGCACGGAGATGGCCAGCAGGCCGGCGACCCGGGCCACCGCGTTGTTGACCCCCGAGGCGATGCCGGCGTGGCGGTCGTCGGCAGCGGCGAGCACGGCGGTGGTGAGCGGCGCCACCGTGAGCGCCAGCCCGAGGCCGAACACCCCGACCGCGGGGAGCACCTCGCCCAGGTACGTGCCGCCCGCGTCGATGCGGGTCATGAGGGCGAGGCCGAGCCCGGCCACGATCGGACCGAGGGTCATCGGCAGGCGGGGGCCGATGCGGGTGGCCAGCGCCCCGGCCCGCTGCGACAGCACGAGCATGATGATCGTCACCGGGAAGAAGGCGGCGCCTGCGGCCAACGGCGTGTAGCCCACCACCTGCTGGAGCTGCAGCCCGAGGAGGAACAACGCGCCGCCCAGCGCGCCGTAGACGGCGAAGGTGACGGCGTTCGCGCTCGTGAACTGGATCGAGGCGAACATGTCGAGAGGGAGCATGGGGTGGGGGCTCCGCTGCTCGTTCAGGACGAAGCTGACGAGGCCGATGACGCCGACGGCTGCGGCCCCGAGGATCGTGACCGACGTCCAGCCCGCCTCCGGTCCCTCGACCAGGGCGTAGGTCACGCCGGCGAGGCCGAGGGCGCCGAGCACCGCGCCGCTGAGGTCCAGCCCCTCGGCCATGCTGGGGTCGGACGTCTCGGGCACGTGGGCGAGGGTCACGAGCACGACGACGGCAGCGACGGGCAGGTTCAACAGGAAGATCCAGTGCCACGACGCGGCGTCGACCAGGTAGCCGCCGAGGAACGGGCCGACGGCGGTGGCGATCCCACCGAGCGCCGACCAGGCGCCGATCGCCCGGCCGCGGTCGGCGGGGACGAAGCTCGCCTGGATGATGGCGAGGCTCCCGGGTGTCAGGAGGGCGCCGCCGACGCCCTGGAGCACGCGGGCAGCCACCAGCAGCTCGGTGTTCGGCGCGATCCCGCACAGGAGCGAGGCGGCGGCGAACCAGACCACGCCGACGAGGAACACCCGCCTCCGTCCGTAGCGGTCCCCGAGGGAGCCCCCCAGCAGGATGAGCGAGGCGAGCGCCAGGAGGTAGCCGTTGAGGATCCACTGCAGCCCGGCCACGCCGGCGTCGAGGTCCTCACCCATCCGGGGCAGCGCCAGGTTGACCACGGTGGCGTCGAGCATCGCCATCCCCGACCCGAGGACGGTGGCCAGGAGGATCCAACGACCCTTCGGGCCATCGAACCGGACGGCTGCGGCGGGAGGGTCGGCGACCTCAGCCATCCCGGCCATCATGCCGTGCCACCACGGCCTCGGCCCGACCTCAGACCCGGGCCGGCGGCTCCGAGGCGGAGCCGCCGGGTCCGCACCTCGCAGTCGTCAGCTCCGGGCGGCGCCCATGGCCCGGAGGCGGGCCACCCGCTCCTCGGTGGCGGGGTGGCTCCTGAAGAGGTTCGCGAACCTCATCTGCCGTCCGGTGAGCGGGTTCACGATGTAGGCCTGCGCCTGCTCCGGCCGGACGTCCATGGGGATCCGGCGGGCGCCACGCTCGAGCTTGAGCAACGCCCTGGCGAGCGGCTCCCCGTCGCCGACGAGCGCCGCACCGCTGCGGTCGGCCTCGAGCTCCCGGCTGCGGCTGAGGGCCATCTGGAGCACCCCGGCCGCCATGGGGGCGAGCAGGGCCGTGGCGAGGAGCGCGATCGGGTTCGGTGAGTCCTCGTCCCGGGAGCCGCCGAGCATCGCGCCCCACATCGCCATGTTGGCGACGAAGCTGATGCCGGTCGCCACCGCAGCCGCCACCGAGCCGATCAGGATGTCCCGGTTGCCGACGTGGGAGAGCTCGTGGGCGAGCACGCCCCGGAGCTCGTCCCAGTCGAGGATCTCGAGGATCCCGGCGGTGACCGCCACAGCGGCGTGCTCGGGGTTGCGGCCGGTGGCGAAGGCGTTCGGTTGCATGTCGGGGGTGACGTAGAGCTTCGGCATGGGGAGACCGGCCCGCTCGCTCAGCTCCCGCACGATCCGGAAGTACTCCGGCATCGCCCGCTCGTCGGCGGGCACCGCCCGGGCTGCCTTGATGGCGAGCGTGTCGGAGAACCAGTACGACCCGCCGACCATGACGAGCCCGAGGACGAGACCGAGGATGGCCCCGCCCCGCCCGAAGAGGGAGCCGATGGCGACCATGAGGCCGCCGAGCCCCGCCAGCAGCACGAACGTCTTGAAGGTGTTCCGGTTCATCGTCCCTCCTGCGGGATGTCCCCGCTCTGTCTCAGCCAGTGTACGAAGCGCAGTTCATGGATCCTCACGGTCATCCGGGCGGGAGGGGCGCCCTCAGCGCCGCTTCCGGCCCGCCCGACGGGCCGGTTCGAGGCGCCCGAGCGTCACGAGCAGCTCCCCCACGGTGTGGTCGTGGTCGAGGGGGTGGCGCAGCGGGGCGTCGGGGTGGACCTGGTAGCGGTTGCGCCGACCCTCCCTCGACCGGGTGACGTAGCCGTCGGCCACCAGGTCGGCCACGATGGCCTGCGCCGCCCGTTCGGTGATGCCCACCCGCTCGGCGATGTCCCTCCCCCGGACGTCGGCCTCCTCGGCCAAGCACATCAGCACGTGCGCGTGGTTGGTGAGGAAGGTCCACCTGCTCCTGGTGCCGGTGTCGGTGTCGGCCATGACGACCTCCTGCGTCTCGTGCGATCTGCCGTTCGTGAAAAGCTACTCGCGCTGTCCGGTTCGGGACGCCCCCACGAGGCGCCTCTTCGACGGCCCGGGGGGCATCGGCGGACGGGGACCGGTGCGTCACCGGGGACGGCGGGCGAGGAGCTTGCGCAGCTCCTCGACCCACAGGACGGTGGAGGACACGCCGAGGACGGCGAGCCAGTCGGCGCCGGTGAGCTCGGTGGTGCCGAACACGCCCTGGACCGGGCCGAGGTGCACGGCCAGCACCTGGAGGACGACGACGACCCCGACGGCGGCCCAGAGCTTGCCGTTCCTGAGCGTGTCCCGGTGGAACACCGTCTGGCCCTCGTCCCGGGCGTTGAACACGTTGAAGACCTGGAAGAACACGAACGTGGTGAACGCCATGGCCAGTGCGTGGTCCTCGCTGCCGGCGCCCGTCTGCCACGCCAGGACACCGAGGGTGCCGGCGGCCATGACGGAGCCGGTGAGGAGGACGCGGCCCAGGCGGCTCGGGGTGAGGATGGCGCCACCCCGGCGGGGAGGCCGGTCCATGCTCTTCGAGGCCGGCGGGTCGACGCCGAGGGCCATGGCCGGCGGCCCGTCCATGATCAGGTTCACCCAGAGCACCTGGATGGCGGTGAACGGGACGGGCAGCCCGAGCAGCTGGGCGCCGAGGAGGCTGAAGATGGCGCCTGCGTTGGTGGAGAGCTGGAACCGGACGAACTTGAGGATGTTGTCGTAGATGGTCCGTCCCGCCTCGACGGCGCGGACGATGGTGGCGAAGTCGTCGTCGGTCAGCACCATGTCGGCCGCCTCCTTGGAGACCTCCGTGCCGGTGATGCCCATGGCGATGCCGATGTCGGCGCCCTTCAGGGCGGGTGCGTCGTTGACGCCGTCGCCGGTCATGGCGACGACGTGGCCCCCGGCCTGGAGGGCGCTCACGAGGCGGATCTTGTGCTCGGGTGCGACCCGGGCGAAGACGCCGACCCCCTCGATCACCTCGGCGAGGGCGACGTCGTCGAGCTGGTCGAGCTCGGCGCCGGTCATCGTCCGGCCCCGGATGCCCACCTGGCGGGCGATGGACGTGGCGGTGGCGGCGTGGTCGCCGGTGATCATCTTCACGTCGATGCCGGCACGGCGGCACACCGAGATCGCCTCCCGGGCCTCGGGGCGGGGCGGGTCGAGGAGGCCGACGAGGCCCAGCAGGCAGAGGTCGTCGGCGAGGTCCATCAGCGCCAGCTCGTCGCCTGCCGCCTCCACGGCAGCAGCGGGCACGGTGCCTCGTGCCACGGCGAGCACCCGCAGGCCCTCTGCGGCCAGCGCCTCCATGTCGTCGTGGACCATGGCGATCCCGGCCGCGTCGAGGGCGAGCTCGCCGCCGTCGGTGGCGACGGCGGTGGTGCACCGCTCGAGCAGCACGTCGGGTGCGCCCTTCACCACCACGACGGCGGAGTCGCCCTGGCGGTGGAAGGTGACCATCAGCTTGCGGGCCGAGTCGAACGGGACCTCGGCCAGGCGCGGCCGCTGGGCCCTGAGCCGATCTGCGTCGATGCCCGCCTTCGAGGCGAGGGCGACGAGGGCGCCCTCGGTGGGGTCGCCGACCAGGGTCGACCCGTCGATGCGGCTGTCGTTGCAGAGGACGCCGGCCTGGAGGAGCTCGACGAGACCGGCGCCGTCCCCGTCGACCTCCCCCTCCCCGCCGTAGCCCTCGCCCGACACCGAGGAGCGGTGTCCTGCGACCACGACGGCACGAGCCGTCATCTGGTTCAGGGTCAAGGTGCCGGTCTTGTCGGAGCAGATGACCGTGGTGGCCCCGAGCGTCTCCACCGAGGCCAGGCGCTTGACGATGGCGCCCCGCTTGGCCATCTGGTGCACACCCACGGCGAGCGTGACGGTGACGACGGCCGGGAGGCCCTCGGGGATCGCCGCCACGGCGAGCGCGACGGACGACAGGACGGTGTCGGCGACCGAGCCGCCCCGGAGCAGGCCGAGCGCGAAGAACGCCGCCACCGCCACGCCGGCCGCCACCGCCAGCCGCTTGCCGAGCACGTGCAGCTGCTCCTGCAGGGGGGTCCGGTGGTCGACGGTGGCCTGGAGCAGGTCGGCGAGGTGGCCGATCTCCGTGCCCATGCCGGTGGCGGTCACCACGACCTCGCCCCGACCCCGGGTCACCACGGTGTTCATGTGGACCATGCCGCTGCGATCGGCGAGGGGGGCGTCAGCGGGCGAGGCCCCGGTCCCCTTGGGGACGGGGCTCGACTCGCCGGTCAGCGACGACTCGTCGACCTCGAAGGAGTGGGCGGCCACGATGCGCCCGTCGGCCGGCACCCGGTCCCCCGACTCGACGAGGACGACGTCGCCGGGGACCAGCTCGGCGGCCGGCACCTCGGAGACCACACCGTGGCGGCGGGCACGGGCGGTCGCCACCAGCATCTGGCGCAGGGCGGCCAGGCTGCGCTCCGCCCGGTTCTCCTGGACGAACCCCAGCACGGCGTTGATCAGCAGCACCACGGTGATGACGATCGTGTCCTTGAAGTCGCCCACCAGCCCGGCGAGCACGGCCGCACCCACGAGGACCGCGATCAGCACGTTGCGGAACTGGTCGACGAAGAGCTGCCAGCGGGGCCGACGGCGGGCCTCCGTCAGCTCGTTGCGGCCGTGGCGGGCGAGGCGGGTGGCGGCCTCGCCGGGCTCGAGGCCCCGGCCGGGTTCGACCCCGAGGCGCGCTGCCGCCTCGGCGGCGCCGAGGACGTGCCAGCGCTCCTCGTCCGGTGCGCCCTCGGGGCGGTCGAGCGGACCGCCTCCTGGGCGCGGTGCTTCGCCGGGCGTGGGCGCACGGCCCGGCTCGGGGCGTGGGTTGGTGACGGCGTCGAGCACGAGGGTCGACCTCTCTCCTGGTGGTTGGAGAAGGTCTCTCCCGCCTCGCGGCCGGCGTGGCCGGGCTGTCGCCGGAATGACGACCACGCCGTAGTGGGATACTCCCCTTCGTGGGAACGGCGCCCACCGTACAGCATGGAACATTCGTGTGTCCAGACGTACGAATCACACAACGCCCGTCCTGGACGGTCGCTCCGTCTCGACGGCCCCGGTCCTCAGCCCCTGACCACCACCACCGGGCAGGTGGCGTGGTGCACGCACTGCTGGCTGACGGAGCCGAGGAGCAGGCCGGTGAAGCCGCCGCGGCCCCGCGAGCCCACCACCAGCAGGTCGGCGCCGTGGGCCACCTCGAGCAGGGCCCGTGCCGCCCCTCCCTCCATCACGATCTGGTTCACCCGCACCGTGGGGTGCATCGAGGCGGCGTCGGCCACCGTCTGCCCGAGCAGCTGCCTGCCGAGCTCCACCTCCTCCTCCCGGTCCGGCACCAGGGCCACAGCCGGGCTCGCCATCATCGGCATGACCCGCAGCGAGAGGACCGCATCGACGGTGGCGCCCCGCAGCTCGGCCTCCTCCAGCGCCCAGCGCAGCGCCGCCTGACCGCCCTCCGAGCCGTCGGCGCCGACGACGATGCGCCCCGCCGTGCCGTCCTGCACGCCAGCCATCAGCGCACCCGTCCACGGCCGTCGCCACCCGCGCCGGGGCGCAAGCGCACGCGGGCGCGGCTCTCGATCACCGTCATCTCCTCCTCCTCCTGTGACGCTGGACGTCACGTCGTCGGTGCCACCATGCACCGCCGGGCGCCGGCGGGGAAGGGCCGTGGGTCCTCTGCCTCCTCCCACCGAGGAGGAGCGCCGGCGTCCTCACCCGCCGAGGAAGCTGCACCGGACCTGACGTCGAGGGTTGTCGACGTTCAGGTCGACGAGCACGACGTGCTGCCACGTGCCGAGCAGCGGGCGACCGTCGCCGACCGGGAGGACCAGCGACGGGCTCAGCAGGGCAGGGAGGACGTGGTCGGCCCCGTGGCCGGCCGCCCCGTGGCGGTGCGCGTAGCGGTCGTCGCGGGGGAGCAGCCTGTCGAGCAGCTCGAGCAGGTCCGGCTCCGAGCCGGCGCCGACCTCGACGACCGCGAGCCCGGCGGTGGCGTGGGGGACGAAGACGTTGAGCAGCCCCGCCGCCCGTCCGGCGCAGAACGCGTCGAGCGCTCGCGTGAGGTCGACGAGCGGGCGATCGGTGGTGTCGACGTCGAGCAGGGTGGTGTCCATCGCCGTGGCCTACCCGCTGCAGCGGCCCGCCCGCCGGTCGGCCCCGGTCCGGGGCCCACCCTCGTCGTAGGGTCGGGTGATGCACGCGCTGCGCACGCCGGACGACCGCTTCGACGACCTCCCGGACCACCCGTGGCCGCCGAGGTACCTGCAGATCGACGCAGGCGACGGCGGGGCGGACAGGCTCCGGGTGCACTACGTCGACGACGGTCCGCCCGACGCCGGGGAGACCGTCCTCCTCCTCCACGGCGAGCCGTCCTGGAGCTTCCTGTACCGCAAGGTGATCCCGCCGCTCGTCGCCGCCGGGCACCGCTGCGTGGCGCCCGACCTGGTGGGCTTCGGCCGGTCGGACAAGCCCGCCGCCCGCGGTGACTACACCTACCAGCGCCACGTCGACTGGTTGACCGAGACCGTGTTCGGGCGCCTCGACCTCCGGGACGTGACGCTCGTGTGCCAGGACTGGGGGGGCCTGCTCGGGCTGCGCCTCGTGGCCGAGCACCCCGACCGGTTCCGCCGGGTGGTGGCCGCCAACACGTTCCTCCCGACGGGTGACCGGGACCCGGGTGAGGCGTTCACTGCGTGGCGGACCTTCAGCCAGGAGGTGGAGGTGCTGCCGATCGGCGGCATCCTGCGCGGCGCGACGGTCTCGACGCTGTCGGACGAGGTCGTGGCCGCCTACGACGCCCCCTTCCCCGACGAGTCCTACAAGGAGGGGGCCCGCCAGTTCCCCCTGCTCGTCCCGGCGACGCCGGACGACCCGGCGGCGGAGCCGAACCGTCGGGCGTGGGCGTCGCTCGAGCGCTTCGAGAAGCCGTTCCTGTGCGCGTTCAGCGACCAGGACCCGGTGACGGCCGGGGCCGACCGCCACCTGCGGGAGCGCATCCCAGGCGCGAAGGGGCAGGCGCACACGACGCTCCGGGGTGGCGGGCACTTCCTCCAGGAGGACGTGGGGCCGGAGCTGGCCCAGGTCGTGGTCGACCTCATCGCCACGACCTGAGGGTCACGGGAGAGGCTCGGCTCGGCTCGGCGGTCGACGGGCGAGCGCCGCCATGCGGCAGCCGTCCAGCCCAGGACGGGCCCCGAGAGGTGGGGCTACGGTCAGCCCGTGGCGTCGTACGAGCAGATCATCGTCGAGCAGGACGGTCCCGTGGCGCTGGTGACCCTGCACCGCCCGGACCAGATGAACGCCTGGACGTGGACGATGTCGGCCGAGCTCGGGAGGGCCTTCGCCGAGCTCGACGCCGACGACGCCTGTCGGGCGATCGTGGTCACCGGCGCGGGTCGCGCCTTCTGCGCCGGCGCCGACCTGGGCGGCGGGGGCAAGACGTTCTCGGGGGAGGGAGCCGCCATCGGGACGGCGGACGACGCCGCCAGCGCCCGACGGGCCACCCCTGCGCACCAGCTGAGCACGCCGATCATCGCCGCCATCAACGGTGCCGCGGTGGGCGCTGGCCTGACCATGACCGTCGAGTGGGACCTGCGGGTGGCGGGCGACGACGTGAAGCTCGGCTTCGTCTTCAACCGGCGAGGGATCATGCCGGACGCCGACCTGCTGTGGCTCGTCCCCCGCCTGATCGGTGCCTCCACGGCCATGGACCTCCTCCTCACCGGCAGGATCTTCACCGGGCGGGAGGCGCACGAGCTCGGCCTCGTCAACCGGTCGGTGCCGAGGGAGCAGGTGCTCGACACGGCCATGGCCCTCGCCCGGGACATCGCCGTGAACACCGCCCCCGTCTCGGCTGCCATCACCAAGCGGGTGCTGTGGGAGCTCCTCTCCGAGCCGGATCGGTCCCCCGCTGCCAGGCGCCAGCACGCCCTCTTCGCCTGGACGGGTCGACAGCCCGACGCCAAGGAGGGCGTGATGGCCTTCCTCGACAAGCGCGACCCGCAGTGGCAGCTCTCGAAGCGCGCCGACTACCCCCACGACCTGTGAGCCGCGCCACCAGGTCGCCGGCCCGGACCGAGGTCGACTTCGGCCCCCCCGCCCGGGCTGTGGCGGAGGAGGCGAGGGCGTGGCTCGCGGACAACGCCCACGAGGCTGCGAGCCACGGCGAGGTGCGCGGCATCACCCCCAAGGGCGCCTGGACCGACACCCTCCGGGAGGCACGCTGGCTGTGCCTGGGATGGCCCGAGGCGTTCGGCGGCAGGGGGCTGTCGGGCCTCGAGGCGGCCGCGGTCGACGCCGAGTTCGCACGAGCCGGCGTCCCCCGCCCCACGCTCGGCATGGGCGAGTCCCTCGTGGGCCCGGCCGTCATCGTGCACGGCACCGACGAGCAGAAGGCGCGCTTCCTGCCTCGGATCCTCGACGGCACCGACCGGTACTGCCAGGGCTTCTCCGAGCCGGACGCCGGTTCCGATCTGGCCAACGTGCAGACCATGGGCGTCGTCGACGGGGACGAGCTCGTCATCACCGGCCAGAAGGTGTGGACCAGCTGGTACTGGGACGCGACCATGCTGTTCTGCCTGTGCCGCACCGACCGGGAGGCGGCCAAGCACGACGGCATCTCCTACGTGCTCGTCCCGCTCGACCGCGATGGTGCCGACGCACCCCGCAACGGGATCGAGCTCCGCCCCCTCCGCCAGATCGGGGGCGACGCCCACTTCGCCGAGACCTTCCTCGACGGTGCCCGCGCCCCCCTGGACAACGTGATCGGCGGGCTCGGCAACGGCTGGAAGGTGTCGAAGACGACGCTCGGCAACGAGCGCGGCGGCTCCGCCGCCACGCAGCACGTCCGCTTCGAGGTGGCGCTGCGCAAGCTCGTCGACGAGGCACGGCGACGGGGCCGGACGGACGAGCCCGTCCTGCGGCAGCGCCTGGCCGCCGCGCACACCAGGGTGGAGCTCATCCGCTTCGGTGGCCTCCGCACCCTCGCCGCCCTCGTCGACACCGGTGACCCCGGGCCCACGGCGTCGATCGCCAAGATGCTCTGGTCCGAGCTCCACCGCGACCTCGGCGAGCTCGCCCTCGACGTGCTCGGCCCGGACGCCACCGTGGTCGGCGAGGGCTACCGGCTCGACCGGTGGCAGGCCGACTTCTTCGGCAGCCGCTCCTCCACCATCTGGGGCGGCACGGCGGAGATCCAGCGCAACATCGTCGGGGAGCGCGTCCTCGGCCTGCCCCGCGAGCCGACAGCCGAGTAGGCGGGCGAGCAGCAGGGGCCTCACGGCCTCGCTCCCCCCGTCCACCCGGGAGGAGCGGACGGTGGCTCGGTAGCCTCGCCGTCGGCCACAGCCACACCAGCACCGGAGGTGAGCGATGGACGGACGAGTCGTGCACTTCGAGGTCCCGTTCGACGATGCGGAGCGAGCCCAGAGCTTCTACCGGGAGGTCTTCGGCTGGCGCATCAACACCGTGCCCGGGTTGGGCTACAGCACGGTGTCGACCGGACCGGTCGACGACCAGGGGATGCCGAGCGAGCCGGGGTACATCGGCGGTGGCATGCTCGCCCGCCAGGGCCCAGTGCGCCGACCGGTCGTCACCGTGGAGATCGACGACATCGATGCCGCCCTGGCCGCCGTGCGCCAGCGCGGCGGGAGCGTCGTCGGTGAGAAGGTGGCTGTCGGCGACATGGGGTTCGCCGCCTACTTCGAGGACAGCGAGGGCAACGTCATGGGTCTTTGGCAGGCCGCCCGGTAGGCCAGCGTCCCCTCACACCCGGAGCGGTCCCCGCTCCAGGACGTGCGACGTGTGGGCCGCCACCGACCGGAGCGCCTCCTCGTCTCCCGTCCACGCGTACCACCCGAGGTGGTCGGCCCCGATCAGCACCTCATAGCAGTGGTGCCGGGCGGCAGCGTCGGCGAGCGCTCCGGCCCCGGGCGGGTCGGCCAGGAGCCGTCCCCACACGTCGACCGCGGCGATCCCCGGGTGCCACGCCCCCCAGAAGGTGAACCAGGCGACGTCGTAGAGGAAGTCGCCCCGCACCGAGCACTTCCACGAGAACACGGCGGTGACCTGCGAGGCGTCGTGGGTGATCAGCACGTTGCCGTGCAGGAGGTCGCCGTGGACCACGTCGCGCCGCTCCGGACAGGAGGCCGACAGCTCCCGCACGCGGTCCTGGCACGCCCGGAAGAGCCGGTCGCGCGCGGGGTCGGCGGCCAGCCGGTCTCGCCAACCGCTCACCGGTCGGCTGGGGTCGTCGACGAGGGTGTCGTTGAGCCGCCGGACCCAGGTCGACGCCTCGGGCGGGCCGGTCGGGCGCCACTCCGCCGGGGCGCCGGCCTCGACCGGTACGGCCCGCAGCGCAGCGAGCATGCGCATGATCGGCGTCCCTGCGACCGCTGCCTCCTCGGGGGTGATCGTCTCGAGGAACCGCCCGTGGTGGCGCTCGGAGATGGCGTACGCCCGGCCGAGGGCCGACCCCAGCCGGTGCACCGCCGGGACCGGGAGGTCGGGCCCGTCGAAGCTCATGGCCAGGCGCTCCATCTCGAAGGCCTCGGGGAGGTCGCCGACACGCAGGACGAGCTCGCGGCCGGCGACCCGGTACCCGAAGGCGGAGGACCAGAAGCCCCCGGAGAGGGGCTCGAGGTCGCCCACCTCCTCCCCGTGCACCGCAGCCAGGAGCGCCTCCAGCTGCCGGCGGGACGGTCGCTGCTCGGTCACCCGACCATGGTGCCGGCGCAGGGGCCGGCACCCAGGCCGCGCCGCCCGGCGGTCCTCCCGACGGGTCTCGGGAAGCGGGTCGCGGGCGGGCGGGTGCGGGGCGGTGGCGCTACCGTCGGTCCTCGTGGTCAGGCGCCGACCGTGATGACGACGGCTGCGCTCCCCCGGGCCGGCCTCCGAGGCGACGGGGCCACCGGCCGGCCGCGCACCGGGTCGACCCGGAGCTGACGGTGGCGCAGCCGTGGGGCGAGCCCCGACATCGGACGGTGACGTGGCACGACCCCCAGGTCGGGGCTGCGGCGATGGGTTCGGTGACCGGGCAGCAGTACCTCCAGGCCATGGTCGACGGGACCCTCCCGCCGCCGCCCATCAGCGCCCTGATGGGCATGACTGCGCTGTCGGTCGAGGTGGGGACCGTCGTGTTCAGCTGCACGCCGGACGAGTCGGCCTACAACCCGATCGGCCTCGTCCACGGCGGGCTCGTCTGCACCCTGCTCGACAGCGTCGTCGGGTGCGCCGTGCACAGCACCCTGCCGGCCGGCACCGGCTACACCAGCCTCGAGATCAAGGTCAGCTACCTGCGGGCGGTGCGAACCGGCGAGGGTGAGCTCGTGGCCACCGGCCGTGTCACCAAGCCCGGCAGCCGGGTGGCCTTCGCCGAGGGAGAGGTGCGGGACGGTTCGGACCGGCTCGTCGCCTCCGCCACGAGCACCTGCCTCGTCTACCCGCTCTGAGCCGCACACCCGGGTCGGTTCCGGTGTCGCGTTCCGCGGCCCTGGCTCGTCGTGAGGGCATGGAGCGAGATGCAGACGTGGTGGTCGTCGGTGGTGGCCTGGCCGGCCTGGCTGCAGCGACGGTGGCTGCACGTGCCGGGTGCAAGGTCGTCGTGCTGGAGGCCCGGTCGGGGCCCGGAGGTCGGGCCCGCACCGCGGCGCGGGGTGGCTACCTCCTCAACGAGGGCGCACATGCGCTCTACCGGGGCGGGGAGGCGATGCCGATCCTGCGCCAGCTCGGCGTGGAACCGGACGGCGGCATCCCCCCGACGAAGGGGACGATGGGCATCCGTGACGGCCGGCTCGGCCTGCTGCCCGTCGGCGCGTCCAGCCTGATGCTCACCGACCTGCTCGGTGCGCGAGGCAAGCTCCGCCTGGGCAAGGTCCTCGCCACCCTCCCCCGCACCGACCCGTCGGGGCTCGGGTCGGAGTCCATCGGCGCCTGGGCGGCACGGGAGCTGCCGGAACCCGATGCCAGAGCAGTGCTCATGGCCGTGGTCCGGCTCACGACCTACAGCAACGACCCCCTCCACCTCAGCGCCGATGCGGCCCTGCTGCAGGTGCAGCGGGCGGCCGCAGACGGCGTGCTCTACCTCCACGGCGGGTGGCAGACCCTCGTCGAGGGCCTCCGCGCCTCGGCCGACGCCGCCGGCGTCACGCTGCGCACCAACAGCAAGGTCGAGCGCCTCGCCGCCGTGCCGCACGGCGTGCGGATCGCCGTGGACGGCGGCCACCTCGTCGCCGGGGCGGTGGTCGTCGCCGCCGGCGGGCCGGCCGGGCTGCTCGGACTGCTCGACGATCCCGGTGAAGAGGTCCGCACCTGGGCGGCGGCGGCTCGCCCGTCCCGGGCCGCGTGCCTGGACGTGGGGCTGCGCGAGCCCTGGGGTGAGGGACCCAGGTTCGCGATCGGCATCGACACCTCGCTGTACGTCTCGGACGTGACGAGGGCTGCCCGCCTGACGGCGGAGGGGTCGGCGCTGGCCTCGGTCATGCGCTACCTCGACCCCGAGGAGGTCACGGAGCCGGAGGCCGACCGGCAGGAGCTGGAGCGCGGGCTCGACCTGCTCCGGCCGGGGTGGCGCGAGATCGCCGACGACGTGGTCTTCCGCCCCCGCCTGGTCGCCGCCACCGACGTCCCCAAGGCCGAGACCGGCGGGCTCCGGGGGAGGCCCGGCCCGGACGTCCCTGGCGCAGAACGGGTCTACGTGGCCGGGGACTGGGTGGGCGCGCACGGTCTGCTCGCCGACGCCGCGCTGGCGAGCGCGCAGGTCGCGGGTGAGCGGGCGGCGCACGAGCGGCGGGGGGCGATGATGGCCACGTGAGGGAGCTCCCCCGGATCGAAGGGGTGTTCGCGGAGCACCGGGACCACGTCTTCGGCGTCGCCTACCGGATGCTCGGGAGCGTCGTCGAGGCCGAGGACGTCGTGCAGGAGGCGTACCTGCGCTGGTCGGCGGCCGAGCGCGACGAGGTGCGGTCCCCCGGCGCGTACCTGACGACCGTGACCACCCGCTTGAGCCTCGACCGCCTCCGTTCGGCGCAGGCGAGGCGGGAGACCTACGTCGGCCCCTGGCTCCCAGAGCCGCTGCTCACCGAGCACGGGGCGTGGGAGGACCCCACCGCCGCCGCCGAGCTGTCCGACTCGCTCAGCACCGCCTTCCTGGTGCTCCTCGAGCGCCTGAACCCCTTGCAACGGGCGGTCTTCCTCCTGCACGACGTCTTCCGCTACGGCTACGACGAGATCGCCACGATCGTCGACCGCCCGGCCTCGAGCTGCCGGCAGGAGGCGAGCAGGGCGCGGGCCCGGATCTCACCCGACCTGCCACCCCGGGCCCCGGCGGGCTCGGTCGAGGAGCAGCGGCTCGTGCTGGCCTTCGCCCAGGCTGCGACGGTGGGGGATCTCGACGGGCTGATCGAGGTGCTGGCCGAGGACGTGACGCTCTGGTCCGACGGCGGGGCCGAGCACCACGCCGCCCGCCGCCCGGTCGTCGGCCAGGACCGGGTGGCCCGGTTCGTGGCCAACCTGGCGCGCCGCACGCCGCCCGACGCCACCTTCGAGCTGGTCCGCATCGGCGGCGACCCGGCCCTCCTCGTCGGCGGGGATGACGGCCCGCAGCTCACGCTCTGCTTCGCGGTCACGCCGCTCGGGATCGCCCAGCTGCACGCCGTGGTGAACCCGGACAAGCTGCGGCACCTCCGGCCCCGGCCGCTCGGACGGAGCTGACCCGGGAGGGCGTCCGGTGGTCACAGGAGTGCGGCCACGCCGCTCCTCGCAGCGCGGTGACGAGCCACGGACCCGTGTCCCGGCGCGCCGGTCAGGCGGGTGGGTGCTCGGCGCCGTCGGCACCCGTCTGGCCAGGACCGGGCAGCAGCCCCAGCTCCTCGCGGACGCTGCGGTAGAGGTTGACCATCCGCCCGGCGGCGGAGCCCGCGATCAGCTGGTGCACGCGGACGCCGGCGGTGGCCGCCCCTGCCCGCAGCACCATCCGCTGGAAGTCCTCCCTCCGGCGCAGGGCGTCGAGCTGCTCCTGCTGACCGCCGAGGAGGAAGAAGCCGGCCGTGCCGTCGACGACGCCCCCGTCGAAGAAGTACGGCGAGAACGACTCGATGACGCCGTCGGCCAGCACCTCGCCGAGGAACCGGGACACCTCGGTGAAGGTGTCGACGGCAAGGCGCTCCCGGCCCGGGTGCACGGCACCGAAGGCGAGCATCAGCGCACCCGTGCGGTGGGGTGCGTCCTGGTCGCCCCCGGCACGCCCTTCCTCCACCGCCCGCTCGGTCTGCGGGTCGAGCGTCGTCGCCTCGCCCCCCTCGCCGCGGCGGATCGGACCACCGGTGACATCCTCGCCATCTCGCACCGCCTGATCCTCGCGCGCCGAGCCGGGACGGGCGTCCGCCCCCGCCCGGCCGGGACCGCTCGGACCTCGGGCCGACCGACCACGGACGAGGCGCGGTGCAGGAGGAGCCTCCACACGGCCCGCAGCCGTCGAGTCCGGGCGACCCACGGGCACGGCTCAGCCGGCGAGCACCCAGGCGAGCCAGGTGAGCACCATGGCGATCCCGGCGAGGAGCTGGAGGAGCGACGCCAGGCCGAAGGCCAGCAGGGTCGCCTTCGTGGTGCGCCAGGCGACCGCCGACGCACCCGAGCGCAGCCGCTCGCCGACGTAGATCCCCACCGCTCCCCCGAGCGGCAGGCCGACGACGGGGACCACGAAGAAGCCCACCACCGCGCCGAGCGCACCGAGGAGGAGCGAGCCGCGCGTCGCCCCGGTCCGCCCGGCCGCCCTCCCGGGCACCACCACCCCGGCCGCCGTCCCCGCCAGCCCGAGGGCGACGATCACGATCATGGCTGCGACGCCGACGGTGCCGAACCCCTCGGCCAGCCCGTACCCCGCTGCTGCCGCGGCGACGAGGGCCAGCCCGGGCACCAGGGGCACGACGGTGCCCACGACGCCCACCGCCATCACGAGGGACACGAGCAGGACCAGGCCGACGGGTCCGTCCACCGCGCTCCCCTACCCGGGGGTGCCAGGCACACCTGGAGGCGGCGGGGGCGCGTCGGCGCCGGCTCGCACCCCGGGGGCCTCAGTGGGCGTGGCGGGCCGCCATGCCCAGGCGGCCGACGGTCTCACGCTCGAAGTCGAACTCGATGAGCACCGCTGGCTCGGCGTCACCGACCCAGGCGTCGTGACCTGGCTCGATGGCGACGACCTGCGGCGCCTGGTAGTCGAACTCACACCCGTCCTCGTACCGGCCGGCCAACCGCCCCCTGGCCAGGAAGCCGACGTGGGCGTGCTCGCACACGTCGCCGCCGACGACGGGCCGGATGTCGACCGACCACCGGTAGCCGGGGGGGTACACGATGCGGCGGATCCTGGCGTCACCTGCGGCGCCTGCGTCGACCGTCATGCCCGCGAGCTCGGTCCGCTCGCTCCCAGCCATGTCCGCGAGCAGCACATCCGGTTCGGCCATCAGCGCATGCTAGGGCCGGTCGCCGTCCCCGACCGACCCTGCCGACCGACCCCGCCGACCGCCCGGGCGGTGGCGCCACGGCAGGCGGCACACGGCTACGTGGTCTCCTTCCTGGCTCGGCTGGGGGCCACCCGGGGCGGCTCGTCGGGCTGCTTCGGGTACACCGGCGGCCACGGCGCATCGTGCAGACCGGCCTCCCGATCCCGGTCCCACAGGGCGAGCAGCGGCTCGAGGGACTGGGGGTGCTCGTCGGCCGCCGCCCACGGGTCGCCTCGCCGCTCGACGAGCGCAGGCACGGTCGCAACGGTCAGGTCGTCGGGGTGCACGTCCTGCACCTCGTCCCAGGTGAGGGGGGTCGACACCTGAGCCCCGGGCCGGGCCCGCACGGACCAGGCGCCGAAGATCGTCTTGTGGGGCGCGTTCTGGTTGAAGTCGACGAACACCCGCTCCCCCCGCTCCTCCTTCCACCAGGCGGCGGTGATGCGGTCGCCGTGGCGGCGCTCGAGCTCGCGGGCGAGGGCCACGGCCGCCCTGCGCACGTCGATGCTCCCCCACCGCGGCTGGAGGCGGACGTACACGTGGAGGCCCCGGTTCCCCGTCGTCTTCGGTGAGCCGACGACGCCGAGCTCGTCGAGCAGGGCCCGCACGTCGCGGGCGGCCGCCTGGATGTCGGGCCACGACGTGCCGGGTTGGGGGTCGAGGTCGATGCGCAGCTCGTCGGCGTGGTCGGGGTCGTCGGCCCTGGAGGGCCACACGTGGAAGCCGAGGCAGGCCAGGTTGACCGCCCACAGGACGTGGGCCAGGTCGGCCAGGACGAGGACCCTGGAAGGGGTGCCGTTGGGCGTGCTGACGACGGTCGTCTGCAACCAGTCGGGGGCGCCGTCGCCGACCCGCTTCTGGAAGAACGACGGCCCCTCGGCCCCCTGGGGGAAGCGCTGGAGCATGGTCGGCCGCCCGCCGACCGCCCGCAGCAGGGGCTCCTCCACCGCCAGGTAGTGGTGGGCGAGGTCGAGCTTGGTCTCCCCCCGCTCGGAGAACAGCACCTTGTCCGGGCTCGTGATCGTCACCGATCGACCGCCCGCCTCCAGCTCGACGCCCTTGGCAGCTCCCACCCCCCTTGCCTACACGACCCCCGGACCGCCCACCCGTCCCGGCGTGCCCGCAGCTGGCCGTCGCACGTGGGCGAGCGCGGCTGCGTCGCCCGGGCCGCCTCGCTGCGCCAGCCGCTCGGCGATGGCGCTGCGGTGGGCGTCGTCGACGTTGCCGCCGTACTTCAGCTTCACCCTGACCTCGTCGACGTCGAGCCGGAGCCCGCGGATCGCACGGAGCTTGGCGCCGTGGGTGCTCGGGTCCACGAGGTCGGCACCGGGTTCCAGCGCGAGGAGCTGCCGACGGAGCACGGCTGCGACCTCTTCCGGATCCTCGAGCACGGTCACGGGCCCCGTCAGCTGGACGGCGGCGTAGTACGTGGTCGGGATGGCGGACCTCGGGTCCTCGTCGCCGACCGCCTTCCACGCAGCCGGGATGTAGGCCCAGTCGCCGGCCACGCTCATGACCGCCCTCGGTTGCTCTGCGAGGGCGCCGAGGAGCGGGTTCACTGCGGCGAGGTGGAGCCAGACGTGGTCACCGTCGAGGAGCAGCTGCGTCGGCACCACCACCGGCACGGCTCGCCCCACACCGCTCGCCACCAGGTGGCCGAAGCCCTGCGCCGCGACGAACGCCCGCCACTCCTCCTCGTCACGGCCGGCGTCGTGGGGGTGGATGAGCACGGCGACGAGTCTGCCCTCCCGCCGTCGGGGGTCTCAGGTCGATTCGGGACCGCGCTCGCCCTCGGGCCCGGGGGCGCCCGGCGCCTCGATGATCAACCGGGGGCCGCGGTCATAGGTCACGTAGTTCCAGGCCCAGCTGACGAACACGCTGAGCCGGTTGCGGAAGCCGGCGAGGAGCAGGAGGTGGAGGAAGAGCCACGCCAGCCACGCAGGGACCCCGGTCAGGTTGACCCCGAGCGGCAGGTCGGCCACCGCCGCCCCCCGGCCGATGGTCGCCATGGTCCCCCGGTCCCGGTACCGGAACCTGCGCCCACCACGGCGGCCCTGCGCCTCGCAGGCGATCGTCGCGCCGGCGTGGCGGCCGGACTGCTTCGCCACCGGCGCCAGCTGCGGGAGGAGGCGGCCGCCGCTCCCGGGGACGGCCGCCATGTCACCGACGACGAACACCTCGGGGTGGTCCGGGACCCGCAGGTCGCCCCCGACCACGATCCGGCCCCCGGCGGCCTGGGGGAGCCCGGCCACGTCCGCCAGCGGGCTCGCCCGCACCCCCGCCGCCCACACGAGGGTGCAGGCGGGGATGACCTCGCCGCTGGCGAGCGTCACCTCACCGGGAGCGACGGCGGTGACCCGCTCGCCGAGGCGCAGCTCCACGCCCCGTGCCACCAGCTCGTCGTGGCCGTGGCGCCGGGCCCGATGGCTGAAGGGGGCGAGCACGCTGTCCCCCATCTCGAGCAGGACGACGCGGGCCCGGGCGACGTCGAGGCGGGGGAAGTCCTTCGCCAGCACCATGGCGAACAGCTCGGTGAGTGCGCCCGCCGTCTCGACGCCGGTCGGGCCGCCCCCCACGACCACGAAGGTCAGCGCACCTGCCTCGACCAGCGTCGGGTCGGCGTCGGCCGCCTCGAACTGCGAGAGGACGTGGTTCCGGAGGCGGATGGCGTCGGCGAGGTCGTAGAGGGGGAAGCCGTGCTCCTCGGCCCCAGGCACCTCGAACCAGCGGACGGCAGCACCTGCCGCGAGCACGAGGTGGTCGTACGGGAGCGGAGGTCCCTCGGCCAGGCGGACGAGCCGGTGCTCGAGGTCGACGCCGGTCACCGACGCCAGGCGCACCGCCACGTTCGGCGCCCGCTGGAAGATGCCCCGCACGGGGTAGGCGACGTCCGACGCGCTGAGGCCTGCGGTGGCCACCTGGTACAGCAGCGGCTGGAACGTGTGGAAGCTCCTGCGGTCCACGATCGTCACGTCGACCGGCTCGCCCACGAGCCGCTTGGCGCAGTCGAGGCCGGCGAAGCCGGCGCCAACGATCACGACCTTCCTGCGGTCCACCTCGTGATCCTATTCACAAGGGTCGGGCGGGTGCAGGAGGATCTCCGGGTCGCGACGCTCACCCGCGCAGGGCGTCGACCAGGAGCAGCACCCCGAACACGACGAAGGAGGCGGCGGCCAGGCGACTGACCGACCGCTCCGGCAGGCGGGTGCCGAGCACGCGACCGACGACGATGGCGAGGGCGTCGGCCGCGACCATCCCCAGGGTGGATCCCGCCCAGGTGCCGAACGCCTCCTCCCCGGCCGCCAACGTGATGGTGGCGATCATCGTCTTGTCCCCGAGCTCGGCCAGGAAGAAGGCACCGCTCACCGCCAGGACCGCCGACCGGGCCGGACGGAGGGCCCGCTCCTGCTCCTGCTCGGTCAGGCGGTCGCCCCGCAGGGTCCACGCCGCGAAGCCGAGGAAGGCGATGCCGCCGGCGACGCCGATCGCCCTCGTGGGCAGGGCGGCGGCGAAGGCGGCGCCCGCCGCCACCGACCCGGCGTGGACGACGGCGGTGGCGAGGGTGATGCCGAGCAGCACCTGCGCCGCCGGGTAGCGGGTGGCGAACGCGAGCGCCATGAGCTGGCTCTTGTCACCGAGCTCGGCGATGAAGATGACCCCGAAGCTGAGCAGGAACGCCCCCACGCCGACCTCCCGGACGAGCGACGGGACGCTACCGGCGGGCCGCGCGACCCAGCCCCACCCTCACCCTCAGGCGTCGGAGGGCATGACCCCGTACACGAGGGGCGGCTGCTCGGAGACCACTACGCCGGGGCCGGCCTCCTCTGTGATGGCGAGGCCCAGCACCCCTCGGTCCACGGCGAACGATGCGACCTCGGGCCGGTTGCCGAGCACCCCGAGCGAGATGCGGGTGTCACCCATGTCGGCCCACAGCTGGTAGGTCCTGCCCTCGGGCAGCTCGGGGAGGCCGGCTGCGTGGACGTAGCCCTCGCTCCCGGCCATCACCGCCGGCACGTCGTGGAGCCCGTCGGAGGACCGCAGGTCGACGAGCTGCGCGTCCGGCGAGCCGAGGGCTGCCTGGAAGGCGTCGGTCAGCCCGTCCCCGTCGGCCAGCGCCTCGATCTGGTCGCCCTGCTCGTCGAGCTTCGCGCCCTGCTCGACCACCTGGAACCCGAGGACCCCGATCACGACGGCCGCGGCCGCCGCCACCGGGACCACCGAACGTCGCTGCCACGAGCGGTGCAGGCCACGACCTGCGCCCGGCTTGGTGAACAGCGCCGGGGGCGGGACCACGGTGTCCTTGGCAGGCCCCGATCCCTCGATGGAGGCGGCGATGCGGTCCCAGATGGCCGGGGGCGCGTCCCCGCCGCCGTGGGCCAGGAGGGCTGCGACCTCGCGGTGCTCCGCGACCTCCGCCCGGCAGCGGGCGCAGTCCGCCAGGTGGTCGGCGACCACCCGCTGCTCGTCGCCTTCGACCGCATCGAGCGCATAGGCCCCGAGCAGCTCTTCGATCTCGCGATGTGACGGTGCATCCATCTCAAAGTGCTCCAACGCCGGCGTCGGCCAGGCTCCTGCGCATGCGTCTCATGCCGGCACGGATCCGACTCTTCACCGTGCCTTCGGGCTGGTTCAAGATGAGGGCGACCTCACGGTACGTGTGCCCCTGGAAGTACGCGAGCTCGATGGCCTTGCGCTCGTCGTCGGGGAGGTCGACGAGCGCCTCCCTGACGTGCTCGGCCACGGCGAGGTCCCACACCTCGTGCTCGACGTCGTACCCGGCCTCCGCTCGCTGACGGTGCTCCTTGACCTCACGCTGGCGCCTCGACTGCTCGCTGCGGATGAGGTCGACGGAGCGGCCGTGGCACTGGGCGAGGAGGTACGAGCGGAGCGAGCCGCGTGCGGCGTCGAACTTCTCCGGCGTGTCCCAGAGGCGGAAGAACACCTCCTGGACCACCTCCTCCGCCAGGTTCTGCTCGTTGAGCAGGCGGCGGGCGAGCGCGAACACGGCGCCGGCGTGGCGACGGTAGGCCTCCGCCAGCGCCTCCTGCCGGTAGCGACCGATGGCGACGACGAGGGTCGCGTCGCTGGAGAGCGTCAGGTCACCGGCCGCGTCCATGCCCGTCCTCTTCGTTTCCATCGACCCCTGTGGATGCCCGCCGGTCGAAGCTCGAGACCGCCTCGACGTGGGGCGTGTGGGGGAAGAGGTCCACGAGGCGCGTCGACGTCCAGTGGTAGCCCGCCCCTCGCAGCAGGGCCGCGTCACGACCGAGGGACGCCGGGTCGCAGCTCACCAGGACGATCCGACGTGCCCTCGTGGCGGCCAGCACCCCCACCGCGGCCCGGCCGAGCCCGGTGCGGGCGGGGTCGGCGACGACCACGTCCATCGGTGCCGGCCGCCAGCGCTCGACGTCGAGGCGCAGCACCCGGGCGTCGAGGTCGGCGAGGTTGTGGCGGGCGTCGGCCACCGAGGACGCGGACCGCTCGAGGAGCGTGGTCCTGCGGCCGGCGCCGAGGCAGCCGCCGAAGAGCCCGACGCCGCCGTACGCGTCGAGCAGGCGCTCACCGGCGGCGCGAGGCGGACCGAGGGCCTCGCCCACCGCGTCGACGAGCGCCTCGGCGCCGTCGGGTCGTGCCTGGAAGAAGGATCGGGCCGAGATGCGCCAGCGCCGCCCCGCCAGCGACTCGTGGATCCAGGCCCGACGCCCGGCCCGCAGCTCGTCGGTGCCGACGACGAGCACGTCGTCGTGCCCCTCGGGGAGGACGGTGCGCGCCGACGTGGGGTCGACGAGCGCGAGGCGGTCGCCGGACCGGGCGCCGCACCGCAGCGTCACCTCGGTGGCGCCGGCGAAGGTCGCGTCGGTCACCATCTGGCGCAGGAGCGGGTGCGCGATGACGCACTCGTCGACGTCGACCACCTGGTGGCTGCGGGCCCTCCGGTAGCCGGCACCGCCGGATCCGGCGACGGCGAGGCGCAGCGTGGTGCGGAACCCCGACACCGGGAGCGCCGGCCCCGGGTCGACGACCGGCTCGGGCACCCCGCCCTGGCGCCGGAGCGCGTCGCCGACGATCGACGCCTTGAGCGAGCGCTGGGTGCCGGGCTCGATGTGCTGCCAGCCGCAGCCGCCGCAGCCCCGGGCCACCTGGGGGCAGGGCGGGGTGACCCGCCCCTCGGCGGGTTCGAGCACGTCGACCACCCGTGCCTTGGCGAACGAGCTCCGCTCCTCGGTGAGCGCGGCGGTCACCCGCTCACCGGGGAGGGCACCGGCGACGAACACGACCCGGCCGGTGCCGTCCCTGGCGACCGCCTCCCCTCCGGCGGCCACGCCCGTGGTCTCCAGCTCCACGACGGTCACCAGACGAGGCTACGGGCCGCGACGCCGGCGCACCCGTAGCCTGCGCCCATGGCCCGCCCGATCGAGATCGTCCCCTCGGTCCTCCCCGCCGACTTCTCGCGCCTGGGCGAGGAGGTCGCTGCGCTCGAGGCCGCCGGCGTCGACCGGATCCAGTGGGACGTGATGGACGGCGTCTTCGTCCCCAACCTCACGGTCGGCCCCGACGTGATCAGGTCGTGCCGGCCACATGCTGACGTGCCGTTCGAGGCCCACCTCATGGTGGTCGAGCCCGAGCGGCTCATGCACCTCTACGTCGAGGCGGGCTGCCAGGTGCTGATCGTCCACGCCGAGTCGACCCGTCACCTCCACCGCACGCTCGCCCAGGTGGCCGACCTGGGGGCTCGCGCCGCCGTCGCCTTGAACCCGTCGACCCCGGTCGCATCCGTCCGCCACGTGCTCGACCTCGTGGAGATGGTGCTCGTCATGACGGTGAACCCGGGGTTCGGTGGCCAGGCGTACCTGGCCGCGATGGAGCCGAAGGTCGACGAGCTCCGCTCGATCATCTCGTCGGAGGGCCTCGACGTCGACATCGAGGTCGACGGCGGCATCGCCCCGCCGACGGTCGCCGGCGCCGCCCGAGCCGGGGCCAACGTGCTCGTCGCCGGCTCCGCCCTCTACCGGGACCCCGAAGGCCTCGGTCACGCCGTCGCCGACCTGCGCTCGCGAGCCGAGGCCGCCGCGGCCTGAGCGCACCGGCCGAGGCGCCCTCACACCGGGGCGACGGCCACCTCCTCGGCCTGCTCGACGAACCGGCACAGCGCGTTGACCTGCCGGAGCTGGCGAGGGGTGTGCACGGGCGCCTGGAGCAGGGCAGGGCTGCCGACGAGGACGCACAGTGCCTGCGCCCGTGAGACGGCGACGTTGAGCCGGTGGGTGCTGAGGAGGAACTCGATGCCCCTGGGCACCTCGGCGGCCGACGAGGCCGCGAGGGAGTAGATCACGACCGGCGCCTCCTGGCCCTGGAACCGGTCGACGGTGCCCACCCGGACGCCATCGGGCAGCGCCGACGCCAGGGTGGCGACCTGGGCGTTGTACGGGGCGATCACGAGGATGTCGTCGGGCGTGAGCGTGGCCCTCCGGCCGCACCGGTCGACGGCCGTCCGGCCGAGCAGGCTCGTGACGATCCCGGCGACCACCGCGGCCTCCTCCACCGAGCGGGTGCGGTTGCCGCTGTGCCCGACCGGCACCCAACGCAGCCCGGCGCCACCGACCACCGGCCCGTCCTCCACCCGACAGCGCTCGCAGCCGGGCGCGGGGCGGAGCCGGTCGTCGTAGGCGAGGGTCGAGACGAAGCCGCAGATGTCGGGGTGCATCCGGTGGCTCCGGTCGAGGAACAGGCCGCGGTCGGGCGCCATGGTGGCCGCCCCGGCGAGCACGTGGTCGAGGCCCCCGACGTCGGCCCCGTCGGGGTGCGCGCCCTTCGACGGCTGCGCCAGCTGCTGCGGGTCGCCCAGCAGGACGAGGCCGCGGGCCGAGCCGCTGACCGCGAGGGTGCTGGCCAGCGACAGCTGGCCCGCCTCGTCGACGAAGAGGACGTCGAGGGCGCCCCTGAGCTCGGGCCGGGCGAAGAGCCAGGCCGTCCCCACCACCACGTCGACCTCGCCGAGGGCCAGCGCCTCACCGACCTCGGGGCTGGTGGCCGCCCGGCGGACACCGGGGGCGGTGCAGTCCCACCCCGCCTCGCAGCGCTGCAGCGCCCGAACCGGCACGCCCCGCCGCTCGGCCTCGGAGCAGACCGCCTGGAGCAGGTTGCCGGCCGCTGCGTGGCTGTGGGCGGTGATGCCGACCCGTCGACCCGCCTCCACGAGCGCCACCACGGCAGCCGCCCCGTGGTGGGTCTTGCCCGAGCCGGGCGGGCCCTGGACGGCCAGGCAACCGTCGCCGAGGGACAGGGCGATCCGCACGAGCGCCTCGCCGGCGGTCTCACCCGACCGCTGCTGCAGACCGTCGGGGCCAGCCGGCGGCGGACGCCGGAGGAGGAGGTCGAGCCCGGCGCCCCAGGGTCCGCTGCCGCCGAGGCCGTGGGCGGTGACGTGGTACGCCAGGTCCAGCAGCGCCTCCTGCAGGACCTTGGTGCCGACCGGCGGCGGTGGGACGAGCGCCGCTGGGTGGGCGTCGCCGGCACCGCCCCGTCGCTGCAGCTCCAAGGTGCCCGCGGCGACGTCGAGGGCGAGCAGTCGTCCTGCAGCCCTGCCGGTGCAGGGGTCGTGCACGTCCTTGCCGAGCGGGAGCTTGTGGTCCTGGCCGGGGTCGAAGGCGTACCGGTGCACGCCCGGACGACCAGCGGCGTCGAGCGGGCCGAGGTGCACGAGCCCGCCGATCGCCTCCCGGTCGGCGACGAGGGCGTCGTCGTCCTTGGCCCGACGGTCGAACCACTCCCACCAGCCGGGTCGCTCCTCCCGGCGGTGCCAGCCGAGCAGGTCGGCCAGGAGCTGGCGGGCGTGCTGCTCGGGTGTCCGTGCCTCGCGGTCCTCGGGCACCCGGTCGAGCAGCGCGGCAGCAGCGGCCGACCGCGCCTCGTCGACCTCGGCGACGGTGGCCGAGGGCCTGCCCTCCACCCGCTCCGGGCGGGGCACGGGCGAGCCCGTCTCGTGCTCGAGGTCGACCCGCCTGGACTCGAGCCAGTCCCGCAGCCCGAGCGTGGATCGGCAGTCGACCTCGTTGTAGGCCCGGATCGCCTCGAGGCGGGCGGGATCGCCCGACGCCAGCCACTCCTCGTACACGGCGATGCTCGAGCCGCCGTCGGTGACCGCCTCGCCCGCGCGGGTGTCAGCAGGGAGGTAGAGGGGCTCGAGCTTCTTCAGGCCGTAGCCCTCCTGGGAGACGAGGACGGCGTGGCGCACCACCTGGTAGAGGTCGACGAGGACCTTGCCCCGCAGGATCCGGTCGACCTCCGCCTGGCGGGTGTCGTACCTGCCGGCGAGCCGCTGCAGGACGCTGCGCTCGTATGCGGCGTAGTGGTACACGTGCATGTCCGGGTGGGCGTCGAGGCGCTCGATGACGAGGTCGACGAGCCGCTCGAAGGCGAGCTTCTCGCCGGCCGGGTCGTGGCCCCAGAAGCCGGCGTAGGGGGGCACGGGCTGGCTGTAGGTGGGTGCGCCCACGACGCCGAACAGGTACTCGATCCCGTGGTCGCCGACCCAGGGGTCTCCCTCGATGTCGAAGAAGAGGTCCCCCGGGGAGGGTGAGGGGAGGGCGGCCAGACCCTGTGGCGGGGTCACCGGCGCGCCGGGGCCGACGTCCTCCTGCTCTCGCTGGTGGTCGACCGGGACCTCGGGCGGGAGCAGCTCGTGGCGCACGACGCCGTCGTGGCGCTGCGCCAGCTGCAGCCGGGCCTGACGACGCAACCGGTCGGCGACCCCGAGCTGCATGCCGTCGACCGGCGAGCCGTCGGCACTGGCCGCCAGCAGCGCGCCGCTGGTGATGCCGGCGGCCGACAGCGCGGCCGCAGCACCGACGCCCACGCCGGCGATGAGTCGCAGGTCGTCCGCAGCCCTCCACCCGGCCTCGCACCGGGGGGCCCACGGGCACACGCCGCAGTGCTCGACGGGCACCGCCGCCGTCGGCTCGAGCTCGCTGTCCATGACCGACTCGAACCTGGCCTTGACCAGCCGGTGGTACGCGGCCACGTCGGCGCTCCGGTGACGGTGGTGGGCGCCGTCGCCGGTGATGACGACGAGCGCCTCCGGCCAGACCCCCTGCAGTCGAGCCACCTGCTCGGCGTAGGCGCACAGCTGCACCAGCGCCGAGGGCTTGACCCGCCGGGCCAGCTTGGCGTCGGCCACGTCGTAGGACCATGCGCCGAGGTCCGAGGGCGCCTCGCTCCTGAGCAGGAAGTCGGCGTGGCCGCGCCAGCGACCGTCGAAGAAGGTGGCCTGGAAGACGACGTCGGCCCCCGCCCGCATGGCCGCCAGCGTGTCCGCCTCCGCCGCCCGCAGGTCGTCGACGCCCGAGCCTGCGCACCGGATCTCGACGACGGAGCGGCCTGCCTCCACGAACGCAGCCAGCTGGGCTCGCTCGTGCTCGTCGCCCCTGCGGCGCAGCACGTCGAGGTCGGGGTCGTGCCCGTCGGGCCGGCCCAGCTCGCCCTCGACGACCCGCCGGTCGAGCTCGGTGGCGTGGGCGCAGGCGAGGTGGGTGACGAGGTCGCTCGGGCTCAGGACGGTGCTGGTGGCGGACCGGTGCATGGTCCGCCCATTGTGCCGAGGGGGTGTGACGCCTCCGGGGGACCCATCCTCCCCCGCAGGTCTCCCGATCGAGCCCCCCGGTCAGACCCCCCGGGCGGGGGTCACGAGCCGGCCTGGCCCCGCTTCGAGATCACGTGGTCGATCAGGCCGTAGTCCTTCGCCTCGTCGGGGGTGAACCAGCGGTCACGGTCGGAGTCGGCGTCGATGGTGGCCACCTCCTGACCGCTGTGGAAGGCGATCCGCTCGGCCATCACCCGCTTGATGTAGACGATCTGCTCGGCCTGGATGGCGATGTCGGCCGCCTGGCCCCGCACCCCGCCCGAAGGCTGGTGCATCATGATCCGCGCGTGGGGGAGGCTGAAGCGCTTCCCCTCGGCCCCGGCGCACAGCAGGAACTGCCCCATCGACGCGGCGAGCCCCATGCAGATGGTGGCCACGTCGGGCTTGATGAACTGCATGGTGTCGTAGATGGCCATCCCCGAGGTGATGACGCCTCCGGGGCTGTTGATGTAGAGCCAGATGTCCTTGCCGTCGTCCTGCCCCTCCAGGTACAGCAGCTGGGCGATGATCATGTTCGCGACGGTGTCCTCGACCTCCGACCCGAGGACGACGATGCGGTCCTGGAGCAGCCGGTTGAACACCTCGAGCTGCGGCGACGAGCCCATGTCCTTCGCATCGAGGCCCTGCAGGTCGAGGGCGGCGGCGAACGGGGAGCGGAGCGAGCCGGAGGGGCCGGGGAGGGCGAGCGACATGCGGCGAAGGGTACCGGTCGACGTCGCTGCTGCGAGCGGCCCGCACACGTCCCGGCCACCTGGAGGGTGGAGCGGCGGAGGTAGCGTGCATCGCTCCCGCGGGCGTGGCGGAGCTGGCAGACGCGCCGGGTTTAGGTCCCGGTGGCCGAGAGGCCGGGGAGGTTCGAGTCCTCTCGCCCGCACATCCCCGGCGACCACCCCGCCCGGCCCCGGCGGTCGCCGTCAGGTCCCGAGGCGCGGGACCTCCCAGCCCCGCCACCTGGCGAAGATGCGCAGGACGAGGGTGGTCGCCGCGCCGCTGAGGAGCGCGAGGCCGGGACGCTCGGTGCCGAGGCCGGCGACGACGATGGCGCCCCCGACGGCGGCGAGCACGTACACCTCCTGGTGGAGGACGACGGGCACGCGCCCGGCGAGGACGTCCCGGGCGATCCCCCCGCCGACGCCGGAGACGACCCCGAGCAGGATGGCCGGGTAGGTGCCGAGGCCGGCACCGAGGGACTTGACGGTGCCGGCTGCGGTGACGAGCCCGAGGCCCGCAGCGTCGGCGGCGAGGTAGAACGGCCGCCAGCGCCGCCGGCCCTCGGGGAGGAGGGCGACGACCGCCACGGCGGCGGTGGCCGCGACGAGGACGCTCCACTGCTCGAACGCCACCGGCGGCGCATCCCCCAGCACCAGGTCCCGCAGGATGCCGCCGCCGGTCCCTGCGACGACGGCCAGGGTGACGGCGCCGACGAGGTCGAGGGAGGACTCTCGGGCCAGGAGCGCGCCGCTGAGGCCGAACACGAGCGTGGCGGCGAGGTCGGCCCAGAGCGGCAGCAACTGCGGTCAGCGGCCGAGGTACGCCAGCGCCGCCACCACGAGCGCCTCGACCCCGGTCCGCACCGTCGGCTCGGGATCCACCATGAAGCCGGGGTGGTGGTTGCTGGGGAGCGACGCGACCTTCTCCAGCAGCGTGCCGCCCGGTGCGGCCGCCAGCTGGTCGGCGCTGGCACCGCCCCAGAACCAGAAGCCGGTCGGGATCGTGGCCGGGGAGCCGGCGTCCCCGTCCGGGTGGGCGAACAGGCCGAAGTCCTCGCTCCCCATCGCCGGGGCGGGCATGTCCAAGACGCGCTTCGGGCCGAACCACGCGAGGTGCGCGGCCTGCACCCGCTCGACGACCCCGGCGTCGTTGCGCGTCACCGGCCCGCCGTAGGAACGGGTGATCTCGGGCGGCCGCGGGCAGCGGGCGGCCTCGGCCTCGGCGCGGACGATCCGCTCGATGGCCGAGACGACGTGCCGCTGGACCTCGTCGTCGTAGCTGCGGATGTTGATCGCCAGGCGGGCCTCGTCGGGGATGACGTTCGACTTCGTGCCGGCGTGGAACTCGCCGACCGTCACCACGGCGGGCTGCTGCGGGTCGATCTCGCGGGACACGATGGTCTGGAGCCGGGTCACCACGTACGAGCCCACCACGACGGGGTCGACCGTCGTCTCCGGGCGCGAGCCGTGCCCGCCCCGCCCGTGGATCGTCACGTCCAGGCTCAGCGTGGCCGCCATCACCGGACCCGGCCGGTGGAACACCATCCCGGCCGGGAGGGGCGCGACGTGCTGGCCGAGCACGACGTCGGGTGTGCCGAAGCGCCGGTACAGGCCGTCGCGCAGCATCAGCTGGGCGCCGGCGATGATCTCCTCGGCGGGCTGGACGATCCACAGCAGGGTGCCCGCCCACGACTCCCGGGCCTGGCTGAGGAGGTCGGCCGCCCCCACGAGGCACGCCGTGTGGGCGTCGTGGCCGCACGCGTGCATCACGTCGACGGTGCGACCCTCGGCGTCGGTCCCCACGACCTCGCTCGCGTAGGGGAGGCCGGTCTCCTCGAGCACCGGGAGGGCGTCCATGTCCGCCCGGAGCGCCACCGTCGGCCCCTCGCCGTTGCGCAGCACCGCGACCACGCCCGTGCCACCGACACCGGTGGTGACCTCGTAGCCGGAGCCCGAGAGGCGCTGGGCGACGATGCCGGCGGTGCGGACCTCCTGCAGGGAGAGCTCGGGGTTGCGGTGCAGGTCGACGTACAGGTCCCGCAGGTCGGCCATGGCTCCGTCGAGCGGCCCCAAGACGCTGCCAGCCACCCCGTTCCCGATCGTCACGTCCATCGTCCCCCCCGAACCGTCACTCGCCGACAGGGGCACTCTCGCGCACGGGTGGGACGGCCGGGTCCTCGACTGCGGCACCGGCGGGTCGAGCCACCCTCCCGTGGTGGGGCGTCGGCGCCGGACCGGGCACCGGCCCCCCGCGAGACGGAGCCTGCGACCTCGGCCGGCGTCGCCCCCCTGCCGGACCGTGGGGGAGGCGACGGTCCGGCCCCACGGGAGGTGCGACCCTCGGTAGCGTCCGGCGGTGGACCTCGACTCGCTCCAGACGCCCCTCCTCGTCGTCGACGGGCCGGCCCTCGACCGCAACCTCGCGACCATGGCCGCCGTGCTCCCCGGCGAGCGCCTGCGACCCCACGTCAAGGCGCACAAGACCACGGCGCTGGCCCGCCGGCAGGAGGCGGTCGGCCACGCCGGCTTCACCTGCGCCACCATCCGCGAGGTGGAGGGGATGGCAGCGGCGGGCCTCGGCCACGACCTGCTGCTCGCCAACGAGGTGCTCCACGCCCGCCGCCTCGGCGACGTCGTCGACGCCGGTTCACGCGTGACCCTGGCGGTGGACTCCGAGGCAACCGTCGCCGCAGCTGCCGACGGCGGGGTGAAGGAGGTGCTCGTCGACGTCAACGTCGGTCTCCCCCGCTGCGGCTGCTCCCCCGAGGACGCCGGCCGGATCGCCGACCTGGCGCGGGCACGGGGGCTCGAGGTCAGGGGCGTGATGGGCTACGAGGGGCAGGTGACGGTGCTCACCGACCGGGACGAGCGTGCAGCGGCCGTCGAGCAGGCCATGACGCTCCTGCTGCAGGCGGCGGCCCTCGTCGGCGGCGACGTCATCTCTGCGGGGGCCACCGTGTCGTACGACCTGAACACCTGGGCCACGGAGATCCAGGCCGGCTCCTACGCCCTCATGGACACGGCCTTCGCCCCGATGGCGCCGTTCGAGCAGGCGCTGTCGGTGGTGGCGACGGTGATCTCCGTCTCGTCCAAGTTCGCCGTCGCCGACTGCGGCCTGAAGTCGCTCGGCATGGACCACGGCCTCCCCAGCATCGAGGGGGCGACCGTGTGGCTCTGCTCCGACGAGCACATCACCTTCGCGCCAGCCGCCGGTCACCCGGTGGCCGTCGGCGACCGGGTCGCCGTCCGCCCCGCCCACGTCGATCCGACCGTGGCGTACCACGAGCGCATGCACGTCGTCGAGGACGGCCAGGTGGTCGAGACGTGGCCCGTCGACCTCCGAGGCTGGTAGCCCCGACGTCTGCGTGCGTCAGCGCCCGGCTTCCGGACGCTCACGCACCCAGAGGCGCAGCAAGGCGCCGGCGTACGCCTTCGACGGCCGTCGCCACCTTCGCCGAGCGGAGCACGACGTCGTTCCAGGTGAAGCGGAGCACCGTCCACCCGCAGCCGACGAGCGCGTTCTGGCGCTGGAGGTCGTGCTGCAGGGCGTCGGCGGTGCCGTGGCTGGCGAGTCCGTCGACCTCGAGGGCCAGCAGCAGCTCCGGGTAAGCGAAGTCGACGCGGGCCACCAGGCGGCGGCCGGCCCTGACCTCGTGCTGGAAGGCGGGCGGTGGGAGCCCGTGCCGCTTGAGCAGCGACGCCATGCGAGCCTCGAGCACGCTGTCGGCGGGCCTGGAGCCGAGCGCCCGCCGATCGAGGATCCGGCCGAGGACCCCGACGCCACGCCGTCCCGCTCCTGCGTGCGCGGCGCGAGCCCACTCGAGCGCCGCCACGCTCACGAGCCCGGACACGAGCGCCCGCTCGACCGCCTCGCCGACGACGCGGTGGCTGGTGACGGCGCCGAGGTCGACGAGCGTCCGCAGCGGGTTCGTGACAGGGATCCGGTCTCGGGTCGTGCACCACCTCGGGTCGAGATCACCCGAGCGGTGCACCGTCACGCCCTCGAGCCTCGGCAGCCGCGTCCGGGAGACGCTCACCTCGACAGTCTCGTCGTCGGCCACCCCCCAGAGCCGCGCTGCGCTCCGGTGGGAGGCGTACCCGCCGGTCCCGCACCCGAGCACCGCGGCCTGCACGTGCTGCTCCCACGTCCACGGCGCACCAGCGACGCGCAGCGCCTGCGGGTGCACGCGCTCCAGGCGCCCGGCACGGACGTCGCGCTTCAGCGCGCTCTCGCTCCGCCCGAGCTCGAGCAGCTGGCTCCGGCCCAGGAGCCCGTGCTGGCGTCGTGCTGCGTCGGCCGCGCCCGCCCGACCTCCACCCGCATCCATCGCTTGCGCCTCCTTCGTCGTCCGGCAGGAGCCTTCGGCCGGGGGGAGGCGCTCGCACAGGGTGGTCCACCCACGGTTCGGCCGCCAGCCTGATCTGCTCTGCGCACGTCAGCGACCGGAAGCCGGACGCGCACGCACGCAGAACTGGCTCAACCGGTCCTGAGCTGTGCGGCGAGAGCCCGGAAGGCGTGGCCGCGGTGGCTCACGGCGTTCTTCTCCGCCCTCGTCATCTCGGAGAACGCGCGACCGTCGCCGTCGAGGGGGACGAAGACGGGGTCGTACCCGAAGCCGCCGGCCCCCCGGGGTGCCACCGTGATCGACCCCTCGCACGTGCCCTCGGCCACGACCTCCCTGCCGTCGGGGTGGACCACGAGGGCGACGGTGCGCCAGCGGGCGCTGCGCACCTCCACCCCCCGGAGCTCGTCGAGGAGCCGGGGGATGCCGCCGTAGCGGGCGGTGGTCACGCCCGGGCGGCCGTCGAGGGCGTCGACCTCGAGACCGGTGTCGTCTGCCACCGCCGCCTCTCGGGTGGCGGCACAGACGGCGCGGGCCTTGATGCGGGCGTTGTCGAGCAGCGTGGCGCCGTCCTCGACCGGCTCGGGGAGGCCCTCCGGCCGGGGCACCACCTCGAACCCGCCGAGCAGGTCGACCAGCTCGGCCACCTTGCCCGGGTTGGCGGTGGCGAGGACGAGGCGCACGCCCGACCTCAGCGGGGCGAGGGTGGGTCTGCCACCACGGCCGCCTGGAGGGCCAGGAGCTCGCCGATCCCCTTCCGGGCCAGGCCGAGCATGCCGTCGAGCTCCTCCTGGGAGAACGCCAGCCCCTCGGCCGTCCCCTGCACCTCCACGAAGCGGCCGTCTCCGGTCATGACCACGTTCATGTCGACGTCGGCCCGCGAGTCCTCCACGTAGGGCAGGTCGAGCCGCGGCGCGCCGTCGACGATCCCCACGGAGATCGCCGCGCAGGCGGTGGTGAGCGGGTGCTCCTGCAACCGGCCGGAGGCGACCATCCGCGTGAGGGCGTCGTGGAGCGCCACCCACGCGCCGCAGATGCTGGCGGTGCGCGTGCCGCCGTCGGCCTGGAGCGTGTCGCAGTCGACGACGATCTGCACCTCGGGCATCTTCGTGAGGTCGGTGACGGTCCGCAGCGAGCGGCCGATGAGGCGCTGGATCTCCTGCGTGCGCCCCGACTGCTTGCCCTTGGCCGCCTCCCGGCCCACCCGCTCCGGGCTCGATCCCGGGAGCAACGAGTACTCCGCGGTCACCCACCCCTTGCGCGTCCCCCGCAGCCACCGGGGCACGTCGTCGTCCACCGAGGCGGTGCACAGGACCCTCGTCCGGCCGAAGCCGACGAGCACGGACCCGGCCGGGGCGTCGGTGTAGTCCCGCTCGAAGGTGACGGGGCGCAGCTCGTCGTCCGCCCGCCCGTCGACTCGCGGCGTGCTGGTGTGGGTGTCGGTCACGGGTGCACCTCGTGGTGGTCGTCGATGGCTGCCACGTCGACCGGGGCGCCGAACGCCTCGGTCGCCTCGGCCCGGCTGCGGGCGGGGTCCATGCCCGGCGCGAGGTGGGTCAGGACGAGGTGGCGGGCGCCGGCAGCCCTGGCGTCGGCGCCGGCCTCGGCCGCCGTGAGGTGCTGCAGGTCGGGCGACGGCGCCCGATCCTCGACCGTGGCCTCGCAGAGGGCCAGCCCCAGGTTCGGGCCGAGGGCGCGGAGCGACCAGGCGGCACCGGTGTCGGCGGTGTAGCCGAGGGAGGCGCCGTCCCCGTCGACCCGCACGGCCAGCGTCTCCCCCTGGTGGTCGGTGCGGGAGAAGCGGAACGAGAGCGCCCCGATGTGCTCCACCGAACCGTCCTCGACGACCCGCCAGTCGAAGGGCGGCGCAGGGTCCCCGTTGATCTGGACGGCGAGCGCACGCACGTCCGCCGGTGACAGGACGGGGATGCCGCTGCGGGGCCGGTACCAGCGGACGAGGGTGCGGAACGCGAGGACGTCGACCCAGTGGTCCGGGTGCGCGTGGCTGAGCACCACCCCGTCCAGCTCGGCGGGGTCCATGTGGCGCTGGAGGTTGGCGAAGGTGCCGAAGCCGGCGTCGAGCCAGACAGCTGTCCCGCCGGCCCGCACGAGGTAGCCGCTGCACGGCTCGTCGGGGCCGGGGTACGAGCCCGAGCAGCCGAGGACGGTGACCGACAGGGTCACGACGCCCGCTCCGGACCGGGTGTCGCCGTCCCGCTCACGCCGGCCAGGCGAGGTGCTCGACGGTGGTCACCTCGGGTCCGAGCAGGGTCTGGCCGAGGTCGCGGAAGGCGGCCACCGGGCCTGACGACACGAACCGGTGGACCGCGGTCCGGCCGCCCGCCGGCCGCCGCGCGTCGGACGAGGTGAGCAGCTCGGCCAGCTCGAACGCCGTCTCGTCGGCCGAGGACACGAGCACCACCTCCCGGCCCACCACGTCGGTGATCGTACGTGCGAGGAAGGGGTAGTGGGTGCAGCCGAGCAGCAGCGTGTCGACCTCGGCCGCCACCACCGGCGCCAGCAGCCGCTCGGCCAGCACCGTGACCTGGTCGCTGCGCACCTCCCCGCGCTCGACGAACTCGACGAAGCCCGGGCAGGCGGCGCAGGTCAGCTCGACGACGGTCCCCCCGGCGGCGGCCGCGGCGGCGAAGGACCGCTGGTACGCCCCCGAGGCGACCGTCCCGACGGTGGCGATGACCCCGACCCTCCCCGCGTCGCTCACCTGGACCGACGCCCGCACGCCCGGCTCGATCACGCCGACCACCGGCACCGGCAACGTCGCCTGCAGCTCCTCGAGCGCGGCGGCGGCAGCGGTGTTGCACGCCACCACGACCACCTTCACGCCGTGGTCCTCGACGAGGAGCCGGCTGATCTGACGGGCGAAGCCGGCCACCTCGACGAGGGGCCTGGCGCCGTAGGGGTAGCGGCCGGTGTCGGCGACGTAGACGAGGTCCTCGTCGGGCAGCAGGTCGATGACGGCACGGGCGACGGTCAGGCCCCCGAGGCCGCTGTCGAACATGCCGATCGGCCTGGGGTCGCCGCCCACCTCAGACCTCGTCCCCGAACGCCTCGCAGTCGGGGTTCTCGCAGACGAAGGTCGTGTCGAGCACCGCCCCCTCTCGTGGGAGCGCCGTCACCCCGCACGCCGGACAGATCGGGGCACGGTCGTCCTCGTCCTCCCACCCGGCCACCGGAACGATGATGGCACCCTCCGCCCCGCGCCCACGGGAGGTGGCGGTGGATCCGGCGCAGCGGGGCCGGGGTGGCCGGCACCGCAGGCGGGCGGCTCAGAAGTAGATGACCCGCTTGGCCCGCTCGGTCACCACGTCGATGTCGTCGGTCCACGCGCCCGTCGACAGGTACTTCCAGCCGCCGTCGCACACGATGGTGACGATCACGCCCTCGTCGATCCGGGCTGCGCACCGCACCGCAGCGGCCATGATCGCCCCCGACGAGATGCCGGCGAACACGCCGACCTCGGTGAGGCGGCGCGTCCACTCGATCGACTCCCGCGGCCACACGATCATCCGGGTGTCGAGCAGCTCGTAGCCGTCGCCGTCGACGAAGACGGGGGGCACGAAGCCCTCGTCGATGTTCTTCAGCCCGTCGACCATCTCGCCTGCCGGCGGCTCGATGGCCCACAGCTGCACGTCGGGGTTGCGCTCCTTCAGGAAGCGCCCCACGCCCATGAGCGTGCCGGCGGTGCCGAGGCCGGCGATGAAGTGGGTGACCTCGGGGCAGTCGCGCCAGATCTCGGGGCCGGTCCCCTCGTAGTGCGCCTTGGGGTTGGCGGGGTTGCCGTACTGGTACGGGAAGAACCAGTCGGGGTGCTCCTCGGCCAGCGCCTGCGCCCGGCGCATGGCCCCGTTCGAGCCCTCGCTCCCGGGAGAGGGGATGATCTCGGCCCCCCACACCTCGAGGGCCTGGCGGCGCTCGACGGAGACGTTCTCCGGCAGGACGACCTTGAACGGGTAGCCCCGCATCTTGCAGATCATGGCGAGGGCGATGCCGGTGTTGCCCGAGCTCGACTCGAGCACGGTGACGCCAGGGCCGAGCCGCCCCTCCTTCTCCGCCTCCTCGACCATCGCCTTGGCGGCGCGGTCCTTCACCGAGCCGCCCGGGTTCTGCCCCTCGAGCTTGGCCATGATGCGCACGTTCGGGTTCGGGCTGAGCGCGGAGACGTCGACGAGCGGCGTGTTGCCGATGAGGTCGAGGACGGAGTCGTAGGCGGCCACAGCGGTCCTAGGAGGCGCCGCCGGCGACCGCCGGGAGGATGGTGACGGTGTCGCCGCCCTTGACGGGGGTGTCGAGCTTGCCGGTGTAGCGCACGTCCTCGTCGTTGACGTAGACGTTGACGAAGCGGTGCACGCCGCCGTCGGGCGCCCTGAGGTGGGTCGAGGTGCCGGGGAACTGCCGCACGAGGTCGTCGACGACCTCGCCGACGGTCGAACCCTCTGCCGCGACCTCGGACATGCCCCCGGCCGCGCTGCGCATGATGGTGGGAAGGCGGACGTTGACCGACACCGGTGATCCTCCGTTGCTCGACCTCGGACGGCGGCCGGGCGGAGCGCCAGGCGTAAAGCCGACCGAATCACTGGCAATTCTACCTGCCGACGAGAACGACTGGCTCCTCGACGATGTTCCCGTCGGTGACGAGGTAGCTGCGCAGCACCGGCGCAGGGGGTCGGAGGGACACGAGCGCCCAGTGCCAGCCGGCGAGCATCGGGTTGGCGGCCTGGGCCACGTCGGTGGGCGACGGGTACGCCTCGGTGTGCGTGTGGGAGTGGACGACGCCGATGACGGAGCGCCCCTCCCCCGCCTCGACGGCCTCGTCCGCCGCCCGCCAGCCGTCGGGGCCGATGGAGAACGTCCGGCTCGACCGGTCGGCGTTGCGGCAGGGGACGAAGACCTCGACCCGGGTGCCGGAGCCGACGAGCAGGCCGCACGCCTCGTCGGGGGCGCCGTCCCAGGCGTGGGCGACGATCTCGAGCCAGTGGCGGTGCCGGAGCTCGAGGCGGGTCGACGGCCGATCTCCCACGGGCGCCGACGGTACCGGCGGTACCCTCCGGCCGGTGGCGACGGCGAAGAAGGACAAGGCGAACGAGGGCAAGGTGGTGGTCGCCACGAACCGCCGCGCCTTCCACGACTACGACGTGCTCGAGTCCCTCGAGTGCGGCATCGCCCTGCGGGGCGGCGAGGTCAAGTCGCTGCGGACGGCCAAGGCGCAGCTGGCCGACACCTACGCGTTCTTCCGGGGTCGGGAGCTGTACCTGAAGGGCATGCACATCTCCCCGTACGCGTTCAGCCACGGCTACGACCGGCACGAGCCCGAGCGGGAGCGCAAGCTCCTCCTCCACCGCCACCAGCTCGACGCCTGGCGTGACCGCACCGAGCGCGAGCAGCTCACGATCGTGCCCCTCTCGCTGTACTTCAAGGACGGCAGGGCCAAGCTCGAGCTCGCCCTCGTCCGGGGTCGCCGGTCCCACGACAAGCGCCAGGCGGTGGCCAAGCGCGACGCCGAGCGCGAGATCGACCGCACGCTCGCGGCCGCCCGCCGGGGCGACTGAGCCGGTACGCTCGGAGGGCACCTTGACAGCAAGACCCACGGGGCTGACCGGTTTCGACGTGGAGACCGTGAGGCGATGCGTGCGACCCGAGCTGCTCAGGCTCGTTAAACGGGGCACAACCATCAGATGCCAACGCAACTGATGACCTCGCAATGGCCGCCTAGCTCCGGCTAGGAGACCATCAGAGGTCAACTCGCGACCAGTGATGGCACGCGGGGCCTGACCACCGCAGCCCGGCAACAGAAGCGGTGGTGGACGACCGGGAGAGACCGGTTGACGGTCGGAAAGACGACTGCACCACGGGGAAGACGTGGCGACGTGGGCACCCGGGCCCGAGGTAGCGACAGGCCTCGAACGCGGGAACGGTCGTAGCACGTGCTCCTCGCA
>CADCSY010000129.1 GCA_902805555.1 uncultured Acidimicrobiales bacterium | reverse complement strand
CCCGCTGGGCTTCCTGCTCTGCTACCTCGGCACGATCAGCAGCCACGAGCCCTCGGCGGAGGACCGCTACACCGAGCTCGAGGTGCGCGCGCTGACCGGCGCCGGCGCCGAGGGCGCGGTCTCCCACTGACCGGGACGTCCCCGGCCTCCCCGGCGGTCTCCTTCGCGAGGCCGCCGGGGAGGCCGATCCACTTCTCCACCCATCCCGCGCGACGATCCCGAGGAGTACGTTCACCCCATGGCTGACGAGACGCTCTCCAACCTGCTGAAGGAAGACCGCCGCTTCGAGCCGCCCGCCCCGCTGGCGGCCGACGCCAACATGACGGAGGAGGCCTACGCCCGCGCCGCGTCCGACCGGGAGGCCTTCTGGGCCGAGGCCGCCGACCGCCTCAGCTGGGGCCGGCGGTGGGACCGCGTGCTCGACTGGGACGACCCGCCGTTCGCGAAGTGGTTCACCGGCGGCACCCTCAACGCGGCGTACAACTGCGTCGACCGGCACGTCGAGGCCGGCCACGGCGACAAGGTCGCGATCCACTGGGTGGGCGAGCCTGCCGACGACACCCGCGACCTGACGTACGCCGACCTCCAGGCCGAGGTCTGCCGGGCCGCCAACGCGCTGACCGACCTCGGTGTCGCCACGGGCGACCGGGTCGCGATCTACATGCCGATGATCCCCGAGACCGTCGTCGCGATGCTCGCCTGCGCCCGCCTCGGGGCGCCGCACACCGTGGTGTTCGGAGGCTTCTCCGCCGATGCGCTGGCCTCCCGCGTCGACGACTGCGGCGCCAAGGTGATCATCACCTCCGACGGCGGCTACCGTCGCGGTGCGCCGTCGGGACTCAAGCCCGCGGTCGACGAGGCCTGCGCGAAGACCTCCATCGTCGAGAAGGTGCTCGTCGTGCGGCGCACCGGCCAGGACGTCGACTGGGACGACCAGCGCGACGTGTGGTGGCACGACGTCGTCGACTCCGCCTCCGCGGAGCACGAGGCGGAGATGCACGACGCCGAGCACCCGCTCTACGTCATGTACACCTCCGGCACGACCGGCAAGCCGAAGGGCATCCTGCACACCACCGGCGGCTACCTCACCGGCACGTCGTACACGCACTGGTCGGTCTTCGACCTCAAGGCCGACACCGACGTCTACTGGTGCACCGCCGACGTCGGCTGGGTGACCGGCCACAGCTACCTGGTCTACGGCCCGCTCGCCAACGGAGCGACGCAGGTGATGTACGAGGGCACGCCCGACTCCCCGCACAAGGGCCGCTGGTGGGAGATCATCCAGCAGTACGGCGTGACGATCTTCTACACCGCCCCCACCGCCATCCGGACCTTCATGAAGCAGGGCCGCGAGATCCCCGACCAGTTCGACCTGTCGTCGCTGCGGCTGCTGGGGTCGGTGGGTGAGTCGATCAACCCCGAGGCGTACATGTGGTACCGCGAGGTCATCGGCGGCGACCGCTGCCCGATCGTCGACACCTGGTGGCAGACCGAGACCGGCCAGGTGATGATCTCGCCGCTGCCCGGTGTCACCGCGGGCAAGCCGGGGTCGGCGATGACGCCCATGCCCGGCATCGAGGCCGACGTCGTCGACGAGAACGGCGACTCGGTGCCCGACGGGTCGGGCGGCTACCTGGTCATCAAGCAGCCGTGGCCGGCGATGCTGCGCACGCTGTGGGGCGACGACCAGCGGTTCAAGGACACCTACTGGTCGCGCTTCGCCAAGCAGGGCTACTACTTCGCCGGCGACGGGGCCAAGAAGGACGAGGACGGCGACGTCTGGCTGCTCGGCCGCGTCGACGACGTCATGAACGTCTCCGGCCACCGCCTCTCCACCACCGAGATCGAGTCGGCGCTGGTGTCGCACCCCAAGGTCGCCGAGGCGGCCGTCGTGGGTGCGGCCGACGAGACCACCGGTCAGGCGGTGTGCGCGTTCGTCATCCTGCGCGACTCCGCCGGCGACGGCGGCTCCGACATCGTCGAGGAGCTGCGCAAGCACGTGCAGAAGGAGATCGGCGCCATCGCGAAGCCGCGCCAGATCATGGTCGTGCCGGAGCTGCCCAAGACCCGCTCCGGCAAGATCATGCGGCGCCTGCTCAAGGACGTCGCGGAGCACCGCGAGGTCGGCGACGTCACCACCCTGGCCGACTCCACCGTGATGGATCTGATCAAGGACAAGGAGGGGTCGGGCGCGGGCGCCGAGGGGTGAGCAGGCCTGTTGGGATCCCCGGATATCCGGGGATCCCCGCGGTTGGCACCCGTTGCAACCCCCACTAACCGCAAGGAGACCCCCCGAAGGTCGCGGCTACGGCGTGAACCGGAACCGGTCGCGGTG
Organism: uncultured Acidimicrobiales bacterium; assembly: GCA_902805555.1. GTDB lineage: Bacteria > Actinomycetota > Acidimicrobiia > Acidimicrobiales > CADCSY01 > CADCSY01. Next base: position 35 of record CADCSY010000129.1, on the reverse strand, counting down.
ACCCAGCAGCAGCGCCCCGGCCACCGCGGCCACCA
>CADCSY010000128.1 GCA_902805555.1 uncultured Acidimicrobiales bacterium | reverse complement strand
TCTACGACCCGAAGGGCGTCGTCACCTCCGACCACGCTGACCTCGCCGCCCTGGTCGGCCTGGCCCGAGAGCTCGGGGGCGTGCTGGGGCGAGCGGAGGCCGAGACCGCTCTCCGCCGGTCCGAGGAGCGGTTCCGGGCCCTCGTGCAGGAGTCCTCGGACATGGTCGTCGTGGTCGACGCCGACGGCAGGGCAGTCGACGTGATGCCCTCGGCCAGCTCGCCCTCGATCAGCCTGTCGGTCGGCACCCGCGTCGCCGAGGCTGCTCATCCTGACGACGCCCCCCACGTCGCCGGCTCCCTCAGCCGCATCGCCGGTCGGCCCGGTTCGACCGGGTCGTTCACCTGGCGGGTGGCGGCTGCGGACGCATCGTGGCACCACCTCGAGACGTCGGCGACCAACCTGCTCCACTCCGGCGCGGTCGGCGGGATCGTCCTGCACTCCCGCGACGTGACGGAGCGGGTGCGGGCGACGTCCCTGGTCAGCGGACAGGCCGAGGTCCTCGGCACGATCTCCCGCCGTCGTCCGCTGGTGGAGACGGTGGCGGCGCTCGCGCACGCGACCAGCGTGCAGGCTCCGCTGACCCGCCTCACGGTGGCGCTGACCGATGCGTCCGGTGCGATCGGCGAGGTGCTCGGGGCCCCGCTCCCCTCCGACCTGGTCAGGCACCTGGCGGGCTCGCTCACCGGCCGGGCGCCGACCGTGGGCAGGCGCGACCAACGGACCGTGGTCCTGCCCGACCCGACCGGCTCGTGGACGGGGCCGCCCCTGCCCGCAGGGGTGGGGGGGATCTGGGCCACGCCGATCGAGCGCGTCGACCGGAGCGAGCCGCTCGGCCTCGTCGCGGTGCAGCTCCCAGACGCCCGCCGGCCGGATGAGCCCGACTGGCGCATGCTCGAGACGATGGCCGACCTGGCGGGGATCGCCCTGGAGACCCTGGCGTCCGAGGCGAGGCTCGTGCACCAGGCCAGCCACGACGGGCTGACCGGCCTGCCCAACAGGGTGCTGTTCCTCGACAGGGTCGAGGTGGCCCTCGCCCGCCTGATCCGCACGAGGCTCTCGGTGGCCGTGCTCTTCGTCGACCTCGACCGGTTCAAGACGGTGAACGACAGCCTCGGCCACGACGTGGGGGACCAGCTCCTGATCGTGCTGGCGCAACGGCTCGAGGCGGTGATGCGGCCGTCCGACACGATCGCCCGCTTCGGCGGTGACGAGTTCACCATCCTCTGCACCGACATCACCGACCAGCACGAGGCGGAGGCGATCGCAGCCCGGGTCAGGACGGTCCTCGCCGTGCCGGTGGTGCTCGGCGGCCACGAGCTGTACGTGACCGGCAGCGTCGGCATCGCCCACACCGCGGACCCTGGCCAGGAGGCGAAGCAGCTCGTGGAGGAGGCGGACGCGGCGATGTACCGCGCCAAGCGCTCGGGGGGTGACGTGCACCGCGTCTACGACATCGGCGTGCGGGAGCGGGCGCTGCGCGACATCGTCACCTACGAGGGGCTCCGCCGGGCGATCGATCACGACGAGCTGCGCCTCCACTACCAGACCACGGTCGACCTGAGGAGCGGACGGGTCGTGGGGCTCGAGGCGCTGGTGCGGTGGCAGCACCCCCGGCTGGGCCTCGTCGGGCCCGACGACTTCATCCCCCTCGCCGAGGAGACCGGGCTGATCGTCCCGCTCGGCACGGTGGTGCTGAAGGAGGCGTGCGCGCAGCGCAGGCGTTGGGAGGCGAGCGGCTTCGGACCGGCCCGGCTCATCATGAGCGTGAACCTCTCGGCCCGCCAGTTCGTCGACCCCGGCTTGGCCGACACCATCGCCGACGCGCTGGCGGTGGGGGGCATCTCCCCCTCGGGGCTGGCGGTCGAGATCACCGAGACCGCCCTGATGCGCGACACGGACACGACGCTCGCGACGCTGCGGGCGCTGAAGGACCTCGGGGTCGGGTTGGTGATCGACGACTTCGGCACCGGGTACTCGTCCCTGAACTACCTGAAGCGCTTCGCCGCCGACGTGGTGAAGCTGGACAAGTCCTTCGTGGAGGGTCTGGGTCGGCGGCACGACGACGACGCCATCGCAGCCGGCATCATCAACATGTCGCACGCCCTCGGGATGATCACGGTCGCCGAGGGCGTCGAGACCGCGACACAGGTGGCGGTGCTGCGCGACCTGCACTGCGACGTGGCGCAGGGCTACCGGTTCAGCTACCCCGTCCCCGCAGACGAGGTGGTGCTCAGGACCACCTCCACCATCGACCTGCGCTGACTCCATGGTGACGGCACTGGTCCGGCACGAGCCGGTCCGCTGGTGGTCCCGGGCCGGCGCACCTCGACCCGTCGTCGCCCCCGGTGGCCCCGAGCGCCTACCGTCCACGCGATGACCGTGGCGTTGGTGGTGGCCGTGCTGGTGGCCGTCCTGGCCGTCGTCGGCCTGCTCGTCCAGCGGCGCAGGCTCGCCGACTGCCGGACCGAGGTGGCCGGCATGGAGCTGCGCGTGCAGTCCGCCGACGTCGCGGTCCAGGAGGCGCGCGAGGCGGCATCGACGGCCGAGGAGCAGGCACGGTCCCAGGCCGCAGCGCACGAGGCCGTGGCCCGGGCGGCCGGCGAGCAGCGGGTGGAGCTGTCGTCCTCCGAGGAGCGCCGGCTCCAGGTCGAGGCCGAGCTCGATCGACGCCTCGAGGACGTGGCGAAGGTCCGCGAGGAGCTCGAGGCAGCCACCTCCGGCACCGCCCGCGCCGAGGAAGCGGTCGAGGCCGAGCGGGCCCGCGGGCTCGAGCTCTCGGCGGCGCTGTCGGCGGCCGAGCAGCGCGCCGCCGAGGGGGAGGACGCCGTCCGCCGTGGCGAGGAGGCGCGCGCCGCCCTCCTGCGCCGGCTCGACGAGCTGCAGGCGAGAGCGGCGGCCTCACCGACCGGTCCCCCCGTCCAGGCCTTCGCCGGCGACACCTCGGCGGCGGTCGACGCGAGCTGGCGCCTGCTGCTCGCACGGGTCGAGCGGCAGTGGGCGAGCTCGGTGGGCGCAGGCCCGGACGAGCGGGGCGTCGTCGGTTCCCCACCTGACGAGCAGCTGCACCAGGCGGTGGCGCGCGAGCTCGAGCGCCTGCGGGAGGAGGTCGGCCTCCACACCGAGGTGACCCGCACCGGCGCCATGGACGGCGTGCACCCGATGCTCGTGCTCCTGGCCGCAGGGGAGCTCGCTGCGCTCGTCGCTCCCTACAGCGAGCGGGTGGCGGTCGAGCTCGGCGACCGGCTCGTCGTCGTGGGGGAGGGCTGGGAGCCCGAGCCGGCCGCCGGCGACGACCTCCGTGCCTCGATCTCCGACACCGGACTGGAGGGCGAGGTGGTGTCCTCGGAGGCGACCGTCCGGATCGTCCTCGGACCCCACCAGCCCGCACCGGCCGCCTCCTCATAGGTCAGCCGCAGCGCAGGGAAGAGAGCGCGGGACCCCTCGGGATCCGGGAGGTGGAACCCCCCGGCGCCGCCCTGCCAGGGGGAGGACGGGGCGACGCTCGGGGGGCAGCTGGCGGGATGTGCACACCAGCCGTTGCCAGGAGTCTGTCCGGGCTCTGTTTCCGCTGCGTGTCCCGGGGGTGAACCCGTTGCGACGCTTCGGCAGACCGAGTCAGGCGGTGACGGCGGCGCCCGGTGCTGCGGCGTAGGTGCGCGGCGCGCCCTTCTCGTCCACCCCGCACAGCTTCTGCCAGCCCTTCGGGACCCGGCCACGGGTGAAGGCCCCGGCTTCGACGAGCGTCTTGAGGATCGGCCGGATGGCGTCCTGGCGGAGCTGGCGCACCGAGGGGCTGCGCTGGACCTCGATCGCGGTCCGCCAGCCGGGGAGGCCGGCAGCCCGGTAGATGCCCGGGTGCAGCAGGCCTCGGAACTGCGAGTGGATGATCGCAGGGGCGAGCCGGCGGACGGCGAAGCGGTGCCGGCGGGGTGCGCGCGCCCACACCTCGGGGAGGCGGAGGCGGGCGAAGGCGAGGTGGCGGGCCTCCTCCTGGCGGTGGTAGCGGTTGATCTGGGCCAGGAACGGGTCCGTCTCGGGGTGCTCGAGGGTGCGCTTCTGCAGGAGGTCGGGGATCTCCTCGCCGGCGAGCACCATCACGTAGAACAGCGCAGGCCGGGCGAGGATGAACGAGAGCACGCGCTGCTTGATGAGCCCCTGCACGCCGTGGTTGTAGGGGTTCACGGCCTCAGGTCGGAGCTGGCCGAGCAGGCGCACGAAGAGCCTGGAGTGCCTGGTCTCCTCACCGAGCTCGTGCAGGGCGTAGGTGACCCACGGGTCGGTGAGGTCGTCCTCGCGCTGGATCTCCCTGCTGAAGCCCTCGCACAGCACCGACTCGAACCGGATGCCCTCCTCGGTGATCGCTGCGATCTCCTCACGGGCCAGCACCTTGCGCTGCTCGGGGGAGAGCGCCAGGTCGAGGTCCCGGACGCTGAGGAGCTCGTCGGGGATGATCTGCCCGTCCCCGATCGCCCCCGGCACGTCCTCGTCGGGTTCGATGACGCGACGAGCCGAGATCGCCGAGAGCCGCTCGATGCGGGGCGTCGTGGTGGCGTTCATGTGAGCCTCCGTTCGTAAGGTTGCACTCAGGACTGTAACAGTGCCGGTGATACAACGCAAGGTGTAGCCTTGGAAGGTGCCAGAGCACGAGGGGCCGTGGCCCATCGACGAGTTCGCCCGCCTGGCCGGCACCACCGGGCGCAACGTGCGGCTCTACCAGACGCGCCAGCTCCTGCCGCCGCCGGAGCGCCACGGGCGCGTCGGCCTCTACAACGAGGACCACCTCCGTCGCCTGCGCCTGATCCTCCGGTTGCTCGACCGTGGGTACTCGCTGGCCGCCATCCACGAGCTCATCGTCGCCTGGGAGGGGAACCGGACCCTCGGTGACGTCCTGGGCTTCGAGGAGGCGCTGGCGGCGTTCAGGACCGAGCTGCCACAGACCTTCTCGGCACAGCAGCTCGCCTCGATGTTCCCGAGTGACGCGTCCGGCGCAGGCCTCGCCCGCGCCGTCGAGCTCGGCATCCTCGTGCCCGAGGGCGACGACCTCGTGGCACCGGTGCCCTCGCTGCTCGACGTCGGCGCCGACCTGGTGGCCGCCGGTGTCCCGCTGGCGTCGGTGCTCGACGCCTCCGCCGAGATCCACACGGCTGCGACCCGGTTGGCCGACGTGTTCGTCCGCCTCTTCCTCGACACCGTGTGGCAGCCCTTCGTCGACGCCGGTGAGCCCGCCGAGCGCTGGCCGGAGATGATCGACGCCCTCGATCGGCTCCGCTCGCTGTGGGCTCCGGCGGTGGTCGGGTCGCTCGCCCACGCCCTGCAACAGCGCGTCGACGAGGCCACCGCCGAGATGGCTCGACAGGATGTCGCTGCCGCAGGCGGTGAGGCAGCCGCCTCGTAGGTCGACCGGTGCTCGTCGACGTCGTCACGGACCCGGACGAGGCAGCGCTGGTGAGCACCTGCATCGGCCCGCGGGTGAGCCTCGCCACCGCGAGGGCCGAGGAGGCGCTCGGGGGCTGGACCCCAGACCCCTCGGTGGACGAGGGCTTGCAGCCCAGAGCAGGCGGATGTCGTGGCGCGGTGCGCGGCGCTGCGGCGGGAACGGGCATCCCGCGGGCGCGGGACCGTCAGGCGGGCGGTTCTGCCAGCACCGCCTTCGCAGCCGTGTGCAGCTCGTCGAGCGAGCTCCGCAGGTGGTCGATCAGCGTGGCCGGGTCGGGCAGCATCTCCCGGCAGGCGACGACGCCGAAGTCGAGGTCGCCCATGTAGCTCATCACCGTGATGTTGAGGCCGAGGCCGTCGGCGATGGCGGACACCGGGTAGCACCCGACCATCCGGGCCCCCGCCCCGTACAGGGGGAAGCTCGGCCCCGGGACGTTGGACACCGTCACGTTGAACGGCGGGTTCACCAGGTCGACGATCCCCGAGCGGGCCACCGCCCGGGCGGCACGGGCGGCCAGCGCCGGGGTGGCGAACTGGGTGTAGTCGGCGAGGAGGTCGGCCGGGATGGCGTTGTGATCCTGCTTGGCCACCAGCATCGCCTCGTGGATCGTGCGGAGCCGCTCCACCGGGTCGGCCTCGTCCGTGGCGAGGGTGGCGATCATGGCCGACACCCGGTTCCCCATGTCCGCCTTCTCGGACTCGGCCCGCACGGACACGGGGACCATCGCCAGCAGCGACTCCTCCGGGAGCTCGTCGTGGTCGCCGAGGTACTGCCGCAGCGCCCCGCCGCACACCGCCAGCACGACGTCGTTCACGGTGGCGCCGAAGGCGTTCTTCACCTCCTTGGCCGTGTCGAGCGACAACGTGCCGAACCCGTACCTGCGGTGCGGCGTGATGGGGTGGTTGAACCGGGTGCGGGGCGCGCGCAGCGTGGGGCGCTCGACGACCCGCCCCTCGGCGTCGGCGGGCCTGGCCATCCGGCCCGTCACCAGCCGGTCGACCAGCATCAGGCCCACGGCACCCAGGTTCGCGGTGGCCGGGAGGAGGGCGGCGGCAGCCGCGCTGGCGGGGTCCCGCCGGCCCATCGCCTGCAAGGTCCGGCGCTGGAACCGCAGCGCCTTGAGCGGTTGGGTGGCCAGGGTGATCGTGCCCCGCACCAGCATCTCGAGCTGGTTCGGCTCGGCCTCGGGCTCCCACGGCCGCTCGGGCGGGTCGACCTGGCGCGGCGTGGGCTCGAGGTCGAGGAGGACGGTCAGCAGCTCCGCCCCCGACACGCCGTCGACCGCCGAGTGGTGGATCTTCGTGTACTGGGCGACGTGGCCGTCAGCCAGGCCCCAGATCATGTAGAGCTCCCAGAGGGGCCGGCGGCGGTCGAGCGGCCGCTCGTGGATGCGGGCGACCTGTTCGGCGAGGCGTCCCTCGTCACCGGGTGGGGGCAGGGCGATCTCACGGACGTGGTAGTCGAGGTCGAAGTCGGGGTCCTCGATCCAGTACGGCTGGTCCAGCCCGAACGGCACCTCCACCAGCCGTCGCCGCAGCACCGGGGCGATGTGCAGCCGCTCCTCGATGATGCGCTTGACCTCCTCGAAGCCGAACTGGGCCGGGGCCGTCTTCGCGTCGAAGATGGTGAGCGAGCCCACGTGGCCCTGGGTCGCGGTGGTCTCCATGTGGAGGAAGGCGGCATCCATACCGGTGAGCTGCTGCACGGCATCGTCCTCGGGTCGACTCGACGGGGGCTCGCGTGAGCCGGCGGGCAGCGTAGGAGCGAACCTCGCCTGTGACAATCGTCACACCGGGAGGGGCCGTGCGACCGCTCTCCGTCACCGACCCGCCGCTGCCACCTCGTCCCTGCGCCCATCCGCACAGCAGGGGCGGCGGGTCCCCTTCGCAGGTGCCGGACGGGTGGCGGTGCTACCCCCTCGGCGCACGACCCAGGAGCCGCCACGCCTTCGGCCCGAGTCCCACGAGGGGGCCGACCACGTAGGTGAGGAGCAGCCCTGGCAGCGGCCACATGAGCGAGCCGTTGGCGTGCTCGTGCAGCTCCCGCTGGAAGTCGGGGTCGAGGGGGCCGCTCATCCGATCATCCGTCGCCGGGCTCACGGCTCCGGACCATCACCCGGCACGGTCCGTCTCCTTCACCGCTGTCGTGGTCACCGATCGGGGAGAACCCGGCCCTCGTCAGCGCCCGCCACGATGCCTCGTTCGCGATGAACGGGCCTGCCGAGACCTGGCTCCACTCCGGGTGGCTCGGGAAGACGACCTCCTGGACGAAGGCCCGGATCATCGTCGCACCGAGCCCGCGACCGCGATCAGCGGCGTCGCCGACGAGGTAGTCGATGCCAGCCGCCGAACGGTCGACGCCAGCAGCCCACTGCGCCTTCGTCTCTGCCTCGTCTGCGTACGCCGCCCATGCGTAGCACTGGATCCAGCCCACCGGCCTCCGGTCGAGCAGCGCGAGCCAGTGCTCCGTCGGGTCCTCGTTGGCGGAGCCGTACTGGCGGACGACCGCCTCCCAGGTCACGTCCTCACCCTCCCACCAGCGCACCACGGCCGGGTCGTTGAGCCAGCCGTGCAGCAGGGGAAGGTCGTCGTCCACGAGCCGCCGGAACGTCAGCTCCACGCTCTCGCCCCGCCACGGCCACCACTCCGGGGGCACCGCAAGCGCCGAGGCCCCACGAGCCCACGCTAGCGATCCGGCGGCCCCGCTCCGATCCCGAGGCCATCGGAGCAGGACGCCCGTGCGCGCCGTTCAGGACGGCGCGACGAGGTGGGCCCCGGACCGACCGGCGCACTGCCATCCTGGCGCGGCAGCACGTCGGGTGAGCGACGAGGCATGCTCCTCGGTGTGCTGGACGGCGACCGTGGCTGCGCCTTCTCCTCGACGACGGTGAGCGCGGTTCGGGAGCCACCAGTCGAGGCAGCGTGGGTGATGAGGCCGAGCGCGTCCAGGGGGAGGTCCTCGTCAGGACGCACCGGAGCAGGGGCCGCCATCCTCCTCCTCCTGCTCACAGGTGCCTGTGGTGAGGACGGGACGGGGGAGGAGGAGGTCCAGAGCCGGAGTGCTGCACCCTCGGCGTCCGCGCCGGAGGCGCCGGGCCGGTCGGCGACGACCACGTCCGTGGATGCTGCCGGCCCATACGTCCTGCTCGAAGCACCGGGATGGGAGCTGCAGGAGGCCGTCGACTACCGCGCCGGGCTGGGTCCCCTGGACCAGGTGGAACCTGAGCTCGACTGGTACGCCGAGTACATCGGGTCCCGGATCGATCATGACGACAGCAGCTTCACGGTCCCGACCGCCAGGGTCTCGGGGCACACCGCTGGTGTCGAGGCGCTCCGTGCCCAGCTGGTCGGCTTCGAGCTCGCGCCGGAGGTCATCGGCGGCCGGCAGGCCCTCGTCGCTCCACCCGCAGACCGCAACCCCGGGATCGTGCTGGTCGAGCTCCGTCCCGACTACGCGATCACCGTCCTGAGCTACGACGACGTGGTCGACCTCCGCGACCTGGCCGCCCGGCTCGTGCAGGTGGACGAGCGACGGTGGTCGGACGCCGGCGGGCAGATGCTCGACTGCGTTCCCTTCGAGCCCGGCTGCGAGCCCAACGGGTGAGGGCGGGCTGATCGTCGCCGGTCGCCGGTGCACGTCTGGCGGTCGAGCAGGTCTGCGGGTCGAGGTCGCACCCGCTCGGGTCCATCCACTGCCGAGCGCACGTGGGTCGGGCTCGCGGCATCATGTGCTCCTTCGACGTCCACCGGAGCGAGCAGCCGACGAGTGGGGGACACGTGACCGAGGGGGATGCCGACGGTGCGGTCGTGATCCTCTCCGACGACGTCGTCACCCTCCGGCCCTGGTCGAGCGGTGACGCCGCGTTCCTGGGGCGAGCGAGTGCCGACCCGGTGATCCGTCGGTACAACGGCGTCCTCGACCGGCGAGGTCACCCTGTGCCGCCCCTGTCGACCAGCGGTGCTGAGGCCGTCATCGACGAGCTCGTGCTGAGCTGGCGGGCCTTCGCGACGACGGGGGCACCTTCTGGTGTCGCCTTCGCGATCGTCGACGCCCGGTCCGGCGAGCCGGTCGGCTGCTGCGGCGTCGACGACTGGTCCAGAGCCGACGTGGCGCAGCTCGGCTACTGGATCGCTGCAGCCGCGAGAGGACGCGGCTACGCCACCCGGGCGGTGATCCTGTTGACCCGCTGGCTGTTCGACCGCGGCGCAGCTCGTGCCTTCTTGACGATCGTCGCAGGGAACGAGGCCTCGGTCGCAGTGGCACGCAGGGCGGGGTTCGTGCACGAGGGGACGATGCGGGCGCACGGCGTCTGGCAGGGCCAGAGGTGCGACGTGCTGTGGTTCGCGGCGCTGCCACTCGAGTGGGACGTGCACGCGCCAGAGGAGCGGTCGTGACGACCCGGGTGGAGGAGCTGCTGACCAGCGTCATCCGGCGCTGATCCCGGGCGCAGGGCGAGGCACCCGACGCCCCGCCCGGACGGGCGCCGGGCTGTCTGGAAGACTGCCACCGCCGTCGGCCGAGGGAGCCCGTTGGGAGGATCGCACCGAACCAGGATCCGCCCCGGTCGGCCGTGGTCGGTTGCCTTCGCGCTGCTGCTCGCCGCTCCTGTCCTGGCGCCGCCCTCGCCTGCGGCGGCGGCAACCACATTGGAGGTCGACGCCGGATGGGGCGGGAGCTACCACCCGGGTCAGCCGTTCCCGATCCGCGTCACGGTGGCCGCCGACCGCCTCCTCCGGGGGGACCTGCGGGTGGAGGTCACCGGCATGTCGACCGTGCCCACGGTGGAACGACCCGTCGAGGTGCCGGGTGGCAGTGCCGAGGAGCACCTGTTCGTGCTGCCGTCGGGCACCGAGCAGCCCGGATCCCAGGTCCGGGCGGTCCTACGGGACGACGACCAGGTCCTCGCCTCCGGCACCTCCTCGCTCCAGGAGGCCGACGACACCGAGCTCGTCGGGCTGACGCCGGGTGCCCTGGCAGGCAGGCCCGTGCCCGCCAGCGCACCTCTGGCCATCGATGCGGGCACGGCCTCGTTCTCACTGGTCGACACGGTCGTGCTCGAGGCACCCGGCGGTCTCGGCTCCCTCGACGTCCTCGGGGTCGGTGCCGGTGAGCTCGCCGGCCTGGGCGGCGCAGGCCTGGACGCCGTGCTGGCGTGGGTCGCTTCTGGCGGCCACCTCCTCGTGGACGAGCCACCGGGCCTGGACGTGCCCGGCCTGCCCGCGACGTGGCGCCCCGGACCGGATGGTCGCGCCCGCGCCGGCCTCGGTGAGGTGATCAGCGTCGACGGCGCCCTCGCCGAGGGCCGCTTCGCAGGTCTGGTGGAGCCGACGCCGGTGCAGCGGACGATCCTCGGGCAGTTCGACAACGGCCAGTCGCTCGACACGGCCCTGGCTCGTGATGCCGGGCTGCGCCTCCCGAAGCTGAGCTGGCTGGTCGGGTTCCTCGCCGCCTACGTGGTGGTGGCGGTGCCGGTCACGCTCACCGTGCTCCGGCGGCGTGGACGTGGCGAGCTGGGCTGGGTGGTGCTGCCCCTCGTGGCGCTGGTGTTCACGGGTGCGGGCTACCTGGCCGGCCGTGACCTGCGTTCCGGTGCGGTCGCCGCGCACGCCACCTTCGTGAGCTCGACGGGTGAGGGGGCGGTGGCGACGAGCAGCGTGGGGCTGGTGTCGAACGCCGGCGGCAGCGTGACCACCTCGTTCCCCACCGGGTGGGTGCCAGCAGCGACCGGTGACCCCTGGTCCGGGCCCCGCACCCCGGTCGCCACGACCCAGACGAACGACGGGATCGAGCTCCGGCAGCGCCTGCAACCGGGCGAGTTCGGGATCGGGTCGGCGACGGGGCCCGTCGAGCTCGGGGGGGCGCTCGAGGTCGTCGCCTCCTCGACGGAGGACGGTCGGGTGTCGGGGCTGGTCCGCAGCTCGCTGCCCTTCGACCTGACCGACGTCGCCGTGTTCCAGGGGCAGAGCAGCGCGACGGTGGGGTCCGTGCCCGCCGGAGGTGAGGTCACCTGGTCGTTGGAGCCGAGCCTCGCGGTCGACCCTCGGGCCACCGGGGCGCGAGCCGCATGGCCGGAGGCGGCCGGACTGGACCGTCCCCCCGACCCCACGAGCGTCGTCGCCATGCCGCTCTGGGACCGTTTCGACGCCTCGGCGCGTGCGGGGTACCGCAGCCCCGGATCCGTGGCGGTGGCCGGCTGGACGCGCGACTTCGCGCCGCCGATCGACGCCGGTGGCCGAGAGCTGAAGGGCCGGACGCTCGTGGTGAGCACCACGTCGGTCGAGACCGACGGGGTGCTGACCGACGTCGGCGTGCGCACGGAGATGGTGCGCTCGCCGTTGAGCGCGAACGGCTCCAGTGACGCCCCGTTCGTGTACAAGTTCACGTTGCCGGA
>CADCSY010000127.1 GCA_902805555.1 uncultured Acidimicrobiales bacterium | reverse complement strand
ACGAGGAACTGCGCCCAGGTGCGGTCCCCGATGCCAGCGACACCGGTGCGGCGGGTGAGGCCGGCGACGATGCCCACCGGGCTCTCGGTCTCCTCCCACGGGCGCAGGGTGAACACCTCTGCGTGGTGCTCCACCCGCGGCGCCTCGAGGCGGGGGACGACGAGGGTCGCCTCGCCCTCCCTCGGGAGGACGAGCATCGTCAGCCGCTCGAGCGGCATCGCCTCGTACCCGGTGAGCCAGGGCAGGTCGGCCCCGAGGCTCAGCAGCAGGACGTCGACGCCCCCGTCCGTCATCGCCGCCCGGACCCGCGCCATGCGGTCAGCCAGCACCGCCGCCTCCATCAGACCGCCCCGGCAGCCACGGGCCCGCCGGGCTCGGGTGTGGTGGAGGTCTGCGGTGGCGTTCGTGCGTCGGAGGCTCGTCCCACGTCGCCACCCTAGGACGGTCCCCCGCCGTCGGATCCCCGTACTGGCGGCTCAGCCCCGCCCCGGGCCCCCGATCGAGCCGCCAGAACGGATGTCGGCGGTCGTCGGACGGCGGGGGCTCCGAACCCGGCCGCCCCCACCCGGTCGTCACCCCGAACTGGCGGCTCAGGGCCGCCCCACACCCCCGATCGAGCCGCCAGAACGGGAGGCGGGGCGGGTCAGGCGGTGCTGGCCGCAGCCCCGGCGCCCAGCGCGTCGACTGACTGTCGGGCGTGGTAGCTGGAGCGGGTCAGCGGTGACGACTCGACGTGGCCGATGCCGAGCGCCCGGCCGACGTCGGCGAAGCGGGCGAAGGTGGCCGGCTCGACCCAGCGCGCCACCGGGAGGTGGTTCGTTGTGGGCCGCAGGTACTGGCCGATGGTGACGATGTCGACCCCCACGCCGGCGAGGTCGGCGAGCGCCCCCTCGACCTCCTCGTCGGTCTCCCCCATGCCGACGATGAGGCCGGACTTGGTGGTCAACCCGGCCTCACAGGAGCGGGCGAGGACGGCGAGCGAGCGGGCGTAGGACGCCGAGGGGCGCACCGCCCGCTGGAGCCTGAGGACCGTCTCGAGGTTGTGGTTCACGACGTCGGGCCGGGCGTCGAAGACCAGCTGGAGCGACGCCGGGTCGCCCTTGCAGTCGGAGATCAGGACCTCCACGGCACAGCCGGGCGTCCGTCGCCGGATGGCGGCAACCGTGGCGGCGAAGGCGCCGGCCCCGCCGTCGGCCAGGTCGTCACGAGCGACGGCGGTGACCACGGCGTGACCGAGGCCCATGCGGGCCACGGCCTCGGCCACCCGCTCGGGCTCGTCCGCCGCCAGCGGCACGGGGTGACGGGTGTCGACGAGGCAGAAGCCGCACGCCCTCGTGCAGCGCTCGCCGTTGATCATGAACGTGGCGGTCCCGTCGGCCCAGCACTCCGACGTGTTGGGGCAACCTGCCTCCTCGCACACGGTCACGAGGTCGAGGTCGCGCATGGTCCGCTTGAGCCGCAGGTAGTCGGGTCCGAGCTGGACCGGCGCCCGGAGCCACGCCGGCTTGCGGGTGGCGATGGCGAGCCCCTCCTGCACCCCCGCCTGGGCCAGACGCCGCCCCAGCCGCACCGGCGTCGCCGGGCTGGTGCCGACCCCGGCGCCGGCCGACGCACCCCTGGCAGGACCGGTGGACGACATGTCGGGCGCCGCTCGGTCGGGGCCCGCGGCGGTCTGGACGACGATGTCTCCGGGGCCGAGGCCACGGGAGAAGGCGGCGAGGTCGGCGTCGCTGTGCCGCCAGGGCGCGTCCTGTCGCTCCACCCGGCCGGCGCCCCAGCGCAGGGCCGCCCGGGCCACGACGGCGTCGACGACCTCGGCCATGGAGCTGGCCACACCCTCGGCAGCGAGGCTCGTGACGGCCTTGTCGGCGATGCCGCAGGGGACGATGTGGCCGAACATCGAGAGGTCGGGGTCGACGTTCAGCGCGAAGCCGTGCATCGACCTGCCGCGGCTCAACCTGACCCCGATGGCACAGATCTTCCGTGGCGCGGGCCCGTCCGCCTCGATCCACACCCCTGGGAACCCCCGCAGCCGCCCGGCGCCGGGGAGGCCGAGGTCGGCGAGGACGTCGATGACGAGCTGCTCGACGCCGCACACGTACGCAGCGGTGTCCGCCATCCCACCGCCCCGTTTGCCGGGCACGTCGAGCACCGGGTAGCCGACGAGCTGGCCCGGGCCGTGGTACGTCACGTCGCCGCCGCGGTCGGTGCGCACCAGCTCGGCCCCGACGGACGCAGCGGGCACGAGGACGTTGCCCAGGTCGGCTCGGATCCCGAGGGTGTACACGTGCGGGTGCTCCAGGAGGAGCAGGTGGTCGTCCCGCCCGCGCCGGAACAGCCCGTGTTGCAGTGCGTGGGCATCGCGGTACGGCACCCGTCCGAGCCACCGGACGTGCAGGGGCCCCCGCTCCCCGCCTCGGGCCGGGCCGCTCGGGCCACGCTCGCTGCGCTCGCTCACGACAGCTCGGCCGACCAGTCGCGGGTCTCGAGGATCTCCTTCACCTTGGCCATGAAGGCAGCCGCGTAGGCGCCGTCGAAGGCCCGGTGGTCCCATGAGAGCGCCAGGTTGCCGACGGGGTGGATGACGATGGCGTCACTGCCGTCGGGGAGCTCGACCACGACCGGGCGCTTGCGCACGCCGTCGGTGGAGAGGATCCCGACCTGTGGCTGGTTCACGATCGGGATGGTCATCAGGGTGCCGTAGCTGCCCACGTTGGTGATCGTGAAGGTCCCACCCGCGATGTCGTCCGGGCCGAGCTTCTTGCGGCGGGCACGGTCGGCAAGGTCGGCCACGTCCCGAGCCAGCGCCCTGAGGCGCTTGCCGTCCGCAGCGTGCACCACCGGCACCATCAACCCCTCGAAGCTGAGGTCGACCGCGAAGCCGAGGTTGACCTCGTGGTGGATGACGAGCGCGCCCTCCCCTACGGAGCTGTTCACGATGGGGAACTCCCGGATGGCGTCCACCACCGCCCGGCTGACGAACGGGAGGTAGGTGAGGGCCACGCCCTCCTCCTCCTTGAACGACGCCTTCTCGGCGTGGCGCAGGCGGTCCACGTTGTCGTAGTCGACCTCCATCACCACGAGGGCGTGGGCCGAGGTGGCCTTCGAGCGCACCATGTGCTCCGCCGTGCGCCGGCGGATGTTCGTGAACGGCACGACCTCGTCCCGCTCGCCCGCCGCCACCGGCCCACCGCGGCGGGCCTCGGCCTCGGCCGACTCCCGCTCCACCGCCGCTGGGGACGACTGGAGCGGGGCTCCCGTGGCTGCCGGCGCGTCCTGCGACGCGAGGCGCTTCGTCTCGGCCGCCGCCACCGCGGCGTCGTCCTGCCCATCGGCTGCGGGTCGTGCCCCGCCGTCGACCACCTGGAGCACGTCGTTCCTGGTGATGCGGCCGCCGGCACCTGTGCCCTTGATCGACTCGGGGTCGAGGCCGTGCTCGGCGATGAGGCGGCGGACCACCGGCGACAGCAGCCGGCTCATGGCGCCGCCCCCCGTCGTCGCGCCACCCGGAGCGCCCCCCGAGGGATCGGAGGAGGGCGCCGGTGCGTAGTCCGCCGGGGCTGCGGTGGGGCCGTCCGGCGATGGGGCGGACGACGACGGGTCGGCGCCACCCGCCGGGGCGCTGGAGACGTCGGGCTCCTGGGCACTGACGGGCACCGGCTCCGCCGGTGTGGCCGGTGCCTCCTGCGCAGCCGGTGCCTCCTGCGCGGCCGGGTCCCCGCCCTCGTCGCCGCCCTCCTGCACGTCGATGGGTGCGTCCTGGGCCGGCGCCTCCACGGCCGCGGGCGCCTCCGCCGCGGGTGCCGGAGCCGCTTCCTCGGCCGGCGCCGGCGCCTCCGCTGCGTCAGCAGCAGCAGGAGCAGCGGTCGCCTCGTCGGATCCCCCGCCACCTCCCGCTCCGTCTCCGACCCGGGCAAGGACGGTCCCGACGTCGACGGTCTCACCCTCCTGGACGAGGATCTCGGTCACCACGCCCGCCGCCGGCGACGGGACCTCCGAGTCGACCTTGTCGGTCGAGACCTCGAAGAGCACCTCGTCTTCGGCGATCGACTCGCCCACCTGCTTGAACC
The DNA here is from genome assembly GCA_902805555.1 of uncultured Acidimicrobiales bacterium. Lineage (GTDB taxonomy): Bacteria > Actinomycetota > Acidimicrobiia > Acidimicrobiales > CADCSY01 > CADCSY01. Next base: position 35,164 of record CADCSY010000127.1, on the reverse strand, counting down.
AACGGGTGATCGTGCCCTCGGTGACGGTCTCACCGAGCTGGGGCATCGTGATGTCGGCCATCAGCCGTGGCGTCCTCTCATGGAGATGGGTGCGTCGAGGTCGGGGTGGTGACGGAGATCGGTCAGCCGTGGAGGCTGCGGCCGGTGAGGCTGAGCACGGTCTCGCCGAACAGCTCCGACAGCGTCGGGTGCGGCTGGATCAGCTCGGCCACCTCGTCCACGGTGGCGCCCCAGTTGACCGCCAGGTAGCCCTGGCCGAGCTGCTCGGTGACCCACGGGCCGACCATGTGCACCCCGAGGATGGTGCCGCCGGTGCCGTCCGCCTGCTTCTCGGCGATCACCTTGACCAGGCCCTCGGCCTCACCCACGATGAGCGCCCGCCCGTTGCCCCGGAACTGGTGCTTCGACACGACGACGTCGTAGCCCGCCTCCCGGGCCGAGTCCTCGGAGTGGCCGGCGAAGGACACCTCGGGCTGGCAGTAGATCGCCCACGGCACCTTGTCGTACTCGACGGGCGCGGGGCTCTCGCCGAGGATGTCCTTGATGGCGTTGATGCCCTCGATGAAGCCGACGTGCGCCAGCTGGGGGGTGGCCACCAGGTCGCCCACCGCCCACACGCCGGGGACCGTGGTCCGGCACGTGGCGTCGACCTTGACGAAGCCGCGCTCGTCGACCTCCACCCCCGACCCGTCGAGCCCGAGGCTGTCGGAGAGCGGGCGGCGGCCGACCGACACCACCACCCGGGACACCTCGAGGTCGTCGGCGCCCTCGAGGTGGATGGCGGTGGTCGACTCCCCCGGCGTGTGCCCGGTGACCTTCACACCCGTGCGGACGTCGATCCCCTTGCGCTTGAAGGACTTGAGGACGACGGCGGCGACGTCGGCGTCGCACCCGGGGAGGATCTTCGGCAGCCCCTCGAGGATCGTCACCTCGACCCCGAGGTCGGCCATCATCGAGGCGAACTCGCAGCCGATGGCGCCGCCACCGATCACGGCGGCTGACGCAGGCAGGTCCGGCATCGACAGCACCTCGTCGGAGGTGAGGACGAAGCGGCCGTCGACCTCGAAGCCGGGGATCGTGCGGGGGACGGAGCCCGACGCCAGGATGACGCTCGCACCCTCGAGCTCGGTGGTCTGGCCGTCGTCGCCGGCGACCACCACGGTGCCGCCGCCGGCGTACGTGCCCGTGCCGGCGTAGGTGGTGACCTTGCGGGACTTGAGCAGGCCGGTGAGGCCCTTCCACAAACCGTCGACGACCTGCTGCTTGCGGGCCATCGTGGTGCCGAAGTCGACGGTCGGTGGGCCCCCGGCCTCGATGCCGAACGCCGACGAGCCGCTGACCGTCCGGAAGACGTGCGCCGTCTCGAGCAGCTCCTTGGCCGGGACGCAACCGCGGTGGAGGCAGGTGCCGCCGACCCTGTCCCGCTCGATCATGGCGATCGAGAGGCCGGCCGAGGCGCCGTAGAGCGCCGCTGCGTAGCCGCCGGGCCCCCCACCGATGATCACGACGTCGAACTGCTCGGCCACGGCTGCGCTCCTCCTCGGTACGACGGTCAGGCTACCCGGCGCCGGCGAGGGTCGTTCTCGACGGGAGCGCCCGAGGGGGGCGTCACGCCGGGCGCGCCGGGGGCCGGCACCAGGCTCGGCACCGGCCCCCCGAGACGGTCGTCCGACCGTGTCACTCCTCGGCCTCGGCCCCGCCCTCCTCGACCTCTTCCTGGAGCTGGTCACCGGTCTCGTCGACCCTGTCGTCGAGCTCGCCGACCTCCTCGTCGGTGGTCGCTCCGTCGCCGTCCTCGTCCTCGCCGCAGGCCACACCGCCGAAGGCGAGTCCTGCGGTGAGCGCGCCTACGGCGAACGTGCGGGTCAGGTTGCCCATGGTGACTCCTCTGCTGGGGGGTGGTGCGGACCCGCTACCCGCCCGCCGCAGGCGCGAACCGGGAGCCGGGTGCGACCGCGTAGCGTCGGCGGGTGCACAGCGTGGAGGCCGGCGTCGGGCGGCGCACGGGCGGCCTCGTGATGGTGGCGGTGCCCGTCGCGGTGCTGCTCGTGGGGGCGTGGTCCCGACGATGGCTCGCCGACGACGGCTTCATCAACCTCCGCATCGTGGAGCAGGTCTGGGCTGGGAACGGTCCCGTGTGGAACGCCACCGAGCGGGTCGAGACCGGCACGAGCCCGCTGTGGCTGGCGCTGCTGGTCGTGGCCGGCGGCGTCCTGCGATCCGTCCCCCTCGAGTGGGTGGCCGTGGCCCTCGGCATGGCCGCCTCGGCCGTCGGGTTGGCCGCCGCGTCCATGGCGGCGCGCACGCTCCACGCCGAGCAGGGAGCCCGGCTCGTGCCTGTCGGGGCGCTCGTCGTCGCGGCCATCCCGGCGTTCTGGGACTTCTCGTCCTCCGGCTTGGAGACCGGGCTGTCGTTCCTCTGGCTCGGCACGTCCGGTTGGGCGCTCGCCGTGGCAGCCGGTCAGCTCCGGACCGGCATGCGCAGGCCTCTCGCCACCGCCGCCCTCCTCGGGCTCGGGCCGCTCGTGCGGCCCGACCTCGCCCTCGTGGCGCTCCCCCTCCTGATCGCCCTGCTCGTGGCCATCCGCCCCCTCTCACGTCGTGAGCTGGCGGGGGTGGTGGTCGCAGCGGGCGCAGCGCCGGTGGCCTTCCAGGTGTTCCGGATGGCGTACTACGCCTCCCTCGTACCCAACACGGCCCTGGCGAAGGAGGGGGCGCAGAGCAACTGGACCGCAGGTTGGTCCTACGCCTCCGACCACGTCGGCACCTGGCGCCTCTGGTGGCCGGCGGCCGTGCTCGTGGTCGTGGCGGTGGCGCTGGCCACCGGGACCCCGACGCGTCGACGCGGCGCTCGACAGGTGGTGACCGTCGCGATCGTGGGCGGCGCCCTCGTCCACGCCCTGTACGTGGTGCGGGTCGGTGGGGACTTCATGCACGCGCGCCTCCTGCTGCCGGCCACGTTCGCAGTGGTGCTGCCGTGGGCGGTGGTGCCGGCCCGGCGTGTGACCCTCGCCGCTGCCGTCGCGCTGGTGCCCTGGGCGCTGCTGGCCGCCACCACCTGGCAGCCCACGGGTCAACCGGGCAACGGACCGGCGGACGGGGTGGTCGACGAGCGGGCCTACTACGCCAACCTCGCCGGCCACCCGCACCCGATCACCGCCGAGGACTTCGGCGGCGTCCCCTACGCCGTCGGCGGCCGCCGGGCTGCGGCCTCGGCCACGGAGGGCCGGGGGCACCTGACCTTCAGGGTGGCCGACCCCGCAGACCGCACCGGGTGGATCGCGGCGGCCGACGCATCGGCGCCCTTCGCCGTCGCGGTCGACAACGTCGGGGTGTTCGGGTACCTCGCCGGGCCGGAGGTCTCGGTGATCGACGTGCGCGGCCTGGGTGACCCGGTGGCGAGCCGCCTGCGCCTGGTCGGCCCGAGGGGGAGGCCGGGGCACGAGAAGCGGGCCGAACCTGCGTGGGTGCTGGCGAGGTACGCGGCCCCAGACGCCAGCCCGCCGACGGACGTGGTGGCGGCACCGGCCGAGGTGGCGGCGGCGAGAGCTGCCCTCGCGTGCGGCGACCTCGGCGACATCCTCGAGGGGATCACCCGGCCTCTCACCCCGGCTCGTGCCCGCTCCAACCTGGGCCTCGGGCTCACCACCTCCGACCTCCGGACGGCAGCGGACCCCGTCGCTGCGAGGCGGGAGCTCTGCGGCGGCTGAGGCTCAGGGCGTCGCCTGCAGGGTGACGACGCTCAGCACGGTGAACCCGCCCAGCGCGCAGGCCGCCATCCCGAGCACCGACGAGAAGGCCGCCCCCCGCAGCCGGGCCGCGGCTGCGTAGAACAACGGGAAGGCCGCCAGGACGAAGCGGGGCCGGGGACCGAGCGTCTCACTCACCAGGGCGAGGCCGAGCACGATGACCGCGAAGACCACGACCTCGCCCGGCAGCCCCGACCGGGCGAGCAGGACGAGGCCCACCACGGCCAGCAGCGTGCCCGCGACGACGACCGTGTTGTTCATGTCGAGGAAGGGGTCTTCGACGAGCTGCCGCACGTCGTCGACGACGGCGAGGGGGACCACCCGCTCCTCCCAGCCGGCGCGCTGGGCGTCGAACCAGGCCGTGGCCTCCCCGGTCCTGGCCCAGAGGTAGGCGAAGAACCCCAGGATCCCGAGCGGCGCGAGCGCCGGCGCGACGAGCGACCGCCACGCCCCTCGGGACCGGATGGCGACGAGGGCGGCCCACCCGCAGCTGCCGATCACCGCTGCTGCGTTCGGACGGGTGGCGGTGGCCACCGCAGCCAGCACACCGGCGGTGAGCCACCGCTCGCGCACCAGGGCGAGCAGGCAGCCGGCCGTCACGAGGAGCATGACGCCCTCGGCGTAGACCATCGACAGGACGAACGAGCCGGGGAAGAAGGCGAGCAGCGCGACGGCCCGGTCGGCGGCGTCGGCCCCCAGCAGGTGCCGGCCCAGCAGCCAGATGACGACCGCCGCCCCCACGGAGGCCACGCCGCTGACGAGGAGGCCGGCGCCGATCGGCGTCACGAGCGGCAGGCGGTCGACAGCCCGCACCAGGAGGGGGTAGACGGGGAAGAAGGCGAGCGTGCTCCCGCCGGCGGCCGGCACCGAGGTCGGGTAGCCGCCGCCGGCGATCGCCAGGTACCACCCGCCATCCCACGTCGAGGCCACCTCCGCCATCGAGCGGTCGAGGACGAGCCTGGTGGCGAGCCACATGGAGAGGAGCACGACGGCCCTGGAGGCGAGCAGGATGCCGACGGGGCGGAGCAGGTCCTGTGGCCGCAGCCGGGGACCGGGGAAGGGCCGGCGTCGTGCGCCGCGGTCGCGCTCGGGGCGCGGCTCGGGCTCGGGGCGCGCCTCGGGCAGGGCCTCGTGGCCCGAGCCCGCGGGCAGCGGCCGGCTCAGAGCGGGAGGCGGCGGAAGATCGGCCGTGGCAGGTGCCGGAGGACGGCGAAGACGTAGCGCAGCTTCGACGGCACGTAGACCACCTCCGCCCGCTTCTCGAGGCCCCGCACGATGGCCGAGGCGACCTCGGCGGGCTGTGCCGACATCGGCGCCGGCGCCATGCCCTCCGTCATCTTCGAGCGGACGAAGCCGGGCCGGACGATCATCACGTGCACGCCCGAGCCGTGGAGCGCGTCACCCAGGCCCTGTGCCAGGGCGTCGGCGCCGGCCTTGGACGACCCGTACACGTAGTTGGAGCGGCGGGCCCGCTCGCCGGCCACCGACGACAGCAGGACGATCGTCCCGTGCCCCTGGGCGACGAGGCTGCGGGAGGCGGCGAGCATCGCGGTCGCCGCGCCGGTGAAGTTCGTCTGGACGATCCGCAGGGCCTCGTCCCCGTCCACCTCCGCCTGGCCCTGGTCGCCGAGGACGCCGAAGGCCACGAGCACGAGGTCGAAGCCGCCGTGCTGGGAGAACAGGTCGCTGATCGCCGCGTCGTGGCCGGCGGCGTCGACGGCGTCGAAGTGGACGGTCGCGACCTGGTCGCAACCGGCCGCCTCGACGCGGGTGGCGGCGGACGCCAGGGAGCCCTCGTTGCGCCCGGCCAGCACGACCCGGCGGAGCCGCCGGGCCGCCATCTGCTCGAGCGTCGCCACGGCGATGTCGGAGCCGCCGCCGAGCACGAGGGCGGACTGCGGGTTGCCGAGGGCGTCGATCATCGGGCGGAAGCGTAGGCGCAGCGACCGGGAGGCCCCACCAGGGCGCCCCTCACGGCAGGAGCTGCAACCGCTGCGACTGGTCCGAGCGGAGGCGACCGCCGGGGTCGAGCTCGCGCTGCACGGCTCGCCACGACTCGAGGCGGGGGTACATCTGCGGCACCAGCTCGGCCTTCATGCGCGAGTCCTTGGCCAGGTAGACGCGACCACCGGCGGCCACCACGAGCTCGTCGAGCGCGTCGAGCATCGGCCCGAGGGCGGGAGGACCGATCGGCAGGTCGAGGGCCAGGGTCCAGCCCGGCATGGGGAACGACAGGTGGCCAGCGTTCGCCGGCCCGAACCGCTTGAGCACCGCGAGGAACGAGGCGCACCCGGAGGCGGCCAGGCGCTCGATGATGCTGCGCAGCGCCTCCTCCTGGCCGAAGGGGACGAGGCTCTGGTGCTGGAGGAAGCCCCTCGGCCCGTAGAGGCGGTTCCAGCCCCGCACCCCGTCGAGGGGGTGGAAGTACGTGGAGATGCGCTCCACGCTGCGGTGCCGCCGGCGGGGCGCCTTGCGGAACCAGACCTCGTTGAAGGCCCGGACGGTGGCACGGTTCATGAGGCCGGGGGGCGCCACCTGGGGTGCCTGCAACAGGCTGTGGGGGTCGAAGGCGAGCGGGTGCGAGCGCTGCCGGGGTGCGAGGTCGTCGACCTCGGCGTGGTCGCCGCAGGTGATGACCGAGCGTCCGAGCCGAGCGCCGGTGGCCAGGCAGTCGATCCACGCGACCGAGTACCGGTGGGCTGCGTCGCTGGCCTCGAGGTCGGCCATGCAGGCGTCGAGGTCGGCGGCCCGCCAGCTGTCGACCACCATGCTCGACGTCGTGATCGGGCGCATCCGCAGCGTGGCCTCGACAACGACGCCGGTGAGGCCGAGCCCGCCGGCCGTGGCCCAGAACGCGTCGTCCTCCGGGGTGAGGTGCAGCCGGCGGCCGTCGGGCAGGTCGAGCACCATCGACTCCACGTAGTCGCAGAAGCTGCCGTCGTGGTGGTGGTTCTTGCCGTGGATGTCGCTGGCGATGGCGCCGCCGACGGTGACGTGGCGCGTGCCCGGGGTGACCGGGACGAAGAGGCCGAGCGGCACCAGGGTCCGCATCAGCGCGTCGAGGCTGACCCCGGCGGCGACGGTGACCTTGCCCCCGGCCACGTCGACGAGCCGGACGGCGTCGAGCCCGGTGCAGTCGACGACGGTCCCGCCCGCCGACTGGGCGGTGTCCCCGTAGCTCCGTCCGAGGCCCCGGGGGATGACGTGGCCCTCGCTGTGCAGCAGCGCCTTGCGGACGTCGTCGCTGGTCTCCGGGGCCAGGTGCTTGGCGGCGGTGGCCGCCGTGCGCCCCCAGCCGGTGACGAGCTGCACCTCCTCGGTGCCGAACGGGCCGGTCATGCGGTGTAGACCCCGAGCGCGGCGAGCACGGCGAACGACAGCCCGAGGACCTGCAGCGTGCGGTCCCGGAGGACCACCTCCTCCGGCGCGCCCCCTGCGCCCTTGTCGAGCAGCAGGGCGTAGCGGAGGATGGCCAGGCCGAAGGGGATGATCGACAGCTCGTACCACGGCACGGGGGAAGCCGAGAGGTCGGCCCGCTCGAAGGCGAGGAGGGTGAAGGCGAGGAGCGTCATCCCCGATGCGATGGAGCGGATGTAGGTCAGGTAGGCCGGGGAGTACATGCTCAGCACCCGCCGGCGCGAGGACACGTCGCCGTCCTCCCCGAGCTCGGCCGACCGCTTGCCCGCGACCATGAAGAGCGACCCGAACGAGGCGACGATGAGGAACCAGTCGGAGACCTCGACGTCGGTGGCGACGGCGCCGGCGATGGCCCGGATGACGAAGCCGGCGGCGACCGCGGCGAGGTCGACGACCGCGATGTGCTTCAACCAGATCGTGTAGGCGGTCGTGAGGGTGACGTAGCCGGCGATGACGAGCGCCAGCTGCCACCCCGCCGTCGCCAGGGCCACCGCCACCCCTGCGAACAGGAGGGTGACGCCGAGCAGCCGGGCGGCCGGCACCGACACCGAGCCGTTGGCCACCGGTCGGTCGCGCTTGACGGGGTGGGCCCTGTCGGCTTCGACGTCGGCGGCGTCGTTGAGGCAGTACGTCCCGGAGGCGGCCAGGGAGAACGCGACGAAGGCCAGCGCCGTCTCGACGAGCGCCTCGGGGCGGTGGAGGACCCCGGCGCCTGCGGGCGCCGCGAGCACGAGGACGTTCTTCACCCACTGCCGCGGGCGGAGCAGGCGCACGACGGCGGGCATCCCGCTCCTGGTGGTCTGGGTGGCGGGAGCGATCATCGGGGGAGCAGTACCACCTGGACGGTGAAGGCCATGAGGATGGCGAGCCCGCAGAGCAGCGAGGTGAGGATGAGTCGCCGGGTGCTCACGGGGGAATCGTAGCGGCGGCTCCCCGCCCCTCCCATCTTGGTGCACAGCCGGTGGTGCGGCTGCGCCGGCCCCCGTCCGGTCACGACCGGACGGGGGCAGCGAGGCGTCGCACGGCCGTCCGCCGGAGGCGGGTGGCCCGAGGTGGCGGGAGGCGTCAGTCCAGGGGGTTCAACCGCCGGACGAGGCCCTTGACCACCTCTGCCGGCTGCTGCTGCTCGCCCATCTTGGCGTTGATGACCAGCATGACGCCGGTCAGGGCGGGGATCGCCCACTGCACGTAGCGCTCCTTGCGCTGCGCGCTCGCCAGCTCCGCCGGGGTCATCGCCCCCGGCTCGGTCACGCCCTCCACCGGGGCCGAGCCGCCCTCGCTGATCGTCTTGCCGAGGGACCGGCCGTAGGCCGTGGCCGCGAGCGCGCCGGCCGTCGCGACCGTCTTGTAGACGGATGCGGACATGACGCCCTTCTGACCGGTGAGCCGCCCGGTGTTGGCGGCGGCGATGACGACGGCGCCGGCGACGTGCGCGCCGATGGCGGCGGCGTTGACCGGGGTCCACTTGTTCCAGCCGGCACTCGCGATCTTGGCCCGCTGGCTGGGGTCCGAGGCGGTGGCCGCTCCTCCGTTGAGGCCGACCGCGCCCATGAGGGAGCCGCCGAACCAGGCGGCGAGGCCGACGTCGTGCAGGGAGCGAGCGAGACCGTGGCTCGTGTTGGACATGGAGCACCTCTTCTGGACGGGGGCCGGTTGCGGCCCGGGATCGGCCGCCTTACCCGAGACCCGCGGCCTCCACCACCGCCCGGGAGATCCCGTCGGCGTCGGGGCCGGATACCTCCTCAGATGCGGTCGACGCGTCGATCAGATGCGGTCGACGACCTCGATGCCGAGCAGCCGCAGGCCCAGGCGCAGGCTCTTCGCCGTCGCTGCGCACAGCGCGAGACGGGTGGATCGGGACGGCTCCTCGGCCTTGAGCACCGGACAGTGCTCGTAGAGCTGGTTGAACGCCTGGGACAGCTCGAAGAGGTGGGCGGCGAGGTGGTTGGGGGCGTGCTCCGTCACCACCCGGTCCAGCACGTCGGGGAGGGTCACGAGCACCCGGGCGAGGTCGACCTCCTGCGGCTCGGTCAGCACCACCTGCAGGTCGGGGGGCGTGGCCTCGGCCCACCCCGCCTCGCGCAGGATCGACCGGATCCTGGCGTAGGCGTACTGCAGGTAGGGGGCGGTGTTCCCCTTGAGGGAGAGCATCCGGTCGAACGAGAACGTGTAGTTGCTCTGGCGGTTCTGGCTCAGGTCGGCGTAGACGACCGCACCGATCCCGACCACCCTGGCGATCTCCTCGGCGTCGTCGGGCAGCGGCTCGCGCCGCTCGTCGGCCCGTGCCTCGAGGAAGGCACGGGCCCGGTCGACCGCCTCCTCGAGCAGCTCCTGGAGCCGCACGTTCTCCCCGGAGCGCGTGCGCAGCCGCTTGCCGTCCTCACCGAGCACGAGCCCGAAGCCGACGTGGGTGGCCTCGACGTGGTCGGGCAGCCACCCCACCATCCGGGCCACCGCGAACACCATCTCCATGTGCTGGCTCTGGCCGCCGTCGATCACGTAGAGGATGCGGTCTGCGCCCTGGCCGACCCGGTGGCGGACGGCCGCGAGGTCGCTCGTGTTGTAGTTGTAGCCACCATCGGCCTTCTGGACGATCAACGGGAGCCGCTCGCCGTCCCGGTTCGTGAAGCCCTCGACGAACACGCACCTGGCGCCGTCGTCGACGACGAGCAGCCCCGCTGCGTCGAGGTCGGCCACCACCGCAGCCAGCATCGGCTGGTAGAACGACTCGCCCCGGTCCTCGAGCCCCGAGACCCCGAGGAGGTCGTAGACGACCTGGTTCTCGACCTTCGACCGGTCGACGAGCGCAGACCACGCCCGCCGGGCCGTCGCCTCGCCCGACTGGAGGTCGACCACCCTCGCCCTCGCCCGCTGCGCGAACGCCTCGTCCTCGTCGAAGCGCGCCTTCGCCTCGCGGTAGAAGGCCACGAGGTCGCCGACGTCGGCCTGCGCCCCCGGCTCCATCGCCTCAGGAGCGGTGTCGGCCAGGTGGGTGATGAGCATCCCGAACTGGGTGCCCCAGTCGCCGAGGTGGTTGAGCCTGTCCACCCGGTGGCCGAGCAGCTCGAACACGTCCGCCAGGCAGTCGCCGATCACGGTGGAGCGGAGGTGGCCGACGTGCATCTCCTTGGCCACGTTCGGTCCCGAGTAGTCGACCATGACGTGCTGGGCCACGTCCGCCGGAGCCACGCCGGCCCGGTCGTCGGCCGCGATCACCGCCACCTGCTCGGCCAGCCACTCGGCCCTGAGCCGCAGGTTGACGAAGCCTGGCGGCACCACCTCGGGTGCCTCGCACAGGTCGTCGACCTCGAGCGCAGCGGCGAGCCGGCCCGCCAGCTCGAGTGGCGCCTTGCGCAGGGTCCGGGCGAGGGCGAGCGGTGCGGCCACGGTGCAGTCGCCGTGCCTGGGGTCCTTCGTCGGCAGGACGAGCGGGGACGGCGCCGCCACGTCGGGCCCGAACGCTGCGCTCACCGCCGCTGCCACCCGGGAGCCGAGGAGGGGGAGCAGCGCCGGCGGCATGGCGGCTCAGGGTACGGCGACGCACGCCGGCGGCCGAACGACTGCGCGCAGGCTGCTGGGGCAGGGGACACTGGGAGCCGGCGGACGACGCCGGCCGTCGAGCAGCGGCGCGAACACAAGGGAGCTCTCACATGGACGTGGCCATCACGGGGTCGAGCGGGCTGGTCGGCACCGCCCTCACCACCTCGCTCCGACAGGCGGGCCACACCGTCCGGCCGGTGGTGCGCAGCGACGGCGGCGGCCCCGGCTCCGTCCGCTGGGACCCACAGGCGGGCACGATCGACGCAGCCGCGCTCGCCGGGGTCGACGCCGTGGTCAACCTCGCAGGTGCGGGGATCGCCGACAAGCGGTGGACCGACGAGCGGAAGGCCTTCCTCCGGGCGAGCAGGGTGCGGGGCACGGAGGCCCTCGCCCAGGCGATGGTGGGCCTCGACCCGCAGCCGCAGGTGCTGCTGAGCGGTTCCGCCATCGGCGTGTACGGCGACCGCGGTGACGAGGACCTCACGGAGTCGAGCCCCCCTGGGAGCGACTTCCTGGCCGAGCTGGCGCTCGCGTGGGAGGCAGCCACGGCGCCGGCGGAGGCGGCTGGCATCCGCACGGCCCACCTGCGGACGGGGATCGTCCTCGACGGGGACGGCGGTGCACTGGCCAAGCAGCTGCCCCTGTTCAGGCTCGGCCTCGGGGGGCGGATCGGGTCGGGGAAGCAGTGGTTCCCGTGGGTCTCCCTGGCCGACGAGGTGGGCGCCATCGTCCACCTGCTCACGAGCAGCGTCTCGGGGCCGGTGAACCTGACCGCACCGGTGCCGGTCACCAACGCCGAGCTCACCACCACCCTGGCCGGCGTCCTCCACCGACCCGCGGTCGTGCCCACCCCGCGCTTCGGGCCCACCCTCCTGCTGGGCAAGGAGCTGGCGACGGCGCTCCTCTACTCCAGCGCCAAGGTGCTGCCGACCGTCCTGCAGGCGGACGGCTACCGCTTCGTGCACCCGACGCTCGAGGTGGCGCTCCGAGCCATCCTCGACCGTCCCGCCGCTGCCTGATGGCGTCCGGCGCCCCCGTCGTCGTGGTGGGCGCCGGCCTTGCCGGGCTGGCCTGCGCCCGGGAGCTGGTGGCCCGGGGACGGGAGGTGACGGTGCTGGAGGCGTCCGACGGCGTCGGCGGCCGGGTCCGCACCGACGTCGTGGACGGCTTCCAGCTCGACCGGGGCTTCCAGGTCCACCTCACCTCGTACCCGGAGGCTGCGCGCGTGCTCGACCACGCCGCCCTCGACCTGCGCGCCTTCCAGCCAGGCGCCCTGGTCTGGCACGGCGGCCGCTCGCACCGGGTCGGTGATCCGTTCCGACGACCGGTCGACCTCATCCCGACGCTGCGCGCCCCCATCGGGACCCTGCCCGACAAGGTGAGGATCGCCCTCCTGCGCCGGCGCGTCCGCTCGAGCGCGCCCGCAGACCTGCTGCGCGGCCCCGACGGCTCCACCAGGGACGCTCTGCGCGATGCCGGCTTCTCCCCCACCATCGTCGAGCGCTTCTTCCAGCCGTTCCTCGCCGGCGTGCTGCTCGACCCGGAGCTCGCCACCTCTCGACGGCTCTTCGACGTCTACTGGCGCTCCTTCGCCGACGGCGACGCGGTCCTCCCGGCCGCAGGCATGGGTGCCATCCCCACGCAGCTCGCGGCGGCGCTGCCGGAGGGGACCGTCCACCTCCGGAGCACGGTCACGAGCGTGGGGCAGGACGAGGTCGGCCTCGCCGACGGGCGACGGGTCTCGGGCAGCGCCGTCGTCGTCGCCACCGAGGGCCCGGCCGCCGCTCGGCTGCTCGGCCTCCCCGATCCCGGCTCCCGCCCGGTCTGCTGCGTGTGGTTCGCAGCCGACGAGGCGCCGTGGGAGGAGCCGGTGCTGCTGCTCGACGGCGAGGGGGGTGGGCCCGCCTCGAACGTCGTGGTGCACACCAACGTCGCCCCCTCCTACGCGCCGCCGGGCGCGGCCCTCGTCGCCTGCGCCGTCGTGGGTGCCGGGTCCCTCGACCTCGCCGCCCAGGTGCGGAGCCAGCTCCGCCGTTGGTTCGGCTCCGTCGTGGACTCGTGGAGGCACCTCAGGACCGACGTGATCCCCCACGGCCAGCCCGAGCAGCTGCCGCCGTTCCCGGCCCGGCGGTCCGTGCGCCACGGCTCCGGCGCCTACGTCTGCGGCGACCACCGCGACACCGCGTCCATCCAGGGAGCGCTGTTCTCGGGCCGGCGTGCGGCCGAGGCTGTCGACGCCGGCCTGCGTCGCTAGGTTCGTCCGGTGGAACAGCGCCAGATCGCCGCCAGCAGGGTCATCGCCGAACCTGCCTCCCGGATCTTCGACGTGCTGGCCGACCCCGCTGCGCACTCCCTCATCGACGGGTCGGGGACGGTGCGGGCGACGAAGGCGCCCGCCGGCACGAGGCTGGCCCTCGGCGCCCGCTTCCCGATGTCGATGAAGCTCCGGGTGCCGTACGGGATCACCAACGAGGTCGTCGAGTTCGAGGAGGGCAGGCTCATCGCGTGGCGCCACTTCGGCGGGCACCGCTGGCGCTGGCAGCTCGAGCCGGTGGAGGACGGCACGAAGGTGACCGAGACGTTCGACTGGTCGACCTCGAGGTCCCCCGTCGCCCTCGAGGTGATGCGGGTCCCCGCCCGCAACCGGCGCGCCATGGAGGCGACGCTCGAGCGGCTCGAGGCCCACCTGAAGGGCTGAGCCCGCCCCCACCTCAACGGCGGGAGGCAGCGCTCCAGCCGGCGACCTCCGAGCCGGGCATCGGCCGCCCCAGGTGCCACCCCTGACCCAGGTCGCACCCGTACGACCGCAGGAGCTGGAGCGCCCCCTCGTCCTCGATCCCCTCGGCCAGGGCGGTCATGCCGAGGTTGTGGGCGAGGTCCACCACGGATCTGGCGATGGCGGCCTCGGGCGAGCCGTCGACCAGCCTGGCGACGAAGGACCGGTCGATCTTGACCTCCTGGACCGGGAGGAGGTGCAGGTAGGTCAGCGACGACTGGCCGGTGCCGAAGTCGTCGATCGAGAAGCCGATGCCCCGGGACCTCAGCGCCTTCATGGCGTCGAGCGAGACCTCCGGCTGGATCATGGCGTCCTGCTCGGTCACCTCGAGCACGAGCCGGGTGGCGTCGGCACCCGAGGCGGCCAGGGCATCGTCGACCATCTCGACGAAGCGGGGGTCGTGGAGGACGGTGGCAGACACGTTGACCGCCAGGGTGAGGTCGAGGCCGTCGGCCGCCCACGCCGCCAGCATGGTCAGCGCCTCGCCCAGGACGCTGATCGTGAGCGGGGCCATCAGGCCCAGGTGCTCGGCATGGGTCAGGAACTCGTCGGGGCCGAGCCGGCCCCGCTCCGGGTGGTCCCAGTACACGAGCGCCTCGACGCCGACCAGCCTGCCGTCCGCCAGGGAGCACTTCGGCTGGTACTCGCAGACGAGCTCGCCCCGCTCGAGCGCGCCGCGCAGCTCGCCCGCCATCTCCAGGCGTCGACGGCCCTCCTCGAGATCGCCCTCGGACGCGACGACGACCCCGACTCGGGTCTCCTTGGCGCGGTACATGGCGACGTCGACGCGACGGAGGAGGAGGCTCCCCTCGTCCCCGTGCTCGGGCGCCAGGACCATGCCGATGCTGGCCCCGACCCGCAGCAGCATCCCGCCGTCCTCCACCGGCTCGGCACAGGCCTCGAGGATCCTCCTGGCCACCGCCTCCACGGTGGCGGCGTCACCCGCATCCGGGAGCACGACCGCGAACTCGTCGCCCCCGATGCGCCCGACGACGTCGTCCGTCCGCACAGCCAGGGCGAGGCGGGAGGCGAGCTCGGCCAGCACGCGGTCCCCGCTCTCGTGACCGAGCGTGTCGTTGACGTCCTTGAAGCGGTCGAGGTCGAGCATGAGCAGGCCGGTGGTGGCACCGGTGGTGCGCCCCCCCGCCAGCGCCTCCTCGAGGCGCTCCGAGAACAGGACGCGGTTCGGGAGCCCGGTGAGGCTGTCGTGACGGGCGAGGCGCAGCAGCTCCACTTCGTGCTCGACCTGGTGGGTCACGTCCCAGGCGTTCACGATGACCCCCGCGACGTCGGGATCGGCGAGGCGGTTGGTGGAGAACGTCTCGAGCCAGCGCCAGCCGCCGCTGCCGGTCAGCGCTCGGACCCGCACCCCCTGGTGGGCCCTGTCGGGGTCGGCCACCCGTGCGGTCAGCGCCAGTCTCGCCGACCCGAGGTCCTCGGGGTGGACCAGCGACAGGGCGTCGGTCCCGACGAGCTCCTCCGGGTCCCGGGCCAGGATCCACTGCGCCGAGGGGCTCATGTACGTGATGCGGAAGTCTGCGGAGAGCACCACGATGAGGTCGTTGCCGTACTGCACCAGCGACCGCCACCTGGCCTCGGACGACCGCAGGGCCTCCTCCGCCTCCTCCGCCTCCAGGCGGAGCGTGAGGTCCCTGATGTCGAGCAGCAGCGCCGGCACCCCCTCGAAGCTGACGAGCACGGGGCTGGCCTCGACGGCGACGTGCGTGCCGTCGGCCCGGAGCAGCTCCATCCTGGCGGCCCCCACCTGCTGGCCGGCGAGGACCCGCTTGAGGCGCTCGAGCACGAGATCGGCGTCGACCGCTCGCACGAGGTCCAGGAGGGGCCGCCCCTCCAGCGACGGCGGGTCGGGCCAGCCGAGCAACGCCGCCAGGGCGCTGTTCGCGAGGACCACTCGGTGGTCGACGACGACCGCCATCGGCACCGAGAGCTCACTGAGCAGCAGCCGGACCGGATCGGGAAAGCCGCCTGCGCCTGATAGCCCCAAGGCTCCCGATCCGGCCATCGGTCAAGAGTGGCAGACGCTCCCCGGGCGGACCTGATCGGGCAGCGACGAGGCGTCCCGGACGCCGCTCTCGGAGTGGCGGCCCTCAGCTCGTCGTGCCGGGGCGCTCCCCGGGGGACGCAGGCGTCGGCAGGCTGACGAGCACGTCCTGGTCGGCGGGCCCGGCCTCCGGGCCGAACATCACCACGAGCACACCCTTCGTGCCGCACGCAGGACAGGGCGCCGCCGCCACCACCGCCATGTCGGCAGGGTCGGAGGCACCCTCCATCCGCCGCAGCTCGGCGACCTCGAACGACCCGGCCGGTGTCGACACCCCGCACGTGCCGCAGCTGATGTCACCGCCCTCCACCGCCGAGAAGTCGCCGTTGAACCCGTGCGCCTGGAAGTCCCGGAGGATCTCGAACATGCTCGACGGGTCACGGGCCGGGCCGTCGGTGTGGCTTCCCTCGGTCATGGCTCCTCCTCGGGTGGCGGTGCGCCCCCTCTACCCGGGCTCGGGTCGACGACACCCGGCCGGTGACCGCTCAGGCGGTGACCTCGACGCCCTTCCAGAACGCCAGCCGGTCCTTGATCTCGGCGGCCGCGTCCTTCGGCGACGGGTAGAACCAGGCGGCGTCGACGTTGCGCTCGTCGCCCACGACGATCGTCTTGTAGCTCGCCTCGCCCTTCCAGGGGCACGTCGTGTGGGTGGACGAGTCCTCCAGTGCCACCTTCACCGCGTGGGCGGGGAAGTAGTGGTTCCCCTCCACGACCACCGTGTCGTCGCTCTCCGCGACCACGGTCCCGTTCCACGTCGCCTTCGCCATGTGCTGCTCCTCGCTCCGGGGGCGGCCGATGCACCGCCATCTCCCGGCAACACCGCCTCGGCGCCGCTCCTTCCCCTCCGTGGCAGGTCAGATCAGCTCGAGGCGCTCGCACAGCTGCTGCGCCTCCGCGAGCCAGCCGTGGGCATGCTCGGGAGGAGGGCTCCAGCTCGGCGACCAGCCGAGCCACTGCACGGCGAGGTGGAGCCGACAGGCGTCGAGGTCAGCCGCTGCGAGCTGCGGCAGCTCGTCGAGGTACCCGGCTGCGATGGCGCAGCGCTCCTGCTCCGACCAGCCCCCGGCCACGAGTGCGGCCAGGTCGAGGAGGCCCGCGCCGACGCCTGCCATCTCCCAGTCGATCGGGCAGACCCGACGCACGGGAGCCGTCGCGTCGCTGACCAGCACGTTCGAGGCGTACAGCTCACCGTGCACGATCGCCTGCGGGAGCGAGAGGATCCTGTCCCGGACCTGCCCGTACCGCCTTCGGAGCTGGCCGAACCACGGCGGCTCGGCACCGGCGAGCGCAGCCGATGCGCGCTCCATCCACCGGTCGAGGTACGGGCCGTCGACGCGCAGCAGCCGGAAGGAGGCCTCGGCCTCGTCGGTGGCACCGAGGTCTGCGAAGCTGCGGTGCCACCTCGCCACCTCGCCGGCAACCGCTCGCCAGACCGCGAGGTCGTCGACCTGGTACAGCTCGACCCCCGCGACCTTCTCGAGCAGCAACCACCCCTCCCCCGCCCCCACCAGGCGGGGCGACCCGACGTCGACCCTGGGCAGCAGCCCCTCGTACACGAGCCGCTCCCGTCGTCGATCCCGGAGGAACGCGGGCCTGGCTGCCTCGGCGCCAGGGAGGAACGCACCCACGTCCTTGTGCAGCAGCGTCACGGTGGTGCCGTCGCCGACGTCGACGACGACATCGGCGAGGGGGTGGCTCGTGGCGTAGGGCGACGGCGTGGAGGAGAGGACCGCTGCGGCGGCGCCGTACTCCGCGCTGACGGCCTGGTCGAGGGGCGTCACGACAGCAGCTCGTCGAGGAGTGGTGGGAGCACCCGGGCGGCGGCGAGGTGGTCCTCGGCGAAGCGTCGGGCGGCGGCAGCGTGCAGGGCGTAGTCGGCTGCGACCGTGCCCACCGCCGCGGCCGCCTCGTCGACGTCCCGGTACGAGAGGAGACCCGCCCCGACGGGCAGGTCGGCGCTGAACCCCGTCTCCTGGGCGACCACGGGGCGACCGGAGGCGAGGTAGCAGGCGCTGCGGTCGCTGAACCAGCCGCAGCGGGACAGCACGTAGCCGCTCTTGGCCACCCCGATCTCCGCCTTCGACCCGCCGACGAACGAGCGGTAGCCCTCGGGCGTCGCCGCCACCTCGGCGGGGTCGACCAGGACCCACCCGTGGCGCCGGAGCCGCTCGAGGTCGCCGGTCTCGTCGGGGTGGATCGACAGGGCCACCTCGAAGCGCTCGTCGACCAGCTCGGGCAGGGCGTCCAGCGCTCGCATCGAGTGCGCCCGCTGGCCGTGGTGCACGCCCTCGTGGGAGATCGAGCCGTAGCTCCTCCAGCTGCCGACCGTGGTGAACGCGTCGTGCACCAGCGGGCGGGGGCCTCCCCAGTCCGGCAGCGACACGATCGGCGGTGTGGGCCGCCACGCGACGCCACAGGTCGGGACGGCGCAGTCCGCCTGGCCGATCCGGAGGCCCACGGTCACGAACCGTTCGTGGCCTGCCAGTCGCATGTCGATGCCCTCCACCTCGTGCCAGAGCTGGGTGAAGGCCGGATCGAGGTCGAGGTAGGCGCGCCGCCGGGGCGCCTCGAGCAGCTCGGGATCGGTGAGCATGCCGGCGACGTTGACCAGCAGGTCGGCACCCGCGGCCGCTGCGACGATCGCCCCGTACGGGAGCCCGACGGTCTCGGTGCCGCCGCTGACCACGAGCCCCGCCTCGAGGTCGAAGGCGGAGGTCACCAGCTCGAAGTAGCGCCCCTGGGCCGAGTCGGCGAGGGGCGAGCCGGCGAGCTTGGCGCGGTCGACGGGCTCGACCAGCACGACCCGGTGGCCGAGCCTGCGCAGGCCCAGGACCCACTGCAGGACGGCCCAGGCAGCACCGCCCTGGCCCGGGTCGCCGGCCACCATGCCGCTGACGAGGATGCTCAGGGGCTCGGTCATGCGACACCCGCCTGCTCGAGGAAGCGCGGGAGGACCTTCGCCGAGTCCAGGTGCTCCTCGGCGAGTCGGCGGGCTGCGGCGGCATGGTCGGCAGGGCGGGACCGGATGCTGGCTGCTGCACGCACGGCTCCGTCGACGGAGGAGAACGTGAGGAGCCCCTCCCCGGTCGGCACCGTGGTCTCCACACCGGTCTCCTGCACGAGCGCCGGCCGTCCCGACGCCAGGTAGCGAGCCGTGCGGTCGCTGAACCAGCCGCTGCGGGTCCCGACGTAGATGCCCTGTGCGACCGACAGCTCGGCGTCGGAGCCCTGCACGTAGGCCCGGAACCGCTCCGTGCCACCTGCTGCCTGGACCGGGTCGACGAGGCGCCACCCGTGCTCCACGAGGCGGCGCCGGTCGGCGTCGTCGCCGGGGTGGATGTCCAGCGCGACCTCGAGGGTGCCCGGCACCCTGGCGGGGAGGTCGATGAAGCGGCGCAGCTCGTGGGCCTTCACCCCGTGGCGCACGCCGTCGTGCTCCAGTGGTCCGAAGCCGCCCCGCCAGCTGGCGACGGTGGTGAACCGCTCGACCGGACGTGGCGGGAGCGCCGGCCACTCGTCGAGCACCACCGGTGGCAGCACCGTCGTCCACGTGAAGCCGGCGTCGGGGATCGTGCAGACCGCTCGCCCGAGGTTGAGCCCGACGGTGAAGTGGACGTCGTGGCGGTCGAGCCCGATGTCGGCGCCCTGGACGTGCCAGACCTGGGTGTAGCCGGGATCGAGGTCGACGTAGGCCCGCCGCCGACACGACGCCAGCACCGCCTCGGAGCGGGCGTGCCCGCTGATGTTGACCAGCAGGTCCCCCTCGGGCAGCGACGGAGGTCCACGCAGCACCCGGCCCGTGTCGGCGTCGATGAGGACGGCCCGGTCGCCGAGGCCGAAGCGGTCCCTGACCTCGTCGAACCACTCGACGCCCCGGACCGTGGCCTCCCCCCAGGCGGTGGGCGAGAGCTCCTCGACGAACCAGGTGTCGAGCCCGCACCGGCGGAGCCCGTCGACCCAGCTCATGCGCACCCACGCCTCGCCGCCGTTGCCGGGCTTGTTGGCGATCGCGCCGGCCACGACCACCGTCGTCACGGGACCACGTCGGCGAGGAGGCGGGGGAGCACCACGTCGGTGCTCAGGCGCGACTCGGCCAGCGACCGGGCCGCCTCGCAGTGCTCCCCGTAACGCGCCCCCAGGTCGTCGATCGCAGCAGCGGCCGATGCAGGGGTGTCGAAGGCGAGGAGCCCCTCGCCGCACGGGAGCACGGCTGCGAACCCGGTGTCCTGGGCGACCACCGGGCGACCCGACGCCAGGTAGCAGCTGCTGCGGTCGCTGAACCAGCCGGCCCGGGTCGCCACGTAGAGGTGCTTGGCGATCATGAGCTCGGCCCGGGAAGCCGCCACGTAGTCGCGGTAGGCCCCCGGCGTTCCGGCCACCACCCGGGGGTCGGCGAGCGACCACCCGGCAGCCAGCAGGGCGGTGCGGTCGACGTCATCGGCGGGATCGATGTCGAGCGCGAGCTCGAGGCGCACCCCCGTCGCCTCCGGCAGGCCGATGAAGCGGCGGAGCTCGTGGACCCGGAGCCCGTAGGTCGTGCCTCCGTGCTCGATCGGCTCGAACGGCCCCCGCCAGCTGGCGACCGAGGTGACCGGGGCGTTCGGAGCCGGCGCTGCGACGGGCCAGTCGGCCAGGTTCACCGGAGGCAGGATCGACCGCCACTCGAGGCCGCAGGTCGGCACGCCGGAGCCCTCGATGCTGGTGGCGACCGTGACGTACCGGTCGTGGCCGGCGAAGACGTCGGCCAGCCCGAGGTCGCGCCACATCTGGCCGAACCCGGGGTCGATGTCGAGGAAGACGCGGCGGCGCGACACCTCGA
Organism: uncultured Acidimicrobiales bacterium; assembly: GCA_902805555.1. GTDB lineage: Bacteria > Actinomycetota > Acidimicrobiia > Acidimicrobiales > CADCSY01 > CADCSY01. The sequence goes on along the minus strand of CADCSY010000127.1, from coordinate 14,801 downwards.
GCAGCTCGGCGTCGTCGAGGAAGCCCATGACGTTGAGCAGCAGGTCGGCCTCGCGGGCCGTCGCCAGCAGCGCCGAGCGTGAGGGGCCGTAGACCGACGCCCCCGACCTGTCGAGCACCGCGACCCCCTCGGGACCGCCGAGGAGCTCGAGCACCACCTGGTCACGGTCCGGCCTCCAGGACGGGTCTGGCTCCCGGTCGACGAACACCACCCGCCACCCCAGCGCCCGCAGGCCCCTGACGTACTGCGCGAACACCCAGGCGTGGCCCCCGAAGCCGCCCCGCTGGAGGACGGAGCCGGCGACGAGTGCCGTGCCGGTCACGGCAGCTCGGCGAAGGTGACGAGCTCGATGCCGGCGTCCACGACCGCTGCCGCGACCCGCTCGTCGCACAGGGCCTGCAGCTCGCGCTCCCGCTCCACGACGTACATCGTCCGGGAGTCCGCCAGCCCGTCGACGTAGCCCGGGTGGCACGCCACCTCGCTCGCGCCGTCGGGGAGGCCGGACAGCAGCGAGATCAGCGCGCCCACCGTGATCCCCTCGTGGTGGGGCTCCCCCTTCGACAGCTGCCCGTAGAAGCCCCCCACGTACCTGATCCCGCTCCTCCCCCGCACCGGGACCCCGAGCCGGGAGGCCGCTGCGTCCACGACCTCCCGCACCGGGGAGCTGTCGTGGACGTGCTGGTGCGAGTCGAGGTGGTCCGGTGGCCGCCCGAAGAGCGCCGAGAACCGCTCCACCTGACGATCCACCTCCGCGGCGACGGCTCCCGCATCGTCGGCGTCGACGCGGTCGTAGAGCGCCACCCAGCCCCCGTCGACGAACGCCCACTCCCCCAGGTCGACGTGGAGGCCGACGCCCAGCGCCGGGTGGGCGAGGGCGAGACCGGCGGCCTCGGCTGCGGCGGGCTGGCGCACCATGGCTGTCGTGCTGGTGACGATCCCCCGGACGTGCGCCTCGACGACGGCCCGGTTGACCCCGCTCGTGAGCCCGAAGTCGTCGGCGTTGACCACGACCCGCCGCCTCACGACGCACCCTTCCTGAACAGCTCCAGGAGGATGGTGAACGGCTCGCCGTCCTTCGTCCCCTCGAGCTCCTGGCGCTGCTCGAGCTCGTAGCCGACGTTCCTGGCCAGGTCGTGGTAGGTCCGCACCAGCCAGTGGCTCATGATCCCGTGATCGTGGCTGATCGTGTCGCTGAGCAGGAGGCGCCCACCTCCGAGCGTCGCCTCGTGCAGCGCGTGCAGGAGCCAGGCGACGTCGAACATGGGGTGCAGCCAACCCAGGTAGTAGAGCGTCTCCGCGATGACCACGAGGTCCCACGGGCCCTCCTCTGCCGGGTCGAGGTCCATCACGTCGAGCAGGCGGAAGGTGACCGGTGCGCCGGCCAGGCGCTCCTCGGCCCGCCGGATCGCAGGGTCGGCGACGTCCAGGGCGAGCACCGGGTCGGCGATCGTGACGAGCCGCTCGGTGAACGCGCCGGCCCCGCAGCCCACCTCGAGGGTGCGGCCGTAGCGGCGGTCGCCCAGCATGGCCAGCTGGCGGGCGTAGCGCTCCTGGTCGAGCGGCGCCCGGTCGAGGTCCCACGGGTCGCCGTCCCGCCAGAGGTCCTCGAAGAACGACGCTGCCTCAGCCCTCGCAGCGAGCGGGTCGTACGGGCGCGGGGCCGTCATATCGTCCGGTCCCTCTCCGTGCGACAGCCCGCTGTGAGCACTCCGCCTCCTCGTGGACGCTCCGCACCGAGCTCCGGCTGCCGCCCCGACCTGCCGAGGACCCTCCCGTGCACGGGACCTCGGGGTGGCCGCTGCCCGGCACGACGGTACCGGCCGGGCGCCGGCGGCCGCAGGCACCCGGGTGCAGACGGTGGGCCTCCGGTGCCGCAGCGTGGCGGGGGTACCCTCCCGGCCAGCATGCACGAGCCGAGACGCCGACGGTCGCCGTCCATCGCTGCGCTGCCGCCACGCCGGCCAGGCGTTGTGATGACCGGGCACGCAGGGTGAGCCGGCCGAAGATCGTCCTCCTCGGGATGCTGACCAAGATCCCCGTCGGTGGCGTCGCCTGGCTGGTCCGCCAGTACGCGGTCGGGTTCGAGCGGCTCGGCTACGAGCCGTACTACGTGGAGGCCCACGGGCGGACCCCTTCGATGTTCATGCAGAGGGACGACGACGATGCGACCGCGCTCGCAGTCACCTACCTCGACCGGGAGATGCGCCGGATCGGGCTCGACGGGCGGTGGGCGTTCCACGCCCTGCACGGGGACGGCTCGGTCCACGGGCTGACGGCGAGCGCGCTCAGCGAGCTCTACCGGGACGCAGCGCTGATCATCAACCTCCACGGCGGCACCGTCCCCCTGGAGGAGCACGCGGCGAGCGGTCGGCTGGTCTACCTCGGGACCGACCCCGTCGACGTCGAGCTCGAGCTCCACCAGGACCTGGCGAAGACCGTCGCCTACCTCGAGCCGCACGTGGCCTTCTTCACCTGGGCGCTCAACTACGGGGGCCGCACCTGCGAGCTCCCGTACGACCGGCGCTTCCCGGCGGTGCCGAGCCCACCGCCGGTCGTCATCGACCTCTGGGACGACGGCGGCCAGCCGGGCCCGGCGTTCACCACCATCGGGAACTGGCGCCAGGACTACCGGGACCTGACGTGGCGGGGCGAGACCTACCGGTGGAGCAAGCACCACGAGTTCCTCCGCATCCTCGACCTCCCGACGAGGACGGGCGCCACCCTGGAGCTCGCGCTCAGCAGCTGCAGCGACGCCGACCAGGTGCTCCTCGAGTCGAACGGTTGGCGGGTGCGGCCTGCCCTGGAGGTGTCGGCCGACCCCGACGCCTACCGCCGCTACATCCAGGGGTCCTGCGGGGAGCTCACCGTCGCCAAGGACCAGAACGTCAGGCTCAGGACCGGCTGGTTCAGTGAGCGGAGCGCCACGTACCTCGCCGCCGGGCGACCGGTCATCACCCAGGACACCGGCTTCGGTGCCGTGCTGCCGACCGGCGAGGGGCTCCTCGCCTTCTCCGACGTCGACGAGGCGGCAGCGTGCGTCGCGGACGTGCAGGGCGACCACGACCGCCACGCCCGGGCGGCGCGAGATCTCGCCCACACGTACTTCAGCTACGACGTGGTGCTCGGCGCCATGCTCGACCACGTGGGGCTCAGGGTCCCGAGGAGCCCGAGGCGCTTCGGTCTCGGCGGGCAGCCGCTGCCCCGGGACCTCGACCTCGAGCCCGTGCAACGCCGACCGCTGCGCCTGGCGTCGGCGACGGCAGAGCGGGTCCTCTCGGCCGTCGTCCCGCGTGGGCGCCCCCCGATGGGTCCGGCCGTCGCCAGCATCGTCGTGGTCACCTACGACAACCTCATGGTCACCCGGATGGCGCTCGAGTCCGTGCTCGCGAACACCGACGACCCGATCGAGCTCGTGGTCGTGGACAACGCCTCCAGCGACGGCACGCGCGACTACCTGGCGCTCCTGGCCAGCCGCAACCCGTCGGTCCGAGTGCTCCTGAACGACACGAACGTCGGGTTCGCAGCGGCCAACAACCAGGGCCTGAGAGCGGCGACGGCGCCCGACCTGGTGCTGCTCAACAACGACACGATCGTGCCCCCCCGATGGCTGCCCCGCCTGCTCGCCCACCTCGACGACGAGGGTGTCGGCGCCGTCGGTCCCACCACCAACCGCATCGGCAACGAGGCGGAGGTCCCCACCAGCTACACGACCTACGAGGAGCTGCTGGCGGAGGCCCAGGAGCGGGCCGACCGCCACGCCGGCGAGCACTTCGACATCCCGGTGCTCGCCATGTTCTGCCTGGCCATGCGCAGGGACACGTTCGTCGAGGTGGGCGAGCTGGACGAGCGGTTCGGGATCGGCCTGTTCGAGGACGACGACTACGCCCAGGCGCTGGCCGCAGCCGGCCTTCGGAGCGTGTGCGCCGAGGACGTCCTGGTGCACCACTTCGGGGAGGCGTCCTTCGGGGCGCTCCGGCCATCCGGCGCGTGGAGCCGCCTGTTCCAGGAGAACCGCGACCACTTCGAGCGCAAGTGGGGCGTCGTGTGGTCCCCGCACGGCCGCCGTCCCGATGCGGATGACGGCGATGCCGTCGACGGTGTGCGGACCGCAGTGCGGCGGTCGGTGCCGGCTGGTGCGCGAGCAGCCGTGATCAGCCGGGGCGACGACCGGTTGCTCGAGCTCGGCGACGTGTCGGCAGAGCACTTCCCGTCCGAGCCGGCTGGGGGCTGGGCCGGCCACTACCCGGCGGACGGCGCCGGGGCGGTGGCGCTCCTCGAGGCTGCACGGCGGCGGGGTGCCGGCTACCTCGTGGTCCCGCGCAGCTCGGCCTGGTGGCTCGACCACTACGACGAGCTCCGGGACCACCTCGCGCGCTCCGGTGTGCTGGTCGCCGACGGCGACCACGGCGCCGTCTACGACCTCGGGCCCCCACCTCCCACCGCCACCGGCGAGGTCTGACCCTCCGACGAGCGCTCACCCGTGCAGGCGGTCGAGCTCGTCGAGCACTCCCCCGTCGACGGTCTGGTCGAACTTCCTGGCGAAGTGCATGCCGGTGCCGAGCAGGTGCCCGAGGTGCCGGCTGGTGAGGAGCTCCGGATGTGCCTCGCCTGTCCACCGGACGTAGCGCCTCGCACCGCCGATCCGCTCCGGTGGGAGTGCGTTCCCCACCAAGGTGTGGAAGTACGACTCGTCAGGGACGATCGTGCGGTCGTAGTGGCGCAGCAGCGCGCCACCCGGGTCCGCGTCGAGCAGGTCGGCGATGCCGCGGCGGGACACCGAGAACCACTGGTCGCCGACGAAGCAGCGACGGGAGGGTCCGAACACGGGGCGCCGCGGCCGGACGCCGACGAGCAGCTCGTCGTCCACGCGGCGCGTGACGAAGCGGGGGGCGGTCGACCAGTCGGCGTCGTCGGCATGGCGCCCCCCGGGGTCCCCTCGACGGGCGAGCAGCCCTGCAGCCCCCTGCGCCCAGGGGTGGCCAGCAGGACGTCGCAGGTAGCGGTACGCGTACCGGCTGGCTGCCTCCCCCTCCGCCCACGGCGACTCGGTGGCCACCGGGACCAGGTCCATGAGCACGTCCTGGGGCGTCGAGCCCAGCTCGCGCTCGATGTCGGGCACCGGTGCGATCGGGTAGTCCTGGCCCGACAGGAACACGAGCCAGTCCGGGTCCAGCTGCTCCCGAGCCTGGCGGAGCGCGTCGACGAAGACGTGCACCGTGTCGCTGGTGCCCCAGCGGACGGGACGACGTGGTCGCACGCTGACGAGCCGAGGCGGCGACGGCCCGGCCGGCAGCGGAGCACCGGTCGGGTCGTGGTGGAGGAGCACGTGGCTGCTCGAGCTGCCGTCGAGCAGGCGCCCGGCCAGGCGCAGCACCTGGCCCGGGTTCCGGTGGGACATGACGACGTAGACGACGTGAGGCACGGGGTCAGCTCCCCCCGACAGTCACTCGAGCCCCTGCAGCGCGAGCTCGAGCTGGCTCAGGTCGACGTGCACACGGTCGCCGTGCTCGTAGGTCACGTACTTCGAGCTCCAGTCGCACACCATGTGGTACCGGTGCCCGAGCACCCGGCACGTCTCGAAGGAGCACCCGTTGAGGTAGCTCGAAGGAGCACCCGTTGAGGTAGGAGGGGGAGAAGCACTCGATCACCCGCGACCCGGGCTTCATGAACGCGCAGTGGGCGAACGCCGAGCCGTGCACGCCGCTGATCACCTCGGCGTCGCGGGCGGCGGCGAGCTGCTCGGGCACCGGGAGGCTGCCGATGTCGAGCCTCTCGAAGCCGTGCCGGTCGAGGCAGGCGCGCACCTCGTCCACGTTGACGAGGTCCCTGTCGGGGTCGTTGACGTTGCTGCCCCGTTCCAGCCAGAGCCGGGGCCCGGCCGGGGAGGGGACGTCCCGGACAGCCCGGAGCAGCACGTCCCGCAGGTCCATGAGCACGCCCGGGCAGGTCGACAGGTTCAAGGTGAAGGCATGCGTCGTGTAGTGGGCCGTCCGGAGCACGGTCGGCTCGGTCACGTGCTCGATGACTCGCGACCTGGGGATGTCGAGCAGACCGAGGAGGTCGAAGGCGAACGGCGGCATCGCCGACAGCACGTAGCTCCCGTCGAAGCCGGCGCGCTCGAGGATGACCACCTTGAGCAGCTCCTCGATGAAGTGGGTGAAGCTGGCCGAGTAGAGGTTGGAGAGGATGGCGACATCGGCCTCCACCCGCCCGGGGGCGAACGGGAGCGAGTAGCGCTGCCCCCTCCCCTGGAAGGCGTTGCGCTGCTCGAAGCCCAGGTTCCAGGGGTCGACGATGCCCTCCGTCGGCACGACCGCGCCGTCGACCACCTGCAGGCGCAGGTCGGGCAGGTACAGCACGTCGTCGACGGCCGTGACGTGGACCGTGGCACCCGACCGCAGCGGGACAGCCCGGACGCTCGCAGGGTCCAGGCGCCGCATCCGTTCGAGGACGGAGTCACAGGTGAGACCGTCCAGCTGCAGCTGCCGCTCGTCGCGCCCTGGTGCGACATCTCCTGCGCCCACCGCTCGACCCCCCGTCTCGGACCACCGGCCGGGGCGTCACGCCATCGCGCCCGCCCCTGCTCGCCGCTGTCGAACGACCCCGACAGCCGCCCGACGGTGGCAGGCTCGCACGTGAGGGGACGACGGGCGACTCCGCCGGGAGCGGCGAGCTCGTGACACGATCCACGACCCATCGCCCAGCGCCCCGGGGGCGGCTCCCGTAGGCCTGTGCTCGCATGCAGCAGGGCCTCAAGATCGCCGGCGGGGTGGACGACAGGGAGAGGACCATCATGCAGACCGCGAGCACCTCTCCAGAGGAAGAGCCCTGGCGCGCCTTCGACGTCCACGTCGAGAGGCCCCCGGGTCGCGCCGATCTGCGGGCCAACATCGAGCGGCCGTGGCAGGACGATGCCGCCACGCGCCGCATCACCGTGGGGGGTTGGGTCACCGCCGACCCGGCGGCGACCGCGATCGAGATCGTGGACGGGCGCGGTGGCCGGGTGCTGCGCCTGCCCGTCGACGTCGAGCGCCCCGACATCGACGCTGCGTTCCCCGGCGGCGAAGGTGCGCCCCGCTACGGGTTCCGCGGGACGTTCCTGGCCGGGACCCAGCAGGGGCTGGTCCGCCTCCAGGTGCAGGCCGTGGCCCGTGGCACGACCGGCCCCGTGATCGGCACGATCACCCTCGCGCCCCGCCCGGGCCCATCGACCGAGCTCGTCTCGATCGTCATCCCCTGCTTCAACCAGGCGGAGTTCCTCGGCGAGGCCATCGAGAGCGCCCTGACCCAGACGCACCCCCACGTCGAGGTCGTGGTCGTCGACGACGGCTCGACCGACAACACCAGCGCGGTCGCCGCCAGGTTCCCGGGCATCCGCGTGGTGGCCCGGGCCAACGGGGGGCTGCCCGCCGCCCGGAACACGGGGCTTGCCGCAACGAGCGGCGCCTACGCCGTGTTCCTCGACGCCGACGACCGCCTCCTGCCCGAGGCCGTGGCGACAGGGGTCTCGGCGCTGCGGGCGCGGCCCGGCCACAGCGCTGCGTTCGGCTGGTACCAGGAGGTGGACGTGACGGGCCACCCGCTGCCGACGCCGTCGCTCGCCCGACTGGAAGGTGAGCCGTACGAGGCCCTGCTCAAGACGAACTGGACCGGGGGACAGCCGACTGGCGTGTACCGCCGCGAGATCCTCGACGCCGTCGGCTGGTTCGACGAGTCGCTCTCGGCAGCCGAGGACTACGAGCTCAACCTGCGCGTGGTGCGTGCCTCGCGCGTCCACCGCCACGGTCAGGTCGTGGTCGAGTACCGCCGCCACGCAGGCACCATGAGCACGGACCCGCTCCTGATGCTCGAGCAGGTCCTGCAGGCACTGGACCTACAGTGGCCGCATGTGGCGCAGGAGCCTCGCCTGCGCGACGCGTGGCGGCAGGGCCGCCGGTTCTGGCGCGGGTACTACGGAGCCGCCGTCGCGCGCAGCCTCGCCATCGCCATGACCGAGCGTCGCTGGCCCTCGGCGCTGCCGGGGCTGGCGCCCTTCGCGTGGCGTCGACCGCAGGAGGCGGCGCGACTGCTCGCGCAGGCGGCGACCCTGAGCCGCACGCCATGAACCGGCGGCGCCTGAACGACCTCTTCACCATCCAACCGGCGCAGGCGGGGGTCCGGGTTCCCGGGGTGCTCGGCTCTGCAGTCGACGCACCCCTTCCGGGCGTGTGGGTGGATGCGGGCGCAGTGCACGTCATCGGTTGGGTCGTCGGGGAGCAGGCGCCGGCGGCCGCCGTGGAGATCACTGACGGGACAGCCGTGGTGGCACGGGTGCGCCCGAGCATCCACCGGCCGGACGTGGCCGACGCGCTCCCGGAGGTCCCGTGGGCGGTGACGTCCGGTTACGAGGCGACGCTCGCCTTCACCCGTCCCCTCGGCGAGATGCGCCTCGGCATCCGTGCCGTCCTCGAGGACGGCGAGGTCACCGAGGTGGGCACGGTCATCGGCCGCCGTTCCTGGCGGGACGACCCCGTCGTGGCCACCTCCCCGCCCCTCGTGTCCGTCGTGGTGCCCTGCTACAACCAGGCCCACTTCCTGCGTCAGGCCATCGGGAGCGTGCTGGCGCAGACCTACCCCCACGTCGAGGTGGTCGTCGTCGACGACGGCTCCGACGACAACACCGAAGCCATCGCCCGCTCGTACGAGGGGGTGCGGTGCGCGCGGCAGGAGAACGCCGGCTTGGCCGGCGCCCGCAACACCGGGATCCGCCACACCCTCGGCTCGCTCCTCGTCTTCCTCGACGCCGACGACCGGCTGCTGCCAGACGCGGTCCAGGTTGGGCTCGACTGCCTCCGGGCCGACCCCACGGCTGCCTTCGTCTACGGCCGCAGCCGCTTCATCGAAGCCGACGGCTCACCGCTCTTCACGCCGGAGCAGCTGTGCAGCGACGAGCCCTTCCTGCCACTGCTCGAGATGTGCACCATCATCCCTGGATCGGTGATGTTCCGGCGGGCGATCTTCGACGGCGGTCGGGGCTTCGACCCGTCCGTCGATGCCAGCGCTGACTGGGACATGTACCTCACGGTGACGCAGCAGCTGCCGGTGCGGTGCCACGGCCGCACGGTGCTCGAGTACCGCCGCCACGCCGACAACATGACGAACGATCCCGCTCGGATCCTCGAGGCCGAGCTCGCTGTGCTGCACCGGCACACGCCGGCCGCACGAGACGTGCCCGGCGGAAGGCAGGCGGTGGCCGCCGGGAGGGCACGGTCGCGCGCCTTCCACGGTCCGGCCATCGTGGAGGAGATCAGGCGAGCGATGACGACCGGGGACGCCCGGGCTGCCGCAGGGCGGGCGTGGCTCCTCGCTCGCAAGGACCCCGCTGCGATCCGCCGCCTGGTCGAGCCGGGCTCGTGAGCGGCGCAGCGACGGCCACGGGCTACCGGAGCGAGGCGTACGCCAGGTCGCTCGGCCACCTCGGCGACGTCGTGTCGCTGTCGACGTCTGGTGCATGGCTGCTGGTGTCGAAGATCCCCGGGCAGGTCGAGCGGGACGGCCGTGGTCCGTACCCGCTGTTCTCCTGCGCGAAGTGGGGCGCGCTCGCGGACGACCTTGCGTCACTCGACGACCTCGTGAGCGTGACGATGGTGGTGGACCCGCTCGCACCGCTGACCCGCCAGCAGCTCGAACGCGTCTTCGAGGTCGTGCGGCCGTACAAGACGCACCACGTCATCCACGTCGCCGACGGTGCGCCCCGGCCGTCGCAGCACCACCGCCGCAAGCTCCGGGCCGTTGCCAGCGAGGTGCGAGCCGAGGTCGTCAGATCACCGATGTCGCACGCCGACGACTGGGTGCGCCTCTACCGCGACCTCGTCCGTCGCCGAGCCATCACGGGCTTCGCCGACCTGCCCGACGACAGCCTGCGGGCCCAGCTCGAGGTGCCCGGCTGCATCGCCGTGCGGGCGGTCCGGCGCGACCGCTGCCTCTCGATGGCGCTCTGGTACCTGCACGGCGACGCTGCGCACCTGCACCTCGCAGCGACGGACGACGAGGGGTACGCAACCGGGGCTGCGTACGCCGTGATGGCGGCATCGACCGACCACCTGGCCTCCCAGGTGCGGGTCGTCGACCTGGGCGGCGTCGCAGGGGACGACGACGACCCCCAGCAGGGCCTCGCCCGCTTCAAGCGCGGGTGGTCCAACGACCAGGCCGTGGCCCACCTCTGCGGCTCGGTGCTCGATCGAGCCGCGTTCGACCGTCTCTCCGAAGCCCGTGGGCTGACGGGGAGCACGTACTTCCCCCCCTACCGGGCTGTCTCGGCATGAGCGAGCGTCGCCCCCAGCAGGCCGTGGTCGAGGAGTGCGAGGGGTACTTCGCCCGCCACGGCGACAGCCACCTCGGCGTGGGCTGGACCAAGACGAGGGAGGAGGCGGAGCGGCGCTACGAGGCGATGCTGGGTGTGGTCGGGGCCCAACCCGACGGCGACGGCGACCGCGATGGGCCGACCACGCTGCTCGACCTCGGTTGTGGGCTGGCGCACCTGTACGAGCACATGCAGCGGACCGGTGGCGGCCGGATCGAGTACAGCGGGTGCGACCTCTCCGACGTGTTCCTCGAGCAGAGCAGGGCGAAGCACCCCGACGTCGCGTTCCACCAGGTCGACATCCTCGAGCACCCCGAGGCGCTCCCGACCTTCGACTACGTCGTGATGAACGGCCTGCTGACGCTGCGCGCCGAGGTGCCCCACGACGTGATGTTCGACTACGCGAAGGCGCTGATCACCGCCGCGTTCGGGAAGGCGCGGCGCGGCATCGCCTTCAACGTGATGTCCAAGCAGGTCGAGTGGGAGCGCGACGACCTGTTCCACGTGCCGTTCGACGACCTCGCCACCTTCCTGGCCCGTGAGGTGAGCCGCCACTTCACCATCAGGCACGACTACGGCCTGTACGAGTACACGACCTACGTCTTCCGCGAGCCCCGGCTCACGGGGTGACGAGGACCCTGCGAGACCTCGCGCTGTTCGGCGGCGCCCCGCTGGCGACGACGCCGCTGCACGTGGGCGCGCCGAACATCGGCGACCGCCAGCGGCTCCACGAGCTCCTCGACGACGCCCTCGACCGCCGCTGGCTGACGAACGACGGACCGTTCGTCCAGGCGTTCGAGCGGCGCGTCGCCGACCTGGTGGAGGTCGAGCACTGCGTCGCCACCTCGAGCGCCACCACCGGCCTCATGCTCCTCGCTGCATGCCTCGGTCTGCGGGGTGAGGTGGTGCTGCCCGCGCTCACCTTCGTGGCGACGCCCCACGCCATGCGCTGGCAGGGGCTGTCACCGGTGTTCGCCGACGTCGACCGTGCCACCCTGACGCTGTCCCCGGCCAGTGCCGCTGCCGCCTGCTCGTCCGAGACGTCGGCGGTGCTCGGCGTGCACCTGTGGGGCACCCCCTGCGACGTCGACGGCCTCACCCGGCTCACCGCGGAGCGGTCGTGCGCCCTGGTGTTCGACGCGGCGCACGCACTCGGCAGCATCGCCGGTGGTCGCCCGGTCGGATCCTCAGGCGAGGCAGAGGTCTTCAGCTTCCACGCCACCAAGCTCTGCAACGCCTTCGAGGGTGGAGCGGTCGCCACGAACGACGCACGGCTGGCAGCGGCGCTCGCCGAGGCCCGCAACTTCGGCTTCGCCGGGGAGGACGAGATCTCCGGCCTCGGGATCAACGCCAAGATGTCGGAGGTGAGCGCAGCCATGGGGCTGGTCTCGCTCGACGCCCTGGACCACTTCGTCCACGCCCACCGGACGAACCACGAGCACTACCGCGTCGGTCTCGCAGGCGGGAGGGGCGTCACGCTGCGGGACCCGGACAGCCGCGCCACACCGACCCGCCCGTACGTCGTCATCGAGGTGGAGGACGAGGCGGGCCTCAGCCGCGACGAGCTCTTGGCGGTGCTCCGCGCCGAGAACGTGCTGGCGCGCCGGTACTTCTTCCCGGGCTGTCACCGGGTCCCGCCCTACCGCGACGACCCGCGTTCGTCGCCCGTGCCCCTGCCGGTGACGGAGCAGGTGCTCGACCGGGTGCTGGTGCTGCCGACGGGGACGGCGACGTCGACTCCCGCCATCGACCGCATCTGCGAGGTGGTCCGCTGCGCTCTCGAGCACCCCGACGAGGTGCGCGCCCAGCTGGCCACGGTGGCGCGGTGACGGCGCCGGAGCCGGCTGCGCGCCCGAGGATCACCGCGCTCGTCACCACGTACAACCACGAGCGGTACCTGGGAGAGGCGCTGGAGAGCGCGCTGGCGCAGCGCACTGATGAGCCGTACGAGGTGCTGGTCGCCGACGACGCCTCGACCGACGGGACGGGACGCTTGGCGGCGTCGTTCCGTGACCGGCACCCGGACGTGGTCCGTGTCATTCGCCCGGCGCAGAACCTGGGTGCCAACGCGATGTTCCTCGCCGCCCTCCGCGAGGTGCGCGGTGACTACGTGGCGCTGCTCGACGGCGACGACACCTGGACGAGCACCGACAAGCTCGCTCGCCAGGCAGCCTTCCTCGACGCTGACGAGAGCGCGTCGGGCTGCTTCCACGACGCGACGGTCGTCTACGAGGACGGGTCACTGCCCCCACGGCGGGCCCTGGCCGATCTCCGGCAGCCCTCCCTCACCCTCGCCGACGTCGTCGTCCGCGACGTCGTGCCCACGTTGACGCTGATGTACCGGCACATCCAGGCGGACGACGTGCGCCGCTGGGTCGAAGCCATCGCCGGCAGCGCCTGGGAGCGGGTCGTGAGCATCGACTGGTTGCTGCTCATGCTCCTGGCCCAGCGGGGGCCCATCGTCCGCCTCGACGGTCTCGACGCGACCTACCGCGTGCACGATGCCGGCATCTGGTCGGCGACAGGGCGGCTGGCACAGCTGGCCGACGAGCGCGTCGTGTACCGGCGCATCGCCCGCCTGCTGCCCTCCGAGGTGCAGACGGCGGTCACCAGGGGCCTCCTCCGGTGTGCGGTGGAGACGGCCGTGGAGGAGGCCGGCGTGCCCCACGACCGTCCGGTCGCGATCGCCGGGCCCGAGCTGCCGACGCCGTGGTACCTCAACGGCCGCAGCGTCGTCCACGTCAGCTCCGTCGACGCCGAGGCAGCCGAGCAGCTCGACGGCCTGCGGGCGGCTGCGGTCACCAGCCATCGCAGCGTCGACCAGCACTTCGGGTCCCTGCCGGCGCTCCCGGCCGGCGAGCAGGTCGCCGGCTACCTCGTCGTGACCGAGCCCCGGGACGCACGGCCGGGTCGTCCCGGGCTCTGGGCCTACGCCGACGGCCTCGCGTGCCTCAGCATCGACCAGTCGTTCGCCCTGTACGAGCTGCCGACGACGCAGCCGGTGGTCCGAACCCTGACCGAGGCGACGCTCGTGCCGCATGCGCCCGGCCTCGTCGGCGCCAACGTCGAGGCGCCGGCCGTCGGCCTCGAGGTCACCCGGACCGTGTGGATCGTCGGCTGGGTGCTCCCCGTGGCAGGGCCGGCCAGGCGAGTGGTCGTCCGGGACCCCGAGGCCGGGCGGCTCATCGCCACCGTCGCCGTCGAGGTGGAGCGTCGAGACGTGGCGGAGGCGTTCCCACTCGTGGCCCATGCGGCGCGGTCGGGCTTCGCCGCCGGCGCCGTTCTCGGCGACGGGACGGGAGACCGCCACCTCGAGGTGCTCGTCGAGCTTGCGGATGGCTCCCGGGTGCCCTTCGCGGTGCTCGCAACCGGCTGAGCCTCCACCGCCTCCCGGTCGCCACCACCTCCGGCGTGGGGTCCCCCGACCGGCGGCAGGGCAGAGAGGGCGGCCAGGCGCCGGGAGTGGTCGTCGAGGTCGCGTCAAGTGAGCCACAAGTGGGCTTCAAGCGCGGTGACTGACGATGGCAGCGAGCCCGACCACCACCGCCGCCCCGAAGGAGCCCGCCGTGAACAGGTTCGCCGTCCGACTCGCCCCCCCGCTGCTCGCCGCCGCACTGCTGACGGCGTGCGAGCCCCCGCCGCCGCAGACCTGCGAGGGGCGCACGGCCACCATCGTCGGGACCTCCGGCGACGACCTCATCAACGGCACCTCGGGCGTCGACGTCATCGTCGGCCTCGGAGGCAACGACACCATCAACGGCCTCGGTGGCGACGACGTCGTCTGCGACGTCGGCGGCAACGACGTCCTCTCCGGCGGCGCCGGCAACGACGTCCTCTCCGGAGGCGATGGCTTCGACACGGGCACCTGGACGGGACTCACCGCCGGCGCCGTCAACGCGAACCTGTCGACCGGCACCGCCACCGGCGAGGGCACCGACACCCTGCTCGCCCTCGAGGGCCTGAGCGGCACCGCCGCCGGCGACACCCTGACGGGGAACCCCGCCGACAACACCCTCTCGGGCGGAGGCGGGAACGACACGCTCGCCGGCGCAGGCGGCACCGACACGTGCGCGGTCGGGACCGGCACCGACGCCGCCTCCGACTGCGAGATCATGAGCGGCACGACCGACACCACGTCCAACCTGGACACGTTCACGAACGACCTCCCGGCCGGCGTCCGCTTCTTCCTGGACACCTCGGTCGACTGCCCCGGCCCCGACATCATCTGGTCGCTGGCCGCGCCCATCGGGACCGGGTTCACCCCGACCCGCATCTGCAACGACTGGGAGCGGACCCCCACCACGAGCGGGGAGGGGCACGCTGACCGTCGGAGGTCAGGGGGGGACGGGCACCGGGAGCTACGCGTTCCGGCTGCACCGACCGGTGGACGCGACCGGCACCATCAGTGCCAACGGCCCCGCCGTCGCCGCCAACACGACGGTGCCAGGCCAGAACGTCC
>CADCSY010000126.1 GCA_902805555.1 uncultured Acidimicrobiales bacterium | reverse complement strand
GCCCTCGAGGACCTGAGAGCCGGCCACCTTCCCCGACGGGGCGGCTGCGACGGGGGACATGGCCGGCTGTCTCTCGGCGCCGCTCACGACACCGGTTCACGCACGTCGTACCCGAACTCCAGGAGCAGCTCGCCGAGCTCCTCCTCGCACACGCGCTGCAGTCGCTCGTCCAGATCGTGGCGCCACCGACCGACCGATGCTGCGACATCAGGCGTCGTCCGGTGCGATGCGGTCTCGTCGTCAGAAAGTCGGGCACTGGCGGTGATCGAGGTGACGCTCTCTCCGTCATGGGCGAACCCGAGGTGCTCCAGGATCGTCGCGGCCGTCTCCCGGGGCTTCAGCACCAGGTCCTCGTAGCGGACGAGCAGTGACCGGTCGCGCCGCGCCCCCCACGCCTCCAACAACGTCTCGGCATCGACCCGCACCTTCTCACGGACGTACTCCTCGTCCGAGCCGTGGTCGGCCCTGCCGAAGGCCTCGTAGCCCCTCTTGCGGTTGAAGTCGAAGACCGAAGCAAGGCGGTCGCGGAAGTCGCGGACCAAGAAGATCTCCTTCGAAGCCGGGAACAGCTCCCAGACGAGGTCCGGGACCCACGTCGGGTTGAGCTTCTCCACGACGTAGCGTGGGGGACCGTCAGCCCCAGGCTCGTCGGCTGCGCTCCGGTAGAACGCCTCGATGCGATCTCGGCAGAACGTCGCGACGTCGGTGATGTGCGAGGTCGCCAGCCAACCCTCGAGCCGCGGGTTGCCGCCGAGCTCCCCTGTGACGCGCCCGCGGCCGAGCCACCAGTCATCGGTCTCCGGCTCCGTGGAGACGAGGGGCGACCGGTAGCTGGAGGGGCTGCTCAAGGTCCGACACACCTCGGCCCAGTAGCTCACAACGCGGGGCTCCAGGCGGAACGGCTCCAGCGCCAGGACGTCGGGGTGAGCGCCGAGCAGCTGCGTGAGCCACGTCGAACCCGTCCGACCGAGCGTCGTCACCATCACCGGGACCGGGCCCGCGCCGACCGGCAGCTCGACAGTGGTCCTCCGGCCTCGGACGCTGGCGATGTGCCAACGTCCCCCACGCCCGTCGGTCGCCACGACCCAGAACGTGAAGGCGGCCGGTACGCCCAGGAGGCTGATGGCCAGGTCGAACCCGCACACCGAGGAGATCGCGCTCGGTCCGAACGCCGCCTCGATGTCCGGGCGGGGACGGTCGAGCTCGACCCGAGCGATGACACCGTGATCGAGGCTGCCGACCTCCACCCATCGCACCGGGGACTCGATGCCGAGGGCCCAGCCGGTGATGCGCAGCACGTGACCGTCAACCGAGGACCCGGCGACGGGAGCGTCGATGTAGCAACCCGCGAGATCCTCGAAGCCGGCCACGACATCGACCGACTCGATGGTGATCACGACTGCGCCGTCACAGGGGCCTTCGGCGCTCGTGGTGTCGCAGGTCGATTACGCCGCACCGCAGGCGGTGCCGCTGGCACCTGGCCCGGCGGCGCTGCCTCCCAGGCTGCAGCGATCGCCTCGATGTCTTCATCCCAGAGGTGGGTGTGGAGCCACTGGTTGTAGCCGGTCGTCTGCGCCCGGAGCACCGACGGGTACGACTGTCCCTCGAGGTGGTACAGCTCGACCGACGGGAGGTACCAGGTCTCCTTGCCCGACCTCGCCAGGCGAAGGCAGAAGTCCGAGTCCTCGTAGTCGCCTTGCACGTACGCGGTGCTGAGGCCGCCCATGTCTGCGAAGAGCTGACGGTCGACCATCATGCAAGCGGCAGTGACGGCGGGCACCGGGCGGGTGACGTTGGCCCCGGGGAACGACCGGTGCAGGCCCTTGAAGAGGTGCTCGTTGTTCCACGTCGTCCCGTCGGCCACCCGCTTGAAGAACAGGCCTGCGTGCTGCAGCGAGTCGTCCTCGTAGAGGAGCTTGACGCCGAGCGCGCCGATGCCTGGCGTCTCGTCGTAGAACTCGGCCATCCGACCGACCCAACCGGGCCGGTCGGGGATCACGTCGGAGTTGACCAGCAGGAGCTTGCGGCCGCGGGCGATCGACGCAGCGACGTTGTTCGCTGCTGCGAAGCCGCCGTTGGCGCTCATCACGACGGTGCGGAAGGGCACCCGGTAGAGGGGGAACAGCGAGGTGGCGAGGTGGCGGAGCCACGCCTCGTCCGTCGGGGAGTCGAGGACGTAGAGCAGCTCGTTGGCGGAGACCTCGTCGTCGTGGACGAACTGGGCGAGCTGGTGCTCGACGAACTCGAGCCGCTGGTAGAGCGGCACGATGATCGTGACGGCTGGATCGGCCGGCTGCGGGCCGTAGTCGTCGATCCGAGCTGCTCCGATGGAGCCGTGCAGTCGACCCTGCAGTCGCGCCAGGGCGGGCGCCAGATGGGTGGCCCGCAGGGTGTCCTCGCCCGGCAGCTCGTAGGCTGCGTCGAACAGCACGAGCTGGCGGGCGGCGGCAACGTCGTCCTGCACCGCCGGTCCGAGCGCCTCGACGCCGACACCGTCAGCATCGACGGCCTCCACCACCCAGCCGGCCGCCCGCCCGCTCGGAGCCGGGAGTCGAACTGTCGCGATGAACCCGTAGCGCGAGTCCTCCTCGGGTCGCGCGCACGCAGCGTAGAACTCGGCCACATCACCTCGGACGTGCCGGAACGCTCTGGGGAGGAGCTCCGACCGGTCACCTTCCGGTGACACCGCCGTCAGGCGCGCCAGTGGCGCGCCGGCGCTGCGGGACCATCCCTTGAGGTAGAAGGTGCGCTCGTCGGCTGCCAGCACCAGGTCGACCGAGAGCCCGTGGCGGGCCTCGGGCAGCAGCTGGCACACCGGCAGGCGCTCCCGCAGCACCTCGCGCACGGCGAAGAGGCTCTCCGAGAGCGAGGTCGGATCTTCGCTGGTGGTGCGACCCTCGAACCGGCAGAGCCATTCCAGGACGTCGGCCCTGGCCCCGTCGGGGACGGCGGTGACGAGGTGGAGCACGAGCGACTGGAGGTCGGGAACAGCGGAGCTGCGATCCGGGACGGCGACGGAGACGGCGGACGGTCCTGACCCGATCTCGATCGACGCCGTCCGTCCGCCATCGCCCTCGTCCGCTGGGATCGTCGCGACGAGGAACCAGGCGCGCCCGTCGGGTCGATCGCCACGTTCGAGCACCAAGGCGTCGTGCTCGAGCACGGCGGTCGTCGACAAGGTCACGAACGCGACGCGACCCGGGAGCTCGGCAGCCGGCGTCGTACCCGTGAGCAGCAGCGCATCCTGGGCGATCAGGTGAACGTGCTCGACCTGAAGCGACGCCTTCGGCTTGGCCGCCCTCGCCGACGGGCTCATCCGGTGGCCCTCTGGAAGAGCAGGTCCTCGTACAGCATCGTCAGCTCCTTGGTGTGGCTCTCCATGTCGTACACGGCCGGGATCGCCTCGCGGAGGCGCTCCCAGAGCCCCTCCGTCGTCGCAGCCGTCTCGATCGCCGCCGCGAGGCTCCGCGGGTCCCGCACGCGGAAGTGCAGCCCGGTCACGTCGTCGTGCACCTTCTCCGCCATCCCGCCGATGTCGCTGCAGATCACGGGGCGTCCGTGCGCGAAGGCCTCCTGGATCACGAGCGGCGAGTTCTCCCACCAGATCGACGGCACCACCACCCAGTCGATGTGACGCATGAGCGACGGCAGCTGGTCGTGGTCGTACTGGCCGACGAAGGTGACGTCGGACGCGGTGGCGCGCAACAGGTCCTGGAACTTCTCCTTGAAGTCTCCGGGCTGAAGGTCGAGGTTCGCACCGTGCACGGCGAGGCGAGCTCGTGGGCCGACCTCGTCGTCACGCTCGAGCATGGCGGCCGAGAACGGTCCCCGGGGGGTTCGCGCCTGCCCGTCACGGTCACGAGCCAGGAGCTGCATGGCCTCGAGAAGCACGTCGATCCCCTTGAACGCGCTCAGCTGGCCGAAGAAGCCGAACCGGTTGCGGACGGGACGGTCGTCGGCCGGGGCCACCTGCTCGACGGGGAGGCGGCCGTACTCCTCCAACCGGATGCGGTCAGAGGGGATGCCCCAGGCGACGTAGCGGTCGAGGAGGAACTGGCTCGGTGCGATGAACTGGTCGACCAGCTCGAAGTGGCTCTGCACGAACCGCTTGCGGAGGAAGAAGGTCTGCGGGGTGATGTCGCGGAAGCACTCGTGGCAGCGGCGCGGCGACTCGTGGGTGCACAGCTCCTCGTCGTTGACCGTGCGCACCATCTGCCCGTTGCGGTTGCAGATCGGGAGGAGCTCGTGGAGCGTGTAGACGATGGCCGCGTCCGGGAGGGTGTTCCTGACCTCCCGGATCATGTCGAAGCCCAGGAAGAGCGTGTGCTGGAAGTGCACGACGTCGGGTCGGTAGGCCTCGAGGAACGAGCGGAAGTGCTTCGTGTAGAAGTCCTTCCCGGTGATCGTCCCCTGGAAGAAGTCGAAGTCGTAGCCGTCGGTGTAGAAGAAGTACTGGTCCGCGTCGGCATCCACGGGAGCGAAGTAGGTGCCCGGGTGCTGCTGGCCGACGGAGCCGACGGGCGGCCCGCCCTTGGCCAGGAACACCGGCGTGAACGACGACGACTCCCGCATCGCCTTGTGCAGCTCGTGGGCGTACGCCTCTGCCCCGCCCGGGCGGACGCTCGGGTGGTTGTGGCAGACGTACAACACGGTGCGCTTCTTCATCATGCTCCTTGCGGGGGGGGTCGGCGAGCGCCGGTTGGGAGGTGGTCGGTGATCTCGAGGACCGCGCACACCTGACGCTGGTCGATCACCATCTCAACGGCTCCTCCGAGCCAGAGGTTGACTGCGGGCGCGCGCTGCGCATCCAGGTGGGGGATGACCAGGTAGCGCACGCCTGCGCGGCGCAACCGGTCGAGCGCGACGTCGCGGCCGTCGGGCTCGTCCACCGACGGCACCGCCACGACGGTCCGGGCCCACGGCTGATACCCGGCGACGTCAGTCGACACGAGGGCGACCGGCTCGTCGCTCGGCAGCAGGCGGTCGACGAGGTCGCGCGCCTGGCGGGCCGCAGTCGGGACCGCGGACGCGCCGGCGGCGTGCCCACCTCGGAGGCGGAAGACGGCGCACGTGGTGGCGTCGTGCACCACCACCACGTGGTGCTGCTCCAGGTGCTGGCGGAGCCCCGGGTAGTGGTGGAGCCACCAGAGCGACGTCGCCGGGAAGACGAGGTAGCCGGCGCCTGCGAGCACGATCTCCTGGAGCAGCGACACGGCAGCTGCGTCGTCCCGGGGGTAGAAGCCGAGGTACGTTCCGTCGGCCTGCCTGGGGAAGTGCCAGCCCGTCCGGCCTGCGAGGTCGACGAGCGCGGGATCGCCCTTGCCGGCGACGGCGACGGTCGCTCCCGGCGGGGTCAGCTGCAGGACGAGCTCGCGCACTCGATGGACGACGTCGCCGTAGTGCAGGGAGGGCGCAGGCGGCGATCCCACCGCCACCTGGGCAGCGGGCGCGACCAGGGACCTGACCTCGACCAGCTCCGCCTCCAGCCGCTGCAGCCGGGCGGACAGGTCCTCGTAGACGAGGTCGGACACCTCCACGATCGCATCGCAGCGAGCGGCGATGCGCGCCACCGCCTCGTGGAGGTCCACGTCCGCCGAGGCTGCCTGCAGCCCCTGGACGCGGGTCTCGAGGGTGGCGAGCTCCTGGCGGAGCATCCCGACGTGCTCGTCGTGACCGGGCAGCAGCGTCACGTCGTCCCACCTCCCAGCGCCATCCGCTCCGACAGCGCGCGGCGGGGGCCGCGCACCCTGGTCTGGGCCTCCCAGAGCTGGCGGTAGAGGCCCTCCTGCTCCACCAGCTCCTCGTGGGAGCCCCGCTGGACGATCTCCCCGTGGTCGAGCACCAGGATCGTGTCGACGCCGCGCACCGTGGACAGGCGGTGGGCGATCATGATCGTGGTCCGCCCCTCCATGAGCCGTTCGAGGGCGTCGAGGATCACCGTCTCGGTCTTCGAGTCGATGGACGACGTCGGCTCGTCGAGGATGAGGACCGGTGCGTCACGCAGGAACGCCCGGGCGACGGCGACGCGCTGGCGCTCGCCACCAGAGATCTTGGCGCCCCGCTCCCCCAGCTCGGTCTCGTAGCCGTCGGGCAGGCCCTGGATGAAGTCGTGGGCGTTCGCTGCTCGCGCCGCCTCCTCGATCTCGGCCTGGGTGGCGCCCGGGCGGCCGTAGCCGATGTTCTCGGCGATCGTCCCGGAGAACAGCAGGGGCTCCTGCAGGACGATGCTGAACTGGGCGCGGAGGGAGGAGAGCGTCAGGTCGCGGATGTCATGGCCGTCGATGCACACCCGCCCGCCGGCCGGGTCGTAGAACCTCGGCAGCATGCTCGCCAGCGTCGACTTGCCCGCCCCCGTGGGTCCGACCAGGGCCACCGCATGGCCTGCTGGCACCTCGAAGCTGATCCCCTTCAAGGTGTCGGTCCGGGTGCGGTAGCTGAACGACACGTCCTCGACCCGGATGCCGGAGCGGACCCCCTCGAGCGGGACCGCGTCAGGTGCCTCCTCCACCTCCGCGTCGGTGTCGAGGAGGTCGAACGAGTGCCGCAGGTTGATGAAGTTCTCCTGGAACCGTGCGAGAGAGCTCGTGAGCAGCTCGAGAGGTGCGTACACCTGCGTCACGTAGGAGAGGACGACGACCAGCTGGCCACCGGAGATGTCCCCGTTGAGCACCTTGTGGGCGCCGACGCCGAGCACGGCTGCGTACCCGATGGCGGTGATGAAGCTGACGACGAGCGTGAAGCCGGTCTGGCGGACCGTGAGCTTGACCCGGGCGTCGACCGTCTCCTCACCCTGCTTGCGGAACCTCGAGTACTCGTGGTCCTCGCGCCCGAACGCCACGATCACCCGGAGCATCGCCATCGCCTCGTGGACGATCGAGAGGTTGCGGCCCTCCAGCCCACGGACCCGGTACAGCTCCGGCTCGATGTGGTTGCCGTAGAAGTGCGTGCCGTACCAGATGAGCGGGACGACGGTCATGGCGAGCAGCGCCAGCTGGCCGTCGATGTGCACCATGATCCAGACCATGCCGACGAGGGTGAGCAGGCTCTGCAGCAGCGGCGGGAGGGCGACGACGATCGCCCCCACGGCGTCGGCCTGGTTGTTGATCTGGTACATGAGGATGCCGGTCCTGGCATCGTCGTGGTAGGCGAGCGACAGGCGCTGGGCGTGCTGGAACATCTCACTGCGCAGGTCGAGCACCATCTTCTCGTTGACCCGGGTGGTCACGTACTCGTTGAGGATGGTGAACCCGCCCGAGACGAGGGTGAGCGTGAGGCTGGCCCCGACGGCGAAGAGGATGAGCTCGGTGGCGCCCGAGCCGACCAGCGACCCGAGCCAGCCCGGGGGGTCGCGCCTGCTGAGGACGCCGTCGACGATCAGCGCGAACGGCCAGGGCTCCGCCAACGCCGCCACGGCCAGGACGACGGTCAGGAGGATGGCGACGAGCACCGAGCCGCGGTACGGCCGCAGGTAGCCCAGCGCCCGCGGGAGCAGGGCCCACGAGCGCCACATGGCGCCCTTGGGCCGCCAACCGGGTGACGGGGGTGGGGCGTTGCCCGGGTCGTCCGGGGCGGGGGCACCGACCCCCTCCGCACTGCGCTCGATGCTCGACACGCTGCGCCTCGCGCCCGGGACTTGCGGTACGGCGCCGGGTGTGGTCGACCCCGATCGGCCCCCTCCCCCCCGCCGGCGGACGGCGGAGCGAGCGGTGATGGCGGCCGCGACGAGGAGGGCGAGGCCGTTGGCGACGAGGAGGAGCGTGTAGGTCGTCATCGACGGCACCCCGTCTCGCGCGACGAGGTCGGAGCCCCGGAAAGCCCGCTCACGAGGTCTCCCTTCGCTCGTCCTTCGGCAGCCCGCCGTCGAGGAAGGCCCTCGACCGCAGGATCCCGCGGACGAGCTCACCGGCGCCGAGCAGCCCGATGACGGCAGCTGCGCCCGGATGCGCGAGGAGTGCTGCGACCACCACCACGGCCAGCGTGGCGAGGGGCAGCGCCCGCAGTCTTGGCCGCACCCGCAGCTGCACCCAGCCGGTGGGAGCGCTGCTGGTGACCAGCTCCCCGAAGACGAACGTCGACCCGACCAGGCGGGCGTCGTAGGCCTCCCACCCCGATGGCGTCAGGACCCGCACACCGGCGGCGCGCAGGTGGTCGAGCACCGTGGCCACGAGGTCCTCACGGGGCCGGTCCTGCGCCAGGAGGCGCGTGCCGCCGCTGGCGGTGCGGACGAGGGGCGGCAGCGCCGCTGCTGGTCGCACCTCCCGACGAGCAGCGCTGCGGAAGGAGAGGCGCCCCCAGAGCCGGGCGAGCGGCTGGAGCTGGTGCAGCGAGGCGATGGTCAGCCGCCAGCGCACGCCCCCTGTGGTGGCGGGAGGGCGGGGTGGCGCGCCCATGGCGTCGAAGAGCAGGAGGCCGGCGAGGAAGGCGGCGGCGGCGGCGGCCGGCGCGACGAGGACCCCTTCGAGCAGCCCCAGCGGCGCGGTCAGCAGGAGGAGCAGCGCGAGGGGGACGCCGACCTGGTGCACGAGGTCGAGGATGTGGCCCCCGCCGCGGTAGACGGACTGGAACAGCGCCGTGCCGAAGGCACCCCGGTAGATCCGCTGGCGGACCGTGGGTGCGGCGAAGGAGTCGTAGATGACGCCGCGCCAGCGGGCCGCCCCGGTCGCGGTGAAGCGGTTGGGGTGGCGGGCCTCGACCAGCGCCTCGCTCCGCCCGTAGCCGCGCTGCTGGCGGAGGTACGCACCCACGCCCGACCGGCGATGGTGCCAGACCAGTGCAGCAGGGTGGAAGCCGATGTCATGGCCCCGGTCGAGCACCTTCCAGCACAGGTCGACGTCGTCACCGGCTGCGGTGTAGATCGGGTCGAAGCCACCGACCTCGATGAGGGTGTCCCGCCAGAACGCCATGTTGCACCCCGGGACGTGCTCGGCCCGGTCGTCGGCGAGGAGCACGTGGACAGGGCCGCCCGGAGCTCGGGCCACCGCCTGGGCGGTCGCCGCGTCGCCGGGGGGCGGCAGGTTGGGGCCGCCGACGCCCACGATCGTGGCCCCGTCCATCCCGAGCGCCAGGTAGTAGGGCCACTCCGGGCTCGGGTAGGCGTCGCTGTCCAGGTACGCGACGAGCTCGCCCGTGGCGCTGTCCAGGCCGGCGTTCCTGGCGAAGGCGAGACCCGCGTGGTCGATGCGCACGAGTCGTACGTCGGGGTACCGCTCGGCGATGGCCGCCGTGGCGTCGGTGGAGCCGTCGTCGACGACGACGACCTCGAGGTCGGGGTAGGTGAGCGCGCACGTGTGTGCCAGGCACTCGTCGAGCGTCGCCTCCGCCTGGTAGGCGCACACGACGACGCTGATCGAAGGCCAGGCGACGGGGAGGTCGGCCACCGACCGGCTGTTCCAGCGCTCCGCCACCTCGAGCGCGGCACGGGGGCGGCGCTCGGCATCGGTCAGGCCGAAGTGCCAGCCCTCCACCGCCTGGTCGCCGACCCACCACTCGTCGGTCCACGAGAAGACGCAGGTCCCCGCGACCCCCCGCTCGAGCGCCGTCTCGAGCTGCCAGTCGAGCACCTCGGCCTGGCGCCGCTCCCCGTCCGGACCAGCGTCGGCGTGCACGCCGATCTCGCCGAGCACGAGCGGCCGGTCCCCCGCGAGGTGCTGCAGGCGGGTCAGGTAGCGCCGGTAGTCCTGCTGGTCCTCGAGGAAGACGTTGAAGGTGAGGAAGTCGAGCGCCTCGAGCGAGAGGTACTCGGCCGTGGGATAGTTCGCGTAGGTGACCAGCAGCTCTGGGTCCTCGTCGTGGGCGACGTCGACCAGCTCCTCGATCACCGAGCTGACCCGGTCCCTGCCCAACCAACGGATGACATCGGCCGGGACCTCGTTGCCGACGACGAGGCCGACGACGTCGGCGGTGCCCGCCAGCCTGCGCGCCGCACCCCTCACCGCCGCCCTCGCCTCAGCGGCGACCGCTCGCTGCTGCCGGCGGGAGCCGCCGATGAGGTAGCGCCAGTCCTCGTAGAAGACACCGGCGAGGACGCCGAGCCCCTGGTCGGTCGCGCACTGGAGCACGTCGGGGGCGGGCTCGGTGTAGGTCCGGACGACGTTGAACCCGTGCTCTTGCATGCTGGCGAAGTCGAGCTCCATGTGCGGCCGGGCCGGGTACCGGGCGCCGTCGGCCCTCGGGGAGAACGTGCCGTAGGTGGCCCCCCGCATGGCGAAGCGCTGCCCTCCCCGGCGGAGCTGCTTGCCGTCCACCGTGACGCGGGACGTCTCCCGGCGCTCCTGGCGCCGCCGGGGGTCGACGGCGAGCACCGAGCTGGGTGCCGCGCTCTCGACCCTCATCCCGCCCAGCTCCACCACCCCGCCGACGCTCGCTCTCCGAGAGGAAACCCCCGGAGGCTCGACACCGGGACGTGGGGCCCTGGCGCCCCGGGTTGTACTTCGACCCGAGAACACCCGATCTGGAGGGGAACCTCCCGACCTCGGGCTCCCGGGAGCGAGCGTCTCGACTCACCCTGCTGTAACACACAGGCACGACGAAGCGTAGTGACATGTGTCACGCCGTTCCGTGCAGGTAACGGGACGGGGGGTAGTGGATGCACCCCGGGTGGCGTGCGGGTGACGGGCAGATGACGTCGCCGGTGCCGGGGCCCCGGAGGCGGTACGTCAGCCGTGGCGGACACCCACGAAGGACGAGTCGACCCGCTGGTTCGCCTGCCTGCCCTCGGGCGTGTCGTTCGGGGCGACGGGCTGGGTCTCCCCGGCGCCCGCCACCTCGATCCGGTCGCGGGGGACACCCCGATCGGCGAGGAGGTTCGCCACGACCTGGGCCTGCGCGACGGAGAGAGCGAGGTTCGTGTCCGCCGTCCCGACGTCGTCGGTGTGCCCGGTCAGCACGAGCGTCACCTCGGGCAGCCCCTCGAGGACCGTCGTGCTGGTCTGGAGGAGCGACTCGACGCTGGCGTCGTCCGGCGGGGACGGGAGGCTCCGGGCCAGGTCGATCTCCAGCGTCTCCCCGGTGACGCGATCGTCCTGGGCGACCTGGACCGTCACGCTGCCCGGCCCGAACACCGGCTCGAGCCTTCGGACGAAGGCTGCAACCACGCCCTGGTCGGGTGCCGACCCCGCGAGGACGAGCCGGCCGTCGCCGAGGATCGCCCTCAGCGCAGCCGGCGGCGCCCCGAGGTCCGCCGGGGGCAGGTCAGGCACCTCCGGCTCGCTCGGCCCCGTCTGACCGGAGGGCTCGGAGACCTCGGGGGCGGTGGTGTCGCTCGCCCCCACCCCCCTGGTGTCGGGATCATCCCCGTCAGGCCTGAAGAGGAGCAGGAGGACGAAGGACACGGCCAGCGGCACCAGGACGAGCCGGGCGATCTGCTCCGCCGTCCACCTCGGTCTGCGCCTGGGCGTGTGGGCACCCACCGCCTGCGAACGCGAACGGTCCGCGTGCCCCCCCGGACGTCCGGCGAAGACGCTCGTGCAGGCACCTCGGTGGGACGTCACCGAGATGTCCGCCATGACCCACCACGTCCGGCGCGCGGCGTCGGAGGCGATGACCGTGGCCGAGCTGGTCCTCCTCCAGCCCGACCTCATCCGGTCGCCGGCTCCCATCCTCCGCCGCCGGGCGTCAGCATCCGCAGGACGTCACCCGCCCGGAGGCGGATCGTGCACTTGTCGCGGAGGCGCTCCGCCCCGGCCTCGTCGCCTCCCCGCAGGAGCCACTGCTCCCCCACGCTCCCCGGCCCGCCGCCGCCCAGGCCCCGGGGCTGCGACACCCGGCGCTCGGTGATCAGCGAGACCGTCACGTCCTCGAGCACGAGCAGGTCCCGTTCGATCCCCTCGCCGCCCGGGTGCGTGCCTGCGCCCCCGCTCCCCCGCCGCAGGCCGTAGCGCACGACGCGCATGGGGAACGCCCGCTCGAAGGCCTCGACGGGTGTGTTCCTCGTGTTGGTCATGGAGGTGTGGATGCCCGACTGCCCCGCGCCGCTGGGCCGGCCGCCCTGGCCGCCGCCCACGGTCTCGTAGTACACCCACCCGTCGCCTCCGATCAGGACGTTGTTCATCGTCCCCTGCCCGGCCGCGCCGACCATGCCCGGAGCCACGGCCGCCAGGGCGCCCAGGCAGACGTCGGCCACCCGCTGGCTCACCTCGACGTTGCCGGCGCCGACCGCGGCCGGGAAGCGGGCGGCGACGACCGTCCCAGGCGGTGCCACCACCCGGACCGGGCGCATCGCACCGCCGTTGGCCGGGATCGTCGGGTCGGTCGCCGATCGGAGCGCGAAGGCCACGGCGCTCACTGTCACGGCCTCGACGGCGTTCACGTTGCCGGCCTGCTGGAGGGCCGTCCCGGTGAAGTCGAACGTGACCTCGTCGCCTGCCACCGTCACCGCCACCACCACGTCGACGGGGTGCTGCTGGTGCGCCTCGGGACCAAACGAGTCGAGGACGTCGGCGAACGACCACGTCCCGTCGGGCAGGTCGGCGAGGGCGGCTCGCATCCGGCGCTCCCCGTACGCGAGGACCTCCTCGAGCGGGGCCTCCGCCATCGTCGCCAGGCGCGCGACCCCGAGGGCGTTCGCACCCAGCTGCGCGTCGAGGTCGCCCCTGCGCTCCTCGGGCGTCCGGGACGAGGCCACGATCATGGCGGCCACGTCGGGCGTGAGGCGCACCGGCGGGATCCGGAGGCCCTCCTGTTGGATCTCGGTCGCCTCCGGCGGGATCGACCCGGGCACCATCCCGCCGAGGTCGGCGTGGTGCGCCCGGTTGGCGGCCCAGCCGACCAGGCGGCCGTCGGCATGGCACGGCGCGACGAGGGTGATGTCGTTGAGGTGGGTTCCCCCGGCGTACGGGTCGTTCAGCACGATCTGCTCGCCTGGTCGGACGCCGTCGTGACCGAAGGCGTCGATGGCGGCCCGCACCGAGGCCGGCATCGAGCCGAGGTGGACGGGGATGTGCTCGGCCTGGACGACGAGCTCCCCGGCGGGGGTGAACAGCGCGGCGGAGCAGTCGGCCCGCTCCTTGATGTTCGGGCTGGAGGCGCCTCGCCGCAGCACCTCGCCCATCTCCTCGGCCACCCCCGTCAGGCGGGAGATGAGGATCTGCAGGTCGGCTGGTCCGAGCGTCACCCGGGCACCCGCGTGAGCAGCAGCGCCCCGGTCGGGCCGGGATCGGCGCGCCACCCGTCGGCAACCCAGATGGTGCAGTCGGGCTCCGCCACGACTGCGGGGCCGACCGCTGGGGCGCGAGCCGGAGGCGGGGGCAGGTCGGTCACGTCGAGCGGCGCCGCGACGCTCGCCCGGGCCCGGATGGCGACGACCTCGACCAGTGCGCCGGGCCGCTCGTAGCCGTTGCGCCGAAGGTGCTCCTGCGCGAAGACCTCCAGCGAGGAGACGGTGAGCTCGTGGCTCTGGCCCCGGTACCGGCAGTCGACGGCGGTGGTGACCGTGGTCCCGCCGGTCCCCGCGACCACCCCCGCCCGGCCGAGGGCACCCACCGCCTCACCTGCCAGCGTGGCCAGCGCCTCGTCCAGCCCTGCGGCATCACCCGGTGACGGCCAGGACCGCACGAGGTCCCGCTGCACCGGCGAGCAGAGCAGCCCGACGGCGGAGAGGACGCCGGCCCTGGGGGGGATGATCACGACCGGCATCTCCAGCGCCTCGGCCAGCGCGCAGGCGTGCAGGGGCCCGGCACCGCCGAAGGCGACGAGCGCCAGCCCCCTGGGGTCGACGCCGCGCGCCACCGACACGGCCCGCAGGGCCCGCTCCATCTCGGCGTCGACGACGGCCACCACGCCCTCGGCGTCGACCCGGGCGCGCTCGAGCGCAGCCCGTGCGGCGCTGACGTCGAGCTCCCCGAGGCCGGGGAGCGGCGCCCCACCGGGGATGCGCCCGAGGACGAGGTCGGCGTCTGTGACCGTGGGCTCGCTCCCCCCGTGGCCGTAGCACGCGGGCCCGGGCACGGCCCCGGCGGAGCGAGGTCCGACCTGCAGCGCGCCCCCGGGGTCGATCACCGCGACCGACCCACCGCCGGCCCCGATGGTGTGGATGCCGAGCGACGGCAGCCGGACCGGGAGGCCGGCAGCGGTCCGCTCGGCCGCGGGCTCGGGACCCCCGTCTCGGACGAGGCAGACGTCGGTGCTCGTCCCACCCATGTCGAAGGTGAGCGCGTCGGGCCAGCCGCAGGCGACGGCAGCCGCCGCACCTGCCCGCACCCCGCCGGCCGGCCCCGACAGCAGGAGCGTCGCCGGGAGCTCGGCCGCCTCGACGGCAGGGACGAGCCCGCCGGCCGACGTCAGCACGAGCACCTCGTCGGCGACCCCGGCCAGGCCACGCAGGTAGGTGCGGCAGCGGGGCCGCAGGTAGGCGTTCACCACGGTCGTGCTCGTGCGCTCGTACTCCCGGTACTCGGGGCTCACCTCGTGGCTGGCGCTCACGTCGTGGCCCCTCGCCCGCAGCACCTCGGCCACGAGCTGCTCGTGGCCGGGCTCGAGGTCGGCGTGCAGCAGGCACACGGCCACGGCCTCGGTGTCGGGGGGCAGGAGCGGGACGGTCGACGGGTCCAGTGCCTCGAGCTCGGTGCCGTCGGCGGCGAGACGGCCGCCGGCCTCGAGTCGGCGCTCCCGGTCGACGAGCGGGGTCGGACGGTCGGCGGACTGGTCGTAGAGCGACGGCCGGTCCTGGCGGCCGATCTCGACGACGTCGGCGAAGCCACGCGTCGTCACCAGCGTCACCACCGCTCCCCGCCGCTCCAGGAGGGCGTTCGTGGCCACGGTGGTGCCGTGGGCCAGCACGTCGGCGCCCGCCCCCCCGAGGGCCGCCACCCCGAGGCGCACCGCCGTGCCAGGGTCGTCCGGGGTCGATGGCACCTTGGCGATGGTGCCGTCCTCCCCGACGACGTCGGTGAACGTCCCGCCGGTGTCGGCGCCCACCCGCACGCCGGGAACCTACCCGGCTCCCGTCACCGACCCGGGGTCGAGCACCCAGACCTCGAGCTCGCCGAGGTGGTCGCGGTACGAGCGGACGAGTCGACCCACGTCGGGATCCCGGCCGTCCCACACCACGACGGCCTCGGCGGCGTTGCGGGCGAGCCAGGCGTCCCGCCGGCCGAGCGCCACCCCAGCCCGCTGCTTGGTCGGAGGCGCCGTGGGGTCGACCACCACGGTGGCGACCGCCCCGTCGAGGAGTGTCCGGTACCTGGCCCGGCTGGCCGAGGGCCAGGGCGCATCCGGGTCGGGGAAGGGCAGCACGGCGGCGTAGGGGACGCCCGCCTCGAGCGCCGCCTCAGCCGCCAGCTGCTCGGCACCGAGGCCGAGGCCGGTCAGCACGACGAGGTCGTCGTGCATGACCGCCTTGGCCGCCAGCACCTCGGCCAGCTTCCGCCGGACGCCGTCCGCAGTCGGGTTTGCGTCGTAGCCACCCAGATCCCTGGCCTTGTGCCCGCCCACCGCCAGCAGGTGCCCGACCGGCACACCCGCCGGTCGACCGGGCCCCGCACCGGTGCCCGTGGCCGACTGCCCGCCAACGTCGTCGGCGGGGCCGAGGGGACCGGGGTCGCCCCTGCCGGAACGGGCCTGCTGGGTGGCCGCCGCCTCGACGGCCAGGCGGTCGACGAGGTCGTTCATCGGGTCGCCGGAGTGGCCCTTCACCCAGCGGAACGTGACGTCGCCCCTGGTCTTGACGAGGTCGACCAGCGGCTTCCAGAGGTCCTGGTTGGCGATCGGCTTCTTCGCCTTGTTCACCCACCCCCGGGCCTGCCAGCCCTCCCACCACCGGTCACGGAAGCAGTTGACGACGTAGGTCGAGTCGCTGACGATCTCGAGCGGGCCGTCGAGCGACTCCACGGCGTCGAGGGCGGCCTTGATCTCCATGCGCTGGTTCGTCGAGGGCGACTCGGCGCCCGAGGCCCAGCGGCCGCCCTCCACCGCCCAGGCCCACCCCCCGGGACCAGGGTTCCCCTGGCACGCGCCATCGGTGTACGCCGTCGTCGCCACGGGGCGGCGACCCTACCGGTCGTGCCGGGAGGCTCCGTGCCGAGCGGTCCCCGATGATCGCTGCGAGCATGGGCGCATGATCTTCGACGGCTTCGTGCACCAGGTGCCCGACATCGACCCGACCGAGACGGGCGAGTGGCTCGACAGCCTCGATGCCGTCGTCGACGCCCACGGCAAGGCCCGCGCCCGGTTCCTCGTCGCCAAGCTCCTCGAGCGGGCACGGGCGCTGCAGGTCGGGTTCCCGGCCACCGTCTCCTCCCCGTACGTCAACACGATCCCCCCCGAGGAGCAGGCCTGGTTCCCGGGCGACGAGCACCTCGAGCGCCGGATCCGGGCCTTCGTGCGCTGGAACGCAGCCGTGATGGTGGTCAGGGCGAACAAGCGGGCCGAGGGCATCGGCGGCCACCTCGCCACCTTCGCCAGCTCCGCCGCGCTCTACGAGGTCGGCTTCAACCACTTCTTCAAGGGCAAGGACGACGGCCTGGCCGGCGACCAGGTCTACTTCCAGGGCCACGGGGCCCCAGGCGTGTACGCACGCGCGTTCCTCGAGGGACGCCTCAGCGAGGAGCAGCTCGACGGGTTCCGCCAGGAGGTGGGCGGCGGCGGGCTCTCCAGCTACCCGCACCCCCGGCTGATGCCCGGGTTCTGGGAGTTCCCGACCGTGTCGATGGGGCTCGGCCCGATCAACGCCATCTACCAGGCCCGCTTCAACCGCTACCTCCAGAACCGGCGGATCGCCGACACCTCCCAGAGCACCGTGTGGTGCTTCCTCGGCGACGGCGAGTGCGACGAGCCCGAGTCACTCGGCTCGCTCTCGATCGCCGCGCGCGAGCGGCTCGACAACCTCGTGTTCGTCGTCAACTGCAACCTCCAGCGCCTCGACGGCCCGGTCCGTGGCAACGGCAAGATCATCCAGGAGCTCGAGGCCGTCTTCCGGGGCGCGGGTTGGAACGTCCTGAAGGTCGTGTGGGGGTCGAAGTGGGACGAGCTCCTCGCCCGGGACAAGGACGGGGTGCTGCTCGAGAAGATGAACACGACGCTCGACGGGCAGTTCCAGAAGTACTCGGTCGAGTCGGGCGCCTACATCAGGGAGCACTTCTTCGGGCCCGACCCCCGCCTCCGCAAGCTCGTCGACCACCTCTCGGACGAGGAGCTCAGGAACCTCCCCCGCGGCGGGCACGACTACCGCAAGCTCTACGCCGCCTACAAGGCGGCGGCCGACCACCAGGGGACGCCGACGGTGATCCTGGCCAAGACGATCAAGGGCTGGACGCTCGGCCCCGACGTCGAGGGCCGCAACTCGACCCACCAGATCAAGAAGATGGCGGGCCCCCAGATCAAGGTGTTCCGGGACCGCCTCTTCCTGCAGGAGGAGATCCCCGACGACGTGCTCGACGCGGCCATCGCCGAGGGTGGGGACCCGCCGTACTTCCGCCCCCCCGAGGGGAGCCCGGAGCACGAGTACATGATGGGGAGGCGGCGGGCGCTGGACGGGTCCCTCCCCAAGCGGGTCACCCGGAGGGGTCGGAGCCTCCCCCAGCCCGACGACAAGGTCTTCGCCGAGTTCCGCAAGGGCTCGGGTGGCCAGGCGGCGTCGACCACGATGGTGTTCGCCCGGCTGCTGCGCAACCTCGTCCGTGACGAGCAGGTCGGCGACCGGGTGGTGCCCATCGTCCCCGACGAGGCCCGCACCTTCGGCCTCGACGCGCTGTTCCGGGAGATCGGCATCTACGCGTCGCAGGGCCAGCTCTACGAGCCGGTCGACGCCGACCTGCTGCTCACGTACCGGGAGTCCCAGTCTGGCCAGATCCTCGAGGAGGGCATCACCGAGGCGGGTGCGATGGCCAGCTTCACCGCAGCGGCGACGAGCTACGCCACCCACGGCACAGCGATGCTGCCGTTCTACATCTTCTACTCGATGTTCGGCTTCCAGCGGGTGGGCGACCTGATCTGGAGCATGACCGACCAGCGGGGCCGCGGGTTCCTGCTCGGCGCCACCGCCGGGCGGACGACCCTGAACGGCGAGGGCCTCCAGCACGAGGACGGCCACAGCCTGCTGCTGGCCTCCACGGTCCCCACCTGCCGCGCCTACGACCCCGCCTTCGCGTACGAGCTGGCCGTGCTCGTCGCCGACGGCTGCCGGCGCATGTACGGCGACGGCGAGGACGTCTTCTACTACCTCACGCTCTACAACGAGAACCACCCGATGCCCCCCATGCCGGCGGGTGCCGAGCAGGGCATCGTCGAGGGGCTCTACCGCTTCGCAGCCGCGCCGGACGGCCCCTCGCTCCGCTCCACGATCCTGTTCTCGGGCACGGCCTGGCTGGCGGCGCAGGAGGCGCAGCGCCTGCTGGCCGAGCACCACGACGTGGCCGCCGAGCTCTGGTCGGCGACGTCGTACAAGGCGATGCGGGAGGAGGCGATGAGCGCCGAGCGCTGGAACCGCCTCCACCCGAGCCAGCCGCCGCGACGTCCGCGGGTCACCGAGCTGCTCGCTGCTGCGCCCGGTCCCTACGTCGCCGTGAGCGACTTCATGAAGGCCGTCCCCGACCAGATCGCCCGGTGGGTGCCGGGGAGGTACGAGGTGCTCGGCACCGACGGCTTCGGCCGCAGCGACACGAGGGAGCGCCTGCGGCGCCACTTCGAGGTCGACGCCGCCCACGTGGTGCTGGCCACCCTGGCCGCCCTGGCTGCGGACGGGTCGGTCGAGGCCGAGGTGGTGGAGAAGGCGATCGCCCGGTACGGGGTGGACACCGGCGCGCTCGACCCGCGCACCACCTGAACCAGGGCCGGCCTCGTAGCCGGTGCGGGTCGTCCACGCGCCGCAGGCTCCGGCGGGCGGGAGCCACGCTCGTCGCAGGGGCTACGTTCCCCGGCGTGGCCAGCACGAGGAGCAAGGTGTTCTTCATCACAGGTGATCCGGAGGCCGACGCCCTGCTGGCGAGGGAGCCGCTCGCGCTCCTGATCGGCATGCTGCTCGACCAGCAGGTCTCGATGGAGCTGGCGTTCACCGGTCCCCTGAAGCTGCACCAGCGGCTCGGCGAGCTCGACGCCGCTGCCATCGCAGCCATGGACCCGGACACCTTCCTGGCCGCCTGCGCGGAGCGGCCGTCCATCCACCGCTTCCCGGGGTCGATGGGCAGGCGCACCCAGGAGCTCTGCCAGGCGCTGGTCGACGGCTACGGAGGTCGGGCCGAGGCTGTCTGGGAGGGCGTCGAGACCGGTCAGGAGCTCGTCGCCCGCCTGGAGGCGCTCCCCGGCTTCGGCAGGGAGAAGTCGCGCATCTTCGCCGCCGTCCTCGGCAAGCGGCTTGGCGTGCGACCTCCCGGTTGGGAGCAGGCGGCTGCGCCCTTCTCGGACGGCGAGCGGCGGTCCGTGGCCGACGCCACCGACCCCGAGGCACTCGCCGAGGTGCGGGCGTGGAAGCGGGCCAAGAAGGCGGCGGGCAAGGCCAAGACCGACTGAGCGCCTCGCCGGGTCGGGCCCGGCGAGGTGTCGCGTGGCGGGCCCGGGGGATCGACGTCGCACCCCCTCGCTAGCGTCCCGACCGGCTTCCCCCAGCCCGCACGGCGATCACTGGAGGCGGCCATGGCCACCACCCGCACCCCTCGACCCCTGACGTCGGCGCTCGACGCCATCGAGGTCATCCTCAGGCTGCTCGACCACGAGCCGACGACGACCCTGGCCGCCATCCTCGACCGCCTGCCGGGGCCCACCCAGGCGCTGCTCCCCGTCGCCGGCGGCGACCCCGGCGCCGCCGGCGCTCCTCGGCTGGCCGAGCTCCTGGCCAACGCCCTCCCCGGTCGCTCGCCAGCCGGCGACCTCGTCCCGAGGCTCGTCCTCGTCTCCATCCGCGAGCACGGCGGTGAGGCACCGGCCGAGGCCGACCTGGCCGCCTGGCGGGCGCTGGTGCGCCGCGCGCAGCCGTGGCCGCTCGAGCTGCTCGACTGGTTCGTGCTCACCGACGAGGCCATCCTCTCCCTCGCCGAGCTCGCCGGCCCGCCCGCACGGTGGGGCGGGTGACCGCTCAGCCCGGCGGGGCCAGGTCGTCGATCTCTTGGCGCTCGAGCCAGCCGAGCAGCACGGCGACGGCGCGCGGGTCGTGGCGGAGGCGGTGGCCCGCCCCCTGGATGATCCGCAGCTCGGCGCTGCCGTGGCAGTCGGCCAGCGCCCGGGCGTCGAGCGAGGGCACCACGTCGTCGTCGGAGCCCTGGATCAGCAGCAGGGGTCGGGGGGCGAGCTTGGCCACGAGGCCGAGCGGCCTCGCCTCCCGGAGCTCCCGTGTCCACGCCTCCACGTCGGGGGGGAAGCGGTGGTCCCGGATCACGCCGATCTCCCGCGCATGGTCGAGGAAGCGGCGGGGGTGGGCGGCCCAGTCGTCGAAGTCGGCACGGGCCGACAGGGCGGCGACGCCGTGCACGCGCTCGTCCTCCCCGGCGGCGCAGATGGCGAGCGAGCCGCCCGTGCTCGCGCCCATCAACCACACGCCGCCGACACCCTCGTCGTCGAGGAGGTGCCCGACAGCGGCTCTGAGGTCGGTGAGCCAGCCGCCGAGCGAGAAGTCGCCCTCGGAGTCCCCCGTGCCCCGGAAGTTGAACGCCAGCACGGTCCATCCCGCGTCAGCGGCGATCCGGTCGGCCAGCTCCGGGTACGTCTGCGCCGAGGCTGCTGCGCCCTTGGCGCCCGCTGGGAAGCCGTGGCACACGACGAGCCCGGGGCGGCCGGCCACAGCCGTGCTCGACGGTGGCCGGGCCACGTGGGCCGCGAGCCTGACGCCGCCCGCGTCGATCACGGTCTCCACGGCGGGCAGGCTACCGGGGCCCGCCCACGGCTCGCGACCCCGTTCCTCAGGTCCGGGTGTCGGCGCCTGCGCAGTGGGGGCACGGCCGGTACGACCGGTTCCTCGCCTCCGGCAGCGTGTCCGGACCGAAGCTCACATAGGTCTGGGCCGCGAGCAGCTCGTCGATCCCACACCTCTCGGTGGCAGCGTCGAGGTCGTGCACGCGCTGGCTCCGCTTGTCACCCACCCAGCGGTGCTCCTCGAACTGCTTCGGCCTCGACATGGGGGCCAACCTAGACGCCGCCACGCGACCGTCCCCACGACTCGCGTCTCGGCGTGCGCGACGAGGGGAGCGCTCGCGCGCTCCCCTCGCAGTGCAGCTGGAACGTGCACCGATCAGCGGACTGCTGCTCCAGGCGGACCGAACCTGGCCCGACCGATCGGCGGTGGTTGGCGAGGACTCGCCAGGGTGGTCCAGCAGGCCGAGCTAGCGGCCAACCACCTCCAGGGTCCCATTCGTATCTGACAGTTGGACCACCTCCTCTCTCTGGTGAGACAGATGGTAGCGAGCCGCGCCGGCATCGTCACGCGCGATCGGGGGCGGTCAACGGGGTCGGTCGAGGCCGTCCTCGGTCGGCTCCGGCGGGCCCATCGCGCCGATGGCGCGGAGGTAGCCGAGCTGCGCCTCGAGCACGGCGACCACCTGCGACGACGAGCACGCCAGACCGGCGGACCGCGCCCGGTCGAGCACGTGCTCGACCGTCTCGTCGGCGGCCACCACCGACGGCGCCGTCGGGCTCGGCACGCTCTGCTCACCTGGCACGAGCGGCGTCGCCAGGTGCTCGAGGCTCCACGTGAGGAGCTGGCGCACCTCCTCGTGGCTCAGCTGCGCCGACACCTCGAAGGGGAGGTCCGCCGCCACCCACTCGACGGCCTCGTCGAGGTCGAACACCGGTCGGGGAGCCTCGTCGACGAGCCTCGAGGTCTCACGGCCGACCACGGCGGCTGCGATCGCGAACACGACGAGCAGGGCGACCACGGCGACGAGCGCTGCGAGCACCGCCGCAGGCTAGCGAGGCCACCATCCCGGTCCGCGGCCGGGGGCGGGCGCGACAGGGCCCCCGCCTCGGCGGGGGCCCCGGTCGAGACCAGCGCCGGCCCCGAGGCCGATGGATCAGATGCCGATGCGCTGCGCCAGCAGCTCGCGGTGGTACGTCGGGTCGCCGAGCAGCAGCTCGGAGCTCTTTGCCCGCTTGAAGTAGAGGTGGGCCGGGTGCTCCCAGGTGAAGCCGATGCCGCCGTGGATCTGGATGTTCTCGGCCGTGGCGTGGAAGTACGCCTCGGAGCAGTAGGCCTTGGCCAGGCTGGCGACCGCCGGCAGCTCGTCGTTCAGCTCCGCTGCGCACCACGCCGCGTAGTACGCAGCCGACTTGGCCGACTCGACCTCGAGCAGCATGTCCGCGCACTTGTGCTTGATGGCCTGGAACGAGCCGATCGGCCGGCCGAACTGCACCCTGTCCTTGGCGTACTGGACGGCCATCTCGAGGCAGAGCTGGGCGCCGCCGACCTGCTCGGCCGCGAGGCCGACGGCGGCGAGGTCGAGCATCCGCTCGAGGGTGCTCCAGCCCCCGCCGTCGGTGCCGACCAGGGTGGCCGGGGTGCCGGCGAACTCGAGCTTGGCCTGCTTGCGGGTCTGGTCCATCGTCGGCAGCGCCGTGCGGGTCAGTCCCGAGGCGTCCCCGGTGACCGAGAAGAGGCTGACGCCGGCGTCGGTGCGGGCCGCGACGATGATGAGGCCGGCGGTGTGGCCGTCGAGCACGAAGCTCTTGACCCCGTCGAGGGTGTAGCCGTCGCCCGACTTGGTGGCCGTCATCGTGATGCCGGCTTCGTCCCAGCGCCCGTTCTCCTCGGTGAAGGCGACCGTGGCGATCGTCTCGCCGCTGGCGATGCCGGGGAGGAGGTCCTTCTTCGCCTGGTCGTCACCCGAGTGGAGGATGGCGTTCGCCGCCAGGACGACGGTGGAGAAGTACGGCGCCGCCAGCAGCCGGCGACCCATCTCCTCGAGCACCACGACGAGCTCCACGTAGGAGTAGCCCGACCCCCCGTACTCCTCGGGGATGGCGAGGCCCTGGAGGCCCATCTGCTCGCCCATCTGCTTCCAGACGGCCTCGTCGTAGCCCGACTCCGTCTCCATGAGACGCCGGACCTCGGTCTCGCTTGACTTCGACTCGAGGAACCCTCGAACCGTTCTGCGGAGCTCTTCCTGCTCCTCGGAGAAGGCGAAGTTCACCTGGTGGGCCCCCTGTGTGGCGCGCGCGTGGCGGTCGACGATCGGTCCGGTCCTGTCTACTAGACCGACTGGTCAAGGGCCACCCGAACGCTCCGCCGGGCGGCGCCCGGGCGATCCCGGCACACTGGCGGGATGGCCCCCGACACCCTCCACTGGTCGGACGAGCGCGCCGAGATCCACAAGGTCGTCGTCGGCCCGTACGAGAACAACGTCTTCGTCCTGCGCTGCACCGAGACCGGCGACGCCGTCCTGCTCGACGCCGCGAACGAGCACGAGCGCCTGCTCGAGCTGTGCCGCCACCTCGGGGTCCGCAAGGTGCTCGAGACGCACGGGCACTGGGACCACATCCAGGCCGTGCCCGCCATCCGCGACGCCGGCTACTCCGTCGCCGTCGCCGGCCCCGACGTCGGCATGCTCCCGTCCTACGACGAGGTGCTCGAGGACGATGCGGTGGTCGAGGTCGGGCGCCTGCGACTGCGGACCATGCTGACGCCCGGCCACACCCCCGGCTCCATGTGCTTCAAGCTGGAGGGGGCGCCGGTCCTCTTCAGCGGCGACACGCTCTTCCCGGGGGGCCCGGGGAACACGGAGAAGGACCCCGTCCGCTTCGCGCAGATCATCGAGCAGATCGACACGAAGCTCCTGGCGCTGCCGCCGGAGACGATCGTGATGCCGGGCCACGGGGCGGACACGACCGTCGGGGTCGAGCGCCCGAGCCTGCAGGAGTGGGTCGCGCGGGGCTGGTGAGAGGGGTCGGGCGACGGCCGGAGGCCCACCTCTTCTGGACGCACCCCGGTGGTGTTCCCTCCGCAACGTAGGGTTTGTTGCGTCCGTGGGCCTCTTCTGCGAGTACTGCCGGGAGGCCTTCGGCCCGCTCGAGGACCCGATGACCGGCATGACGGTCGACGTGTACGTCGTCCCGGTCGAGTTCAGCTTCGGCGGTGAGACCGCAGTCGAGGACTTCGCGCTCCACTCCTTCTCGGCCTGCGTGAGCACGGTGGCATCTGGCCTGCGCAACGGCGTCGTCCCGGCCTCGAAGATCTCGAAGCCCGCCTACCTGGCTCGCTGCCAGAACCTCGAGGACATGGGCGTCGTCGCGTACCCGTACTCGTTCTACGGCCTGTACCCGGCGGAGAACCGGGCTGACTGCGCCCGGATCCTCCAGGGCGTCCACAGCGGCGCGCTGCCGCTCCCGGGTCCGCCGCCCGTCGGCTGATCCACCCACCCCAGCCGGCCCGGGTCGCTCACCGGGGCGTTCGCAGATGACGGGGCGGGGAGGCAGGATTGGTCCATGCCGACCGCCTCCTCCCCCGTCGCATCACGAGCAAGGCTGCTGAACGGGTTCCGGGCGCTCGCCGGGCTGCTCGCCCTGCTCGTGCTGGTCCAGGCCTGGATGGCCGGCCACTCCAACCGGCTCTTCGGCGACCTCGACATCGTCGCCCACGGCATCGTCGGCAACGTCTCGTACCTCATCGCCGTGGGAGCGCTGGTGCTCACCATCGTCGCCCGGGCCAACAAGGCGACGGTCGGCGTCGCCGCAGCCATCGTCGTCCTCATGACCATCCAGATCGGCCTCGGCTACTCCGGCCGTGACTCGGTCGACGCCGCCGCCTGGCACGTCCCCAACGGCGTCGCCATCTTCGGCCTCGCGATCTACCAGGTCAGCCAGGCCAGGGCGCTGGCCCGGGGCACCGCCCGGACCGAAGCCCACGCCTGACCCGCCCGGTCGGCCGCGCCGACGAGCCGCCGCGCCAAAAGGCCGTCCGCCCGACGACCCGGGACGGCACGACCGCCGCCCTCGCCGCCCTGGTGGACGGTCCTGTCCCACCAGGCCGACGAGACGACCCGGGCCGGCCGACGGGGGCGGGCCTGTGCGAACCGCCGCCCTCGCCGTCCTGGTGGACGGTCGTGACCCACCAGGCCGACGAGACGACCCGGGCCGGCCGACGGGGGCCGGCTGTGCGAACCGCCGCCCTCCCCGTCCTGGTGGACGGTCCCGTCAACAGGACGACGAGACGACCGAGGCGGCACACGGCGCCAGCGGGTGCGACCGCCGGGATCAGGCCCTGGCGGGGCGCTGGCCTCCCATGCCGGCGTTGGGTGCCGCCTCGGCCACGAGGTCGGGGATGACGGAGCCGAGCTCGGCCGGCTCCCAGCGGTCGCCCTTGTCGGCGCCCGGCCCTGCGGCCCAGCCCTCCGCCACGCTGATGCGGCCCCCGGCCACGTTGAACACCCGGCCGGTGATGCCACGGCTCTCCGCACTGCCGAGCCACACCACGAGGG
Source organism: uncultured Acidimicrobiales bacterium (assembly GCA_902805555.1). Lineage (GTDB taxonomy): Bacteria > Actinomycetota > Acidimicrobiia > Acidimicrobiales > CADCSY01 > CADCSY01. The sequence continues at coordinate 14,047 of CADCSY010000126.1, read as the reverse complement.
GCGAGATGTTCTCCGGCGCGGTGTCGTCGAAGGCGTCGGCCGGGCGGTCGGCGGCCCGGGCGCCCATGCCCAGGTTCTCGGTCATGCGGGTGAGGGCGACCGGGGCGATGGCGTTGACCGTGACCCCGTAGCGGCCCAGCTCGAGGGCCGCGATGATGCTGAAGCTGGCGATGCCCGCCTTCGCCGCGCCGTAGTTGGCCTGGCCCACGTTGCCGTAGAGGCCCGACGGGGACGCCGTGTTGATGATGCGGGCGTCGACCTCCTTGCCCGCCTTGCTCTGCTCGCGCCAGTACTGCGCCGCAGCCCGTGAGGGGGCGAAGGTGCCCCGCAGGTGCACCTTGATGACGGCGTCCCACTCCTCGTCGCTCATGTTGACCAGCATCCGGTCCCTGAGGATCCCGGCGTTGTTGACCACCACGTCGAGCCCGCCGAACGCGTCGACCGCCGTCTTGACGAGGTTGGCGGCCCCGTCCGTCGTGCTGATGTCGTCACCGTTGGCCACCGCCTCGCCCCCGGCGGCACGGATCTCCTCGACGACCTCGCCGGCGGGGCCGGTCGAGCCGCCCGTGCCGTCGACCTCTGCGCCGAGGTCGTTCACCACCACCTTCGCGCCCTCCCGGGCGAAGGCCAGGGCGTGTGCCCGGCCGATCCCCCGGCCCGACCCCGTCACGATCACGATCCGGCCGTCGCACACGCCTGCCATGTGGTTCCCCTCTCCGCGCCCCCTCGGGCGCTCCTCGAACTGTCGCCCGCATCATGCAGCAGGCGAGATGGGGGTCCGGACGCCATCGCTAGGGTGCGGCGATGCGCATGCGGACGCTCGGCCAGACCGGCATCAAGGTGAGCCCCTACTGCCTCGGGGCGATGATGTTCGGGGCCTGGGGCGAGCCCGACCACGAGGAGTCGCAGCGCGTGATCCACGCTGCGCTCGACGGTGGCATCAACTTCATCGACACCGCCGACGTGTACTCCCAGGGCGAGTCGGAGGAGATCGTGGGCAAGGCGCTCAAGGGCCGCCGCGACCAGGTCGTCCTCGCCACGAAGTTCCACGGGCCAATGGGTGAGGACCCGAACTCGAGGGGCGGCTCACGCCGCTGGATCTTCCAGGAGGTCGAGCACAGCCTGCGCCGGCTCCAGACGGACTGGATCGACCTCTACCAGGTGCACCGACCCGACCCGGCGACCGAGGTCGACGAGACCCTCGGCGCCCTGTCCGACCTCATCCACCAGGGGAAGGTCCGGGCCATCGGCTCCTCAACGTTCCCCGCCGAGGCCATCGTCGAGGCGCAGTGGGTGGCCGAGCGTCGGGGTCGGGAGCGCTTCGTCTGCGAGCAGCCGCCCTACTCGATCTTCGCCCGTGGCATCGAGCGCGCCGTGCTGCCCACCTGCGAGCGCTACGGGATGGGCGTCATCCCCTGGAGCCCGCTCGGTGGCGGCTGGCTCACCGGGAAGTACCGCAAGGGCCAGGAGATCGACCTCTCGTCGGGTCGGGCAGGGCGCATGCCGCAGCGCTTCGACCCTGCGCTCCCCGGCAACGCGAAGAAGCTCGACCTCGTGGAGGACCTGGTGGAGGTGGCGGAGGGCGCGGGCACCTCGTTGACCCACCTGGCCATGGCCTTCGTCGTGAGCCACCCGGCGGTGACCGCCGCCATCATCGGCCCCCGCACGATGGACCAGCTCACCGACATCCTGGCGGGTGCCGAGCTCGTCCTCGACGACGCCACGCTCGACCGCATCGACGAGATCGTGCCGCCCGGCACCAACGTGCACGTCGACGACGCCGGCTGGCAGCCCCCTGCCCTGGCCCAGGCCTGGCGCCGCCGCCGCCCACCGGAGACCCGGGGGGCGTAGCCGGTCCTCGCCGGACCGGGCGGGCCGCAGCCGGGAGGCCCTCAGCGCGCCATCGCCTCGGAAGCACCGGCGAGCCGGGTCCAGAGGCGTTCGAGCGCGACCTCCACCGGCGTGGCTGCGAGGACGGTGAGCTCGTCGCTCGTGCGGAGCCGGTCGACGAGGTCGAGCAGGGGCCCCTCCCCCACCGCACGCAGGGCTTCCTCCACCGCCGGGACCGAGAGCGGGCTGCAGCGCGCCATGAGCGTCGCGAAGGCGGCGAGCTCGCCCCAGGGCGCGTGCTCGACGGGTGTGGGTGGGCGACGGGCGACCCAGGGGGTGAGCGAGGTCAGGTTCTCGCAGCCATCCCACAGGGGGTCGGGACCGAGCACCCGGACGAGGGCGATGGGCGCCATGCGGATCGCCGCCGAGCACTGCAGGCACGGCTGCAGCGTCGTGGTGAGGACGAGCTCGCGCTCGTACGCCCTGAAGGGGACGTTGGCCAGGGCGTTGATCTCGGCGTGCGCCAGGCTCGTGCCGAAGACCTGCCCGCGAGGAGCGTCGCTGTCGGCGAGTCGGTTCCGACCGGAGCTCACGGGCTGCCCCTCAGGACCGGTGACAACCGCCCCCACCCCGATGTTGCCGGTCTGGAAGGCCTCCCAGCCGAGGCGCAGCGCAGCCTGCTGCGCGTCGTCGAGCGCCGCCCACGCCGCTGCCGCACCGCTGGCCACACCTCCAGGTTGCCAGCCCTCGTGCCCGCGGTCGGCGGTCGGCGGTCCTAGCCTGGGAGCGGTGGACGCCCTTGCCGCGATCGGGGCCCGCCGTTCGATCGGGCGCCTGGTCGAGCCTGCACCGGATGGCGCCACCCTCCAGGCCATCCTCGCTGCGGGGGCGATGGCACCGGACCACGGCGATCTCCGGCCGTTCCGCTTCCACCTCCTGCGGGGTCCCTCGCTCGACCGCTTCGGAGCCGTCCTCGAGGCTGCGTACCTGGCCCGCTGCGCAGCCGTCGACGCCGCACCTGTCGCGGCGAAGGCCGAGAAGGAGCGCACGAAGCTGCGCCGGGCGCCTCTGGTCGTCGTCGTGTCCACGGTCCGGGTGGCATCCGAGAAGATCCCGTGGATCGAGCAGCAGCAGGCGACGGCCGCGGCCTGCCAGAACATCCTGCTCGCCGCCACGGCGCTGGGCTTCGGCTCGATGTGGCGGACCGGTGAGCCCGTCTACGACGAGCTCGTCAAGGACGCACTCGGCCTCCGATCCGACGACGCCGTCGCCGGCTTCCTGTACCTCGGCACCGTCGCCGATCCCGACGCCGCCAAGCCGCCGCGTGCGCCTGACCTGACCGGACTCGTCACGGAGTGGCCGGCGTGAGGCAGTCGACCGTCCGGCCCTGCCGGCCCCAGGGCGGCACCGAGCCCGCTCGGGTGCGCCGATGAGCGACGCCGCCCTCCCCGCCCACGAGCGCCCCGTGGACGACACCCCGGTGCACACCGAGGACCTCCCGCCCACGCCCATCCGGGATCGCAACATCCCCATCACGGCGTGGGTGGAGGCGCCGGTCGAGGCGCTCCACCTGGGCGACGACATCGGCGCGCCGGAGATCACCTACAAGCGACGCATCGGGCCGTGGCTGCTGTGGCGAGCAGGCCCCGCCTCCAAGGCCGACGCCCGGTACCTGGCGCTGCTGGCCGACGACCTGGCCGTGCAGCACACCTTCCGCATCTTCCCCGACGGCAGCGGCGAGGGGACCGGCCCGAGCGGTGAGAGCCACACCCGGTTCCGCACCTGGAAGCAGGACCTCCAGTCCCACCCCTGAAGCTCCCCCGTGACCAGCCGACGCTCCCTCCTGCGGGAGGAACGACGACAGGAGTCTCTCGTGGAGGCGAGCTACCGCCTGCGGGAGCCCTCGGCCGGCCGCAGGTCGTTCTCGCCGGTCACCCCGGGCAGCACCGCACCGTCGGACAGCCGGCGCACCCGGTACCCCTCGCCGACGACGTCGGCGATCACGAAGCCCTGCGCCCACGAGTCCGTGAAGCGTGTGTGGACCTCGACCTTCTCACCGATCTGCATGCGCTGCCCCCCTTCTCGAGACGGCTCCTCTGGAGCGCACACCCTCTCACTCATGGGCCCGGCTGTCGAGGGCCTTCTGGCAGGCTGGCCCGGCTCAGCGGAGGAGCGCCGCCGGGGGCGGCCCGTCCCTGCCCAGCAGGAAGTCCCGCAGGGCGAACAACCGGCCGGGCAGGTGCCAGAACGGGGTGCGGCGGCCGGGTCGCGCTGCACCGGCAGCGGTGGTCCACAGCGCCATGAGGAAGCGGATGGTGGCGGGGTACCGCCCGAAGTTCCGGCGCACGAGGTGGAGGCTGTTGCGCAGCATCAGGTACTCGGGAACGCCCGTCTCGCTCGACATGCTGGGGTTGCGCACGACCGCACCCCAGACGATGCCGACCCCCCACCCCGCCGCCCTGGCCCGCAGCCCGAGGTCGGCCTCCTCGCAGTAGGCGAAGTAGCGCTCGTCGAACACGCCGATGTCGTCCAGGCAGGCCCTCGAGGCGAGCAGGAGCGTGCCGTGCGGGTGGTCGGCGTCCTCCCAGCCGGGGCGGCGGTCCGTCGGGCCCAGGATGCCGCCGAAGTAGCGATCGACGACCGGCCTGGCCAGGCGCACGTGACCGTCGCCGTCGCCGTACTCGGCCGACGCCAGCCCCGCACCCGTCCGGGCGGCGGCTGCACCGAGCAACGTCGGGACGCAGCCCGGGTCGGGCCGTGCGTCGTGGGGGCAGACGAGCACCCAGTCGCCTCCGACCTCTGGAGCCTCCTCGAGCCAGTGGCGGAGGCCGACGTTGGCCGCCGGGCCGAAGCCGGCGTTGCAGCCGAGCTCGAGGATGGTCGCGTCCGGTAGCCCGGCCCTGACGACCTCTAGGGCACGGGCCGGAGAGCCGTTGTCGACGACCACGACCCGGTCGACGCCCTGGTCGCACAGGGCCCGCCCGGTCTCCACGCAGGACTGCGGTCGGTCCCGGTGCACGATGACGGCTGTGAGCGGCCCCCACGGCCCGTGGGACGGGCGGCGGTCGGGGGCGGGCGCGTCCGCCGTCTGGTGTGCTGCGGCCGTCACCGGGACGCCGCCGCCTCCTCGGCTGCCTCCAGCTGCGCCTCCACCAGCGCCAGCCCGCCGTCCCAGAACCCCGGGTCCGCGAGGTCACAGCCGACGATGCGGCCGAGGTCCTCCGGCGCCATCGAACCGCCGGCTCGCAGGAGGTGCAGGTACCGGGAGACGAAGTCGCTCCCCTGCACCTCGTACTGCCGGTACACCGACAGCGCCAGGAGCTGCCCGTACGCGTAGGCGTACACGTACCCCGGCGTCCCGATGAAGTGGGGGATGTAGCTCCACCAGCTCCGGTACCCCTCGGTGATCTCCACGGCGTCCCCGAGCACCTCGGACTGGCTCTGTGCCCAGAGCTCGCCGAAGCGGTCGACCGACAGCTCGCCCTCGGAGCGACGAGCCGTGTGCACGAGGTCCTCGAACCCGTTCATGGCGGTCTGGCGGAACACCGTCGCGATGGCGCCCTCGATGTTCTCGGCCAGCAGCGCCAGGCGCTCCGCAGGATCGGGGGTCCCGGCCAGCATCCGGTTGAACACCACGGTCTCGCCGAACACCGAGGCCGTCTCCGCGAGCGTGAGCGGCGTGCCCTGGTGGAACACGCCCTGGTCCCGGGCCAGGTAGGCGTGGAGGCCGTGGCCGAGCTCGTGGGCCAGGGTGAGCACGTCACCACTGCGCCCCGTCCAGTTGAGGAAGACGTACGGGTGCACCGAGGGCACGGTGTACGAGCAGAAGGCTCCGGGGCGCTTGCCGGGGCGGTCGGGTGCGTCGATCCACCGCTCGTCGAAGAAGCGGGCGGCGGTCGCCGCCATCTCCGGTGAGAACGAGCCGTAGCTGTCGAGCACGATGGCCCTGGCCTCGTCCCACCCGACCGCCACGTCTGCGGTGGCGAGGCTCGCCATCCGGTCGTAGTCGGCGATGCGCTCGACGCCGAGCACCTCCGCCTTGAGCGCGTACCAGCGGTGAGGGATGTCGAAGCGACGCCGGACGGCCTCGACGAGGGCCTGGACCGACTCGTCGCTCGCCTCGTTGGAGAGGTTGCGGCTCGACAGCCAGGTCGGGTGGCCCCGGAGGCGGTCGTCCACCGCCTTGTCGTGGAGCAGCGTGTTGAAGATGAAGGCGCGGGTGCGCAGGCCCGGCGCCAGCCCTGCGGTGACTGCCTCGGCCGCCGCCCTGCGCACCTCCGTGTCGTTCGACTGCAAGCGGGAGAGGCCGGCCTCGAGTGTGGCCGTCGCGCCATCGAGCTCCACCTCGATGGTGGAGGTCAGCTGGCTGAACAGGCGGGCCCACGCCGCCCGCCCCGTGGCCTGCTTCTCGGCGAGCACCCGCTCCTCGGGCTCGGACAGCAGGTGCTGGCGGTGCCGGCGCTCGGCCTCGAGGTGGTGCCGGCAGAAGGCGAGCCGCTCGTCGGCGAGGAGCTCCTCGACGCGGCTGTCCTCGAGCGCCGCCCACTCGAGGTCGAAGAACAGCAGCGTCGTGCGGATGGCCGTCGCCCGCTCCTGCACCCGCTGCATGAGCGCGCTCCGGGCCGGGTCGGTGACGTCGGTCGCCACCCGGAGCGAGGCGTAGGCGCCGGCCCGTCCGAGGGCGTCGTGCACGGCGGCCAGGCCCGTCATGAAGCGGACCAGCGCGTCGGCGTCGAAGCCGTCGAGGCGCCCCCGCTCGGCGCTGAGCGACTCCGCTCGGCGCTCCGCCTCGTCGAGCAGCTCGTCCACGGCCGCCTCGTCCCGGCCGTCGAGCAGGTGGCTGAGGTCCCAGGTGACCTCGGCCACGTCGTCGGCGCCGCCCTGTGGCCGCTCGAGCGTGGTCATGGGCAGCGAGCCTAGGCCCGCCGCTGCGAGGTCGATCCTGCCCCGACCGCCCCCGATCAGCGCAGCTGGCCTCGCAGCGCCCCCTCGGGGAACGTGGACGAGTGCACGTCCAGGTAGAACCTCGACGGGTCATCGCCGATGCGGTGCAGCACGTCGGGGGCGGCGCTGACGCAGGCGTCGACGCTGGCCTCGCCGGACGTAGGGGCCTTGAGCGCGAGCACGACGTCTCCCGCCACCCCCGGTTCCGCCTCGTGCAGGTGGGCTGCGGTGGGCTGGTCGAGGTCGCGCACGTCGATCTCGACGCACACCTCGTTGCGCTCCCGCACGAGGGCCACCACCGCCGCCCCGACCGCGCCCTCGTCGGCTGGCCCGGGGACCTCGGACCCCGTGAGCTCGACCACCTCGCCGAAGCGATCCTGCCCCGGCCGCCCGGCCGGCGCCCCGTCCGCGCTCAGCAGCCCGGTGCGGCTCGTCGAGCCCCCGCCCTCCGCAGCCGGCGCCTCGATGCCGGCGCAGCCGCCGAGCATGGCGATCACCAGGAGCCGCGACGTGAACGCGCCCGTCGCCGGCGCCGACCCCCGCACCTCACGACCCTAACCACGACCGCGCCGAGAGAGCCAAAGCGGGAGCCTCTGCATTTCCCCTACGGCCATAGGGGGAATGCCGCCTGCTCGCTACACTTCAGGCATGGACACGGCCCTGTTCGAGATCGATGGCCTCCACGTCTCGGTCGACGACGGCAACGGGTCGCCCGTCCCCATCCTGCGGGGCGTCGACCTGGTCGTGCGGCCGGGAGAGGTGCACGCGCTGATGGGGCCGAACGGCTCCGGCAAGTCGACGCTCGCCAACGCCCTCATGGGGAACCCCGACTACCAGGTCACCTCCGGCACCCTACGGTTCAAGGGGGAGGACGTGACGGAGTGGGACACCGACGTGCGGGCCAAGGCCGGCATGTTCCTCGCCTTCCAGTACCCGCAGGAGATCGCCGGCGTCCCTGTCCGGTCGTTCCTGCAGCAGGCGCTGGCCGCCCGCAAGGGCATCGAGGACCTCTCCATGCTCGAGACCCGCCTGGCGATCATGGAGTGGATGGGTCGCCTGGAGATGGACCCGAGCTTCGCCGACCGCTACCTGAACGAGGGCTTCTCCGGCGGTGAGAAGAAGCGCAACGAGATCCTGCAGATGGCCATCCTCGAGCCCGACCTCGCCATCCTCGACGAGACCGACTCGGGGCTCGACATCGACGCCCTGCGGGTCGTGGCGAAGGGGGTCCGGGAGGTCAAGCGGTCCCGGCCCGAGCTCGGCGTGATCCTCATCACGCACTACCAGCGCATCCTCGACGAGCTGCAGCCCGACGTGGTGCACATCCTGATCGACGGGCGGATCGTCGAGAGCGGCGGCGCCGACCTCGCCCGCCGTCTCGAGGTGGAGGGGTACGAGGCATGGCAGCAGCGCTGAGCACCGACTCGCCGCCCACGGTCGGCCTCGACGTCGCCGCGGCCCGCGCCGACTTCCCGATCTTCGACGCCCGCCACGACCGTCGACTCGTCTTCCTCGACACCGCTGCCTCCTCCCAGAAGCCGCGGGCCGTGCTCGACGCCATGACCGAGTACTACGAGACGACCCACGCCAACGTGCACCGGGGCGTCTACGACCTGGCCGAGCGGGCCACGGCGATGTACGAGGGCGCTCGCGGCACCATCGGCCGCTTCATCGGGGCGACCAGCGACCGGGAGGTCCTCTTCACGAAGAACGTGACGGAGGCGTTCAACCTCATCGCCCACAGCTGGGGCCGGAGCAACCTCAGGGCCGGCGACGCCGTGCTCCTCACCGAGATGGAGCACCACGCGAACCTCGTGCCGTGGCTCATGCTGGCCGAGGAGCGCGGGATCGAGCTCCGCTACCTCGGCGTCACCGACGAGGGCGAGCTCGACCTCTCGGACCTCGACGCCAAGCTGGACGGGGCGAAGCTGCTCAGCTTCACCGCGATGAGCAACGTGCTCGGGACGCTCAACCCGGTGCGCCAGCTCGCCGACGCAGCCCACGCTGCGGGTGCCGTGGTGGCCGTCGACGGGGCGCAGTACGTGCCCCACACCACGACCGACGTCGCCGCGCTCGGCGCCGACCTCTTCGCCTTCACCGGCCACAAGATGCTCGGCCCAACCGGCATCGGGGTGCTGTGGGGTCGGGAGGAGCTGTTGGAGGCGATGCCGCCGTTCCTCGGCGGTGGCGACATGATCCGGGACGTGCGCCTGGACGGGTTCACACCCAACGAGCTGCCGTGGAAGTTCGAGGCGGGGACGCCACCCATCGCCGAGGCCGTCGGCCTGGCCGCCGCCGTCGGCGAGCTCGAGCGCTACGGCATGGACGCGATCCGAGCCCACGAGCAGCGGGTCACCGGCTACGCGATCAGCTCGCTCCAGGAGCGCTTCGGTGACGACTTCACCGTGCACGGCCCCCGCTCGATCGAGCGGCGGGGCGGCGTCCTGTCGTTCGCCTTCAAGGCCATCCACCCCCACGACATCTCCCAGGTGCTCAACGAGTCGGGCGTGTGCGTCCGGGCGGGCCACCACTGCGCCAAGCCGCTCATGCGCCGGCTCGGCGTCGGCGCCACAGCCCGTGCGTCGTTCTACGTGTACAACGACACCGACGACGTCGACGCGCTCGCCGATGCGCTTGACGACGCCGCCTCGATGTTCGCCCTCTAGGAGACCCATCCACCATGCCTGGCCTCGAAGACCTCTACCGGGAGATCATCCTCGACCACTACCGGAACCCTCGGAACCGGGGCGAGCTGGACATCCCTCCCGCGCACCGAACGGAGGGCTTCAACCCGCTGTGCGGGGACGAGATCGTCGTGTACGTCTCCGTCGACGACGACGACCGCGTGGCCGAGATCAAGATCGGCGGCCAGGGTTGCTCGATCAGCCAGAGCTCGGCGTCGATGATGTCCGCAGCCGTGAAGGGCAAGACGCTCGACGAGGCCAGGGCCCTCACCCGCGCCTTCAAGGCGCTCATGAGCATCCACGAGACGAAGCTCGGCGGCGACGGCAGCGGCACCGATGCGCCGACGCCCGATCCCGAGGTGAAGCTGGGCGACCTCGAGGCGCTCCAGGGCGTGGTGAAGTTCCCGGTCCGCATCAAGTGCGCCACGCTGTCGTGGAACACCCTGACGCAGGCCCTCGACGAGGTCGCCACCGCATCGTAGGAGGCGTCGGGAGCCCGTGACGGCATGGCTGATCGACGGCTCCAACGTGGTCGGGTCTCGACCTGACGGCTGGTGGCGCGACCGCAACGCTGCGTTCGGCCGCCTCGTCACCCGGCTCGGGGTGCTGGCGGCCCGGGGCGACGACGTGTCGGTGGTGTTCGACGGCCGCCCGAGCGACGCCCTCGGGGAGGGCGTGCACGACGGGGTCGAGGTGCTCTGGGCTCGAAGGGCCGGTCCGGACGCAGCTGACGACCGGATCGTCGAGCTGGTCTCCGCGCACCCGGAGCCATCGGAGCGATGCGTCGTCACGTCCGACCGTGCGCTCGCCTCGCGGGTCACCAGCCTCGGGGCGGAGGTCATGGGTGCCGGCACCCTGTTGCGCCTGCTGGACGAGCTCGAGGGAGGACGACCCGCTCGTCCGACCCGCCGTGAGGCCCGGTAGCGACCGGCGGTGGGCCAGGGTGGGTGACCCGCCCCCGACCCAGGAGATGCGTCATGACCTTGCGCGCCCTCGCCCTCAACTGCACGCTCAAGGCCTCGCCGGCTGCCTCGAGCACGGACCGGATGATCGGCGTGCTGGCTGGCGCGCTGGCGGAGCACGGGGTCACGACCGAGACGGTCCGCGTCGTCGACCACGACGTCAGGCCGGGGGTCGAGAGCGACGAGGGCCTCGGCGACGGTTGGCCCCCGATCAGGCAGCGGATCCTGGGGAGCGACATCCTCATCCTGGCCACCCCCATCTGGATGGGGGCGCCCTCCAGCGTCGCCAAGCGGGTCGTCGAGCGCCTGGACGCGTTCCTGGGTGAGGCGGACGACCGTGGCCGGATGCCGTCGTACTCGAAGGTGGCGGTCGTGGCGGTGGTCGGCAACGAGGACGGCGCCCACCGCTCGTCGGCCGACCTGTACCAGTGGCTCGCCGACGTCGGCTTCTCCATCCCGGCGAACGCCGTGGCCTACTGGGTCGGCGAGGCGATGGGCTCGACGGACTTCGCCGACCTCGACGACGTCCCGGAGAAGGTCACGAGCGCAGCGGCGCAGACGGCGAGCAACGCCGCACACCTGGCGACCATCCTGAAGGCCGGCCCCTACCCCGGCGTGGAGGGCTGAGCTCGCGGCACCCTCGCGCGAGGGGGGGCGACCCACCGGACGCCGAGTATCCGTCGCCCGCTGCGCCTCGTGACGCCGGCCACCTGCGGGTGGTGCGGCGTGCAGCGGAGGTCAGAGGTGGCGGGCGGCGATCTCGTCGGCGGACCGGGCCAGGGCCATGCACCGTGCGGTGACGCCGGCGGCCGCGTGGCTGATCACGTCGATCGTGACCCGCCGTCCACTGTTGCACCAGTCGGGGTGGTGGTCGAGCCGCTCCGCCACGACGGCGAGCTCGGTCATGAAGGCGAAGGCGGCGGTGAAGCTCGGGAACACCAGCTCACGGTGCAGCCCCCCGTCGCGCATCGACCACGAGGGGAGCTCGGCCAGTGCGACCGCGAGCGCCTCGTCGTCGAGCAGCGGGTCGGCCACCCGTCAGGGGAGGGGGTCGGCGAAGGGATCCTGCAGTGGGTCGCCGACGTCGCGCGTCGGCTCCTCGGGCTCGGACGCGTCCTCCGTGAAGCCGGCGTAGCCCGACCGCTCCAGCTCGTCGGCGAGCTCCGGCCCTCCCGTCGCCACGATCCGGCCCCGCACCAGCACGTGGACGACGTCCGGGCGCAGCTCCGTGAGGAGGCGCCGGTAGTGGGTGATGGCGAGGACGCCGAGGCCCCGCTCGTTCGTCTCGGCCTCGACCCGCCGGCTCACGTCGCGGAGGGCGTCCACGTCGAGGCCGGAGTCGATCTCGTCGAGGATGGCGATCCGGGGCTGGAGCACGCCGAGCTGCAGCGTCTCGTTGCGCTTCTTCTCCCCGCCGGACAGGTCCACGTTGAGCGGCCGCTGCAGGAAGCGCTCGTCGAAGCCGATGCGCTCCGCCTCCGCCACCATGCGGGTCCGCACCTCCCCCACCGCTGCCACGCGGCCCGCGCCGACGAGCGCCTCGGTGAGCATCGCCTCGAGGGACACGCCGGGGACCTCGGTCGGGTACTGCATCGCAAGGAACAGACCCGCCGCCGCCCGCTCGTGTGGGGCCATCGCCAGGACGTCGGCACCGTCGAGGGTGATCGTCCCGCCCAGCACCTCGTAGCCCGGACGACCCATGATGACGTGCGAGAGGGTCGACTTGCCCGAGCCGTTCGGACCCATCACCGCGTGCACCTCGCCGCTGCGGACCACGAGGTCGACGCCGCGGAGGATCTCCTTGCCGGCCACCGACGCACGGAGGCCGTCCAGCTGCAGCACCGTCACCGGGCCTCCCTCGCTCGTCGTCCGCTCGCCCTGCTCGCTCACGGGAGCACCACCTTCACGTCGTCGCCCTCGAGCACGAGCTCGTAGGTGGCCACCGGCTTGGTCGCGGGCAGCGTGTCGGGCTCCCCCGTCTCGAGGCTGAACGAGCTGCCGTGCTTCCAGCACTCGACGTGGCGGGTCAGCGGATCGACCTCACCCTCGCTGAGGGAGACCTGGGCGTGGCTGCAGGTGTCGCCGATCGCGTACACCGAGTCGTCCTCGAAGCGCACGACGCAGAGCTTGTGCCCTGCGACCTCGATCATGTTGGCCGTGCCGGGGACGAGGTCGGCGAGCGAGCACAGCCGCTGGGGCCCGCTCACCGGCCGAGCTCGGGCCGGTCGTCGTCGGGGACCCGCCGGGCCAGCTTGGCGGCGATCTCGGCCCGCAGCGCCGTCGCAGCCCCCGGCACCGGAAGGCGCTCGAGCACCTCCTCGAAGAACCCGAGCACCACGAGCCGCTCTGCCGCCTGGGGCGGCACCCCCCGGCTCTCCAGGTAGAAGCGCTGGTCCTCGTCGACCGGGCCGACCGCCGACGCGTGGCTGCAGCGGACGTCGTTGTTCTCGATCTCGAGGTTGGGGACCGACTCGGCCCACGCCCCGGAGGAGAGCTTGACGTTGCGGTTCGTCTGGAAGGCGTTGACCCCGGCCGCCTCCTTCCCGATGTGGATCAGGCCGGTGTAGACCGCCCGGGAGGTGTCCTGCACCGCCCCCTTGAACAACAGGTTCGAGGTGGTGGTGGGGGCGACGTGGTCCTGGGTGGTGCGGAAGTCCAGCAGCTGGGCGCCCTCGCCGAAGTAGATGGCGAGCATGTCCCCAGAGCCCCCCTTGCCGGCCATGACGGAGTCGACGGACAACCGGGCGTAGTCGCCGCCGAGGGCGACCATCGCCGTCAGCAGGTGGGCGTCGCGACCGACCCGGCTCGCCTGTCGGCCGAGCTGCCAGACCCGGGGCCCGAGCGTCTGCGCGTTCTGGTACCGCAGGCGCGCCGCCTGGCCCACGTCCAGCTCCACGACCGGAAGGACGAGCGCGTCGACGTCCGCCGACGCTTGGTGGTCGTACACCGTGACCTGGCTGTCCTCGCCCATCCGGACGACGAGGTGGGGGGCGCTGACGGAGCCCCCGGCATCGGTCCAGTGGAGGACGAGCACGGGGTCGACGATGGTCCGGCCGGCCGCCACCCGGACGAGGACGGGGTCGTCGGCGAGGGCGTCGTGCAGCTCGCCGATGGCGTCAGCAGCGTGTCCCGCCACCGAGCCCAGGCTGGCGCCGTCCTGCTCGAGGTCGCTGAGGCGGCCCACGCTGAGCCCGGCACCCGCCGCCCCGTCGGCGACCTCGACCAGGACCACCCGACCGTTGCGCACCAGGACGAGGGCGGCGAGCGGTCCGGCCGCTGCGACGAGCTGGTCGAGGGCCGGGTCGGCGGGCCGGTCCTGGTCGGCCGCCACCGGTGCGTACCGGGCGAGGTCGAGCTCGGCGATGCGGCTGTAGCGCCACTCCTCGGACTCGGTCGACGGGAGCGGGGAGGCGCTGAACCTGGCGTGCGCGGCAGCCCTGCGGTCGGAGAGCCACGTCGGGCCGTCGGCTCGGCGCACGGCGTCGGCAATGGCGGAGGTCAAGTGGGAGGGCCTCTCTCGGGCATGGGGTCGGGGGGCGGTGCCGACGGGCTCAGGCTAGCGGCCGGCCCCTCACCACCCACCGGTGCGCAGCCACCCGTAGCATCACCACGTGACCCTCGAGCACC
>CADCSY010000125.1 GCA_902805555.1 uncultured Acidimicrobiales bacterium | reverse complement strand
TGGCGGTTCGATCCGGTGCAGAGCCGTCGATCTGACCGCCAGTTCGAGGTTGCCGGGGGACCCACCTCGTTCTGGCGGTTCGATCCGGTGCAGAGCCTTCGATCTGACCGCCAGTTCGAGGTTGCCGGGGGCCGACCCCCGTTCTGGCGGTTGGATCCGGCGCAGAGCGCTCGATCTGACCGCCGGTTCGGCCTGGAGGGTCAGCGGGGGGCGAGGTAGCGGTCGGCGAGCGCCTCGAGGGCAGCGGTGAAGCCCTCCATCGTGCCGTTGACGATCTCGGCGACCGGGAGCACCTCGTCGATGCGGCCTGCGACCTGGCCGGAGAGGGCGATCGAGGCCTCCATGTCGCCGCCGAAGTAGAGGTCGGTGGCGGTGCCGAACTCGGCCATGCTCACCTGCTCCTCCCGTTCCAACCGGGTCGTCCGCTCGGTCCGCAGCGCGCGCAGCCCTGGGCTGGCGAAGCGGTTGAGGAACACCGTCCCGGTCTCCTCGGCGTCGAGGATCGCCTGCTTCCAGTTGTCGTGGACGGGGGACTCCGCCGCCGAGACCATGCGGGTCCCCATCTGGACGCCCTCGGCGCCGAGGGCGAACGCCGCCGCCATGGTCTGCCCGTCGGTGATCCCGCCGGCGGCGATGATCGGGACCGACACCTTCGAGCGGACGAGCGGCAGCAGCACCATCGACGCCACGTCCCTCGGGTTCTTGAAGCCCCCGCCCTCGCCGCCCTCGACGACGAGGCCGTCCACGCCCGCGTCGACCGCCTTGCTGGCGCCCCTCAGGGTGGGCACGACGTGGAAGACGGTCAGGCCTGCGTCCTTCAGCTGCGCGGTGTAGCGGGTGGGGTCACCGGCCGACGTGGTGACGAAGCGCACGCCCTGGTCGACCACGAAGTCCACGATCGCCGGGTCACGCACGAACGCCTGGGCGATGTTCACCCCGAAGGGCTTGTCGGTGAGGTCCCGCATCTTGCGGATCTCCTCGCGCACGGCGTCGAGCTCACCCGAGGAGGTCTCGATGATGCCCATGGCCCCGGCGTCGGAGACGGCCGACGCGAGCTGCGCCCGTGCGATCCAGCCCATCGGCGCCTGCACGATCGGGATCTCGACGCCGAGCAGCTCGGTGACTCGGTTGGTGATGGCCATGGGCCATGGCTACCACCGCCCGAGCTGGCGTCGCGGAGCCGGTACGCACCGTTCTGGCGGCCAGATCGGGGCCCCAGGGCCGGATCCGACCGCCAGAACGGGGGATGGGCGGGAGAGGACGCCGGAGCGCCGGGCTACTCGATGACGAGGACGACGTCGCCGGCGCCGACCGCCTGGCCGGGCTCACATCGCACCTCGGTCACCTTGCCGGCCTTCTCGGCGCTGATCTGGTTCTCCATCTTCATGGCTTCGAGCACCAGCACCGGCGTCCCGACCTGGACCTCGTCCCCCGCAGCCACGAGCACCTTCACGATCGTCCCCTGCATCGGTGCGATCACCTGCCCGGTGCCGGCCGCCCCTCCGCCGCTCGTTGCGGGCTTCGGCCGGGCCTTGCGCGCCGCGCCACCGCCAACGGTGGCCACCGGCAGCCCCTCGGGCACCCACATGGCGACGGCGAAGCGCCGCCCGTCCACCTCGACGTCGACCTGGCGGCGCACCCGCTGCTCCCCGTCCTCTCCCGCCGGGGGCGCGGCCGGCGCTGGCGCAGTGATCGACGACATGTCGAGCACCTCCTCGACCCACTTGGTCGAGTGCTCGGCGGCGATGAAGTCGGGGTGGGCGAGGATCAGCTTGTGGGCCGGCGTGGTGGTCGCCACGCCCTCGATCACGAGCTCGTCGAGCGCCCGCAGGAGGCGCTTTCGGGCCTCCTCCCGGTCGCGCCCCCACACGACGAGCTTGGCGATGAGGTTGTCGTAGAACTGGCTGACCTCGTCGCCCTCGGCGTAGCCGGCGTCGAAGCGCACGAACGGGCCGTCGGGGATCTGCAGCCTCGTGATCCTGCCGGGCGACGGCAGGAACCGGCCCCCGGTCGGGTCCTCGGCGTTGATGCGGGCTTCGATGGCGTGGCCACGCAGCTCGATGTCGTCCTGGGTGAACGACAGGGGGTTGCCGGCTGCGATCGACAGCTGCTCGGCCACGAGGTCGATGCCGGTGACCGCCTCGGTGACCGGGTGCTCGACCTGGAGGCGGGTGTTCATCTCGAGGAAGAAGAACTCGCCGTCCTGGAACAGGAACTCGACGGTGCCGGCGTTGACGTAGCCGCAGGCGAGGGCGACCTTGACCGCAGCCTCGCCCATCGCCCGACGGACCTCGGCGGGGAACGCCGGCGCCGGGCTCTCCTCCACCAGCTTCTGGTGGCGGCGCTGGGCCGAGCAGTCGCGCTCGCCGATCCACACGGCGTTGCCGTGGGTGTCGGCCATGACCTGCATCTCGACGTGGCGCGGCCACGTCAGGTAGCGCTCGAGGTAGGCCTCGTCGCGACCGAAGGCCGCCTTGGCCTCGCGCTGCGCCGACTCGAGCGCGGCGGCGGCCTCACCCGCCTGCTGCACGACCTTCATGCCTCGCCCGCCACCGCCGTAGGCGGCCTTGATGGCCACGGGCCAGCCGAACTCCTCCCCGAACGCCACCACCTCGTCCGCCGACTGGAGCACGTCGTTGCGGCCGGGGACGCCGGGCACACCGGCCGTGTCGGCAGCCTCGCGGGAGCTGATCTTGTCGCCCATCACCTCGATGGCACCGGGGGGAGGGCCGATGAACGTGACGCCGAGCTCGCTGACCCGACGAGCGAAGTCGGTGTTCTCCGAGAAGAAGCCGTAGCCCGGGTGGACGGCGTCGGCCCCGCTGCGGGTGATGACGTCGACGATCGCCTCGGTGTTGAGGTAGCTCTCAGCCGCGGTCTGGCCGCCGAGGGCGTACGCCTCGTCGGCGAGCCGCACGTGGAGGGCGTCCCGGTCGAGCTCGGAGTAGATGGCGACCGTGGCGATCCCCAGCTCCCGGCAGGTTCGGATCACCCGCACGGCGATCTCGCCGCGGTTGGCGATGAGGACCTTCGTCGGCAGGGGGCGCGCAGTTGTGCTCATGGTGCCGCCTATCGTTCCAGACCGTGCCGACCCCGGTGGAACCCGCCGGCCACGGCCGCTTCACCGACGTGCGCCGGGTGGCCGAGACGGGGTCGACGAACACCGACCTGCTCGAGCTCGTCCGGGCCGGCGCCCCCGAGGGGACCGTGCTGGTCGCAGACCACCAGACGGCGGGTCGGGGCAGGCTCGGGCGCACCTGGCAGGCACCGCCCGGGTCCTCGTTGCTCGTCTCGGTGCTGCTGCGCCCTGCCCTTCCGCCCGGGAGGACCCACCTCGTGACCGTCGCCGCCGGCCTCGCAGCCGCTGACGCCGTCGAGGAGGTCGCCGGGTTCAGGCCTGGGCTGAAGTGGCCGAACGACCTCGTCGTCGAGGTGGGCGGGGTCTCTCGCAAGCTGGCCGGGCTGCTGGCGGAGTCCGTGGTGGACCAGGGGGAGGTGGCTGGTCTG
Source organism: uncultured Acidimicrobiales bacterium (assembly GCA_902805555.1). Taxonomy (GTDB): domain Bacteria; phylum Actinomycetota; class Acidimicrobiia; order Acidimicrobiales; family CADCSY01; genus CADCSY01. The sequence goes on along the minus strand of CADCSY010000125.1, from coordinate 8,554 downwards.
GTGGTGGGGATGGGGATGAACGTCCGCTGGCCCGAGCCGCTGCCCGATGACCTGGCGGCCTCGGCCACGACGGTGTCGGCCGTGGCAGGTCGGGAGATCGCGCCGGCCGACGTGCTGGACGCCTACCTCACCGCCCTCGAGCGCCGGTACGCCGGCCTGGTCGCCGAGGGCGGCGCCGCCGTCACCGCCCGAGCCCACCGGGCCGGGTGCACCACGCTGGGGCGGCAGGTGGTGGTCCAGGTCGGCGACGGGTCCTTCGCGGGCGAGGCGGTCGACGTCGACGAGAGCGGGCACCTCGTGGTCGACCTCGCCGGTGGAGAGCGCCGCACCGTGGCCGTGGGCGACGTCGTGCACCTCAGGCCGGCGGTGACCTGAGCCGCGCGCCCAGGCGACTGCACACGGGAGGAGCCGGCGCAACCGGTGCCGCCACCGGCGCGGGCAGGTGGGCGAGGTGGCGGGGGTAGCGTCGCCGCCCGTGGAGCAGGAGCCCGACTCCGTCGACCTCGATGCTGTGCTCAGCCAGCTGAAGGAGCGGGTGGCGGCCCGACGGTCGAGCGGCGCCTACCCCGTGGCCCTGGAGGCGCAGCTGGCGGAGCACTTCCAGCGCCTCATCGCCCACCGCAAGCAGGAACCGCCTCCGCAGGACTCCTACCTGGGCGAGCTGGTCGACCAGCTCGACGGGCGGAGCGACTTCGGCCTCCACAAGGTGAGCTACGACTCCGGCGTCCCTGGCGGCGACGCGCTGCACCGCGCCATCGGCAAGGTGGTCGCCCGTCAGAACGCCTCGGTGCTCCAGCAGCTCGACCACTGGGCCCAGCTCGTGAACGAGATGTTGAAGGTGCTCGCCCACATCGCCACGGTGCCGCCCCGCCACTTCCACGACGACATGTGGAAGGAGGTCGACGGCGTCCTGCAGCGGATGGCCGACGTGGAGCGGATGGAGGCCGGAGGCCCGGCGGCCGTCGCCTCGCTGGCAGCCCGGGTCGCGGCGCTCGAGGAGACGGCGGGGAAGCAGTCCTTCGACCCCTGGTACTCGAACGACGCCTTCGAGACCGCCTTCCGGGGCTCGCGCGAGGAGATGCTCGACCGCTACGCCGACCTGGCCGACGAGCTCGTGGGCTACGACCCGGTGCTCGACATCGGTTGCGGGCGAGGCGAGCTCCTGACGCTCCTGGCCGAGCGGTCCGTGCCGGCGTGGGGCGTCGAGATCGACGAGACGCTCGTGTCGGGCGCCGTCGCCCAGGGGCTCGACGTGCGCCGGGGCGACGGCCTCGCAAGCCTCCGCGACGCCGCCCCCGCCTCGCTCGGCGGCGTGACGCTCATCCAGGTGATCGAGCACCTCACCCCCCAGCAGGCGGTCGACCTCGTCGCCCTCGCCGCCGACCGGGTCCGGCCAGGCGGGAAGGTCGTCATCGAGACCGTCAACCCCCAGTCCCTCTACGTCTACGCCCACGCCTTCTACGTCGACCCGACCCACGTGCGCCCCGTGCACCCGGCGTGGCTGCTGTTCCTGTTCGAGCAGGCCGGCTTCGCCAGCACGGTGATCGACTGGCGCTCCCCCCCGCCCGAGGTGGACCGCCTCGAGCCGGTCGGGGATGCTGCCCACGACGCCAACGTCGAGCGCCTCAACCAGCTGCTGTTCGCCGCGCAGGACTACGCCGTCGTCGCCATCCGCTGACGGTGGAGATCCACCAGGTCCTCGTCTCCGCCTCCCCGGCCGACGCGATCACCGACGCGGCGCTGCGGCTGCGGGACCTCCTCCGCCGCATCGGGTCGTCGGAGATCTACGCCCTCCACGTCCACCCCGGCCTGGCCCACGACGTGCGCCGGCTGCGCCACTACCCGCCGCCCGTCGAACGTGGCGGGGAGCGGAACCTGCTCGTGTTCCACGCCTCGATCGGCGAGCCGGAGATGCTCTCGTTCCTCCTCGCCCACGGCGACCGCCTCGTCGTGATGTACCACAACATCACGCCGGCCTCCTACTACCAGGACCTCGACCCGGGCTTCGCCGCGCTGCTCGAGGCCGGGCGCGCCGAGCTGCGGTTCCTGCGCGACAAGGTCGACCTGGCCCTCGCCGTCTCCCGCTACAACGCCGCCGAGCTCGTGGCCATGGGCTTCCCCGACGTGCGGGTCTCCCCCCTCCTCGTCGACGTGGCCGGGCCCAGGGGCGTGGCGCCGGACCCGGGCATGCCCGGCGAGCTCGAGCGGATCCTGGGCAAGGGCCCGACGCTGCTGTACGTGGGCCAGCTCCTCCCGCACAAGCGCGTCGACCTGCTGCTCCAGGCCTTCCACGTGCTCAGCACCCACATCGTCCCCGAGGCCCGGCTGGTCGTCGCCGGCATCGGCCGCCTGCCGCTGTACCGGCAGGCGCTCGAAGGTCTCATCCACCAGCTCGGGCTCTACCGGGCCACCCTCACCGGGCACATCAGCGCAGCCGAGCTGGCGGCCTGCTGGTCGGTGGCCGACGTCTTCGTCACCGCCAGCGAGCACGAGGGCTTCTGCATGCCGCTGGCGGAGTCCATGGCCCACGGCGTGCCGCTGCTGGCCAGGCGGTGCGCGGCCATCCCCGAGACGGTGGGCGACGCCGGGCTGCTCGTCGACGCCGACGCCGGCCCGGAGCTGCTCGCCGAGGGCATGGCCGAGCTGCTGGGCAACGCGCCGCTACGGGACGAGCTGTGCCGCCGGGGCGCCGAGCGGGTGCAGGCCTTCCAGCCGCAGCGCGCCGCCGAGACCTTCCTGCGCCACCTGCTCAGCGTGGCCTGAGCCGTGCGCCTCCTGTTCGTCGTCCAGCGGTACGGCCTCGAGATCTTCGGCGGCGCCGAGCAGGCGACCCGCATGTTCGCGAGCCGCATGGCGGCGCGTGGCCACGACGTCGAGGTGCTCACGAGCTGCGCGCTCAGCTACGTCGACTGGGCCGACCACTACCAGCCGGGGACGACCACGCTCGAAGGGGTCACCGTGCACCGCCTGCCGCTGGTGGCGCCGCGGGACGACCGGTACTTCGGTCCGCTCAACGCCCGGGTCAACTACAACGACCACGTGCCGCCCCTGCTCCTCCAGCGGGAGTGGCTGCAGGCCCAGGGGCCGCTGCTCGACGGCCAGACGGCGTGGCTCCAGGACAACGCCGGTCGCTTCGACGTCGCAGTGTTCTTCACGTACCTCTACTGGACCACGGCGGCGGGCCTGCCCGTGGCCGCGTCGCTCACCCCGACGCTGCTCCACCCCCTCGCCCACGACGAGCCGCCGTTCTGGCTGGCGGTGTACGACACCACCCTCCGCATCGCGACCCGCATGGCGTACCTGACCGAGGAGGAGCGCGACCTCGTCTCCCGCCGCCTGGGGACCGAGGTGCCGGGGGAGGTGCTCGGCATCGGCAGCGACCTCGACCCGCCGAGGACCGATCCGGGAGGGGTGCTGACCCGGACCGGGCTCGGGGACCGGCCGTACCTGGCGTACGTCGGCCGGGTCGACCCGGCGAAGGGGGCGAACGAGCTGTTCGACTCCTTCGTCGCCTACAAGCAGCGCAACCCCTCCGACCTGGCCCTGCTCTACGTCGGCGAGCCGATCCGCCGCCTCCCCGGCCACCCGGACGTCTTCCTGACCGGCTTCGTGGACGAGCCCACCAAGCACGGCCTGGTGGCGGCGTCCCTGGCGCTCGTGCAGCCGTCGTACTACGAGAGCTTCTCGATGGTGCTCACCGAGGCGTGGGCCCTGCGCAAGCCGGCCCTCGTCCAGGGCGCCTGCGCCGTGCTCCGGGGGCAGGCGGAGCGCAGTGGCGGCGCCATCCCCTACGAGGGCTTCGCCGAGCTCGAGGCGGCCATCGACCTGCTGGTGGGCGATGCCGGGCTGCGACGGGCCATGGGGGAGGCCGGCCGGCGCTACGTCGAGTCGAGGTACGGCTGGGACGTGGTGCTCGACCGCTACGAGGCGGTCCTCGAGGAGACGGCAGCGGCGGGGCCGTTCGCCCCCCGGACGCGACGCTGACCTCCGGCTTGCCCTGAGCGACGGACGGGGGGTGGGACGGACGGGGCGGGCAGGTCCGCCCTGCCCTGCCATCCTGGCGGTCGATGGAGCCCCGCCTGCACGTGTTCCTGGGGACGAAGGCGCAGTACATCAAGACGGCGCCGCTGCTGCGGCTCCTGGCTGACCGCGACGTCGACCACCGCCTCATCGACTCCGGGCAGCACGCCCGGCTGGCCACCTCGCTCCGGTCCGAGCTGGGGATCAGGGAACCCGATCACGTGCTCGGGGGGGCGGGCGACGTCGACTCGGTGCCCCAGGCGCTGCGGTGGTCGGCCGCGCTCGGGGCTCGCCTCGCCTCCCGCTCGTGGCTGCGCAGGGAGGTGTTCGGCGGCGCGGGCGGCATCTGCGTCGTCCACGGGGACACGCCGTCGACGCTCCTGTCGACGCTCATGGCGCGCCGCGCCGGGCTCCGGGTCGCCCACCTCGAGGCCGGCCTCCGGTCTCACAGCCTCCTCCACCCGTTCCCCGAGGAGGCGATCCGCCTCCTCGTCATGCGGTGGTCGGACCTGCTCTTCGCCCCGAGCGCCGCAGCTGTCGCCAACCTGTCGGCGATGGGCGTCAGCGGGAGGGTGGTGGAGGTCGGGGGCAACACCTCGGTGGAGGCGGTCGCAGCGGCGTCGGCCACGGCGGAGGTGCCGGCGGGCCCCGTCGTGGCCAGCATGCACCGGGTCGAGAACCTCTACAGCCCCCGGGTGGTCGGCGACTTCGTCGAGCTGCTGCTCCGCCTCGTCCGCACCCAGCCCGTCAGGCTCGTCGTCCACGGTCCGACCCGGGAGGTGCTCGGCCGGCGGGGCGCCCTCGGGCGGCTGGCGGAAGCCGGCGTCGAGATCCGCGGCCTGGCTCCCCACGGCGAGTTCATCTCCTGGCTCCGCTCAGCCCCCCTGGTGATCACCGACGGCGGATCGATCCAGGAGGAGTGCGCACTGCTCGGTGTGCCCACGCTCGTCTGGCGGACCCGTTCGGAGCGGCCGGACGGCATCGGGGCCAACGTCGTGGTGGCGCGGGGCGATCCTGCGGTGATCGAGTCGTTCCTCGCCGATCCCGGTGCCCACCGCCGGGCGGTGGCCGAGCTCACCAACCGCCCGTCCGAGCGCATCCTCGACGTCCTCCTCGAGGAGCTCGCTGACCCTCCTGCTGAGGTCGAGGCTGCGCCCCGGCGCCTCACCGAGCGGATGCGGCTTCGAGCAGGCGGTCGATGACGACGTCGTTGCCGAGCTCACGCGACCGGAGGCGCTCACGTGCGTCGCAGACCGGTCCGGTGGCGCCGACGACCGAGACCAGCGCGTCCGCCAGGGCACCGGGGGCGGCGGGGCCCCAGGCGAGCGCCTTCATGCCGCCGGGGACATCGGCCGCCAGGGAGGCGACCTTCGACGAGTAGCCGATCAGCACGGCGGGACGGCCCCCCAGCAGGGCGGCGATGCCTGCGTGGTAGCGCATGGCGATCACTGCCTCGCACGCTGCGACCTCGGCCACGACCGTGTCCAGGTCGGGTGTGGCGAAGGTGACGGTCGCCCGCATCCGGTCTGCCACCGCTCGGTGCACTGCGTCGTCCCGGTCGCGCTGCAGCGCCACGAAGTGCAGCGCCAGCCCCGTCCGGTCGGCGACCTGGTCGAGCGCCGCCGCCATGCCGGGCACGAACCACTCCGGCGCCGGCGACCCGCCGGTGCGGCGACGCTCCACGGGGACCATGCTCCTGGCCCCGGTCCACGGTCGCAGGGCCACGGCGACGCGACCCTCGACCCGGACCTGAGGTGCAGGGAGCGAGACGGCGAGGTCGGCGGCAAGGGTGCTGGGCACCCCGAGCGACCGGAGCAGGTCCTGCGAGGCGAGGTCCCGCACGCTCACCGCCACGGCGGGGGAGAGCGCCCGCCGGACCACCCTCCTGGCGGTCGGGCTGAGCGGACCGGCGCCGAGGCCGATCCCTGCGAACGGCCGGCCGGGAGCCGCCGCCAGCCACGCCCGTCCGAGGTGGAAGGGGAGGTTGAACGGGCTCGTCTCGTCTTGGAGCAGCCCGCCGCCCCCGAGCAGCACCCCGGCCGATCGGGTCATCGGTGGCTTGACGAGGCCTCTCGTCGTCGACGCCGACACGTCGTGGGCGGCGGAGGTGGCCCCGGGGTCGACGGAGAGGACGTGCGGGCGAAGGCCCCGTCGACGGAGCTTGGCGACCAGTGCGGCGAGGAGCAGCTCGTCCCCGAGGTTGGTCGAGCCGGCCCACGCCGCGACGGTCACCGATCCCGGAGCAGGTGGTCGCACGTGACGTGTGTAACGCGCGCGGGCTCGACCCCGTTAGAGGGACGGCGTGGAAGAGACGGTCGGGGGGTGGCACGCCCTCCTCGCCGCCCGGTCTCGTCCGCGCGACGGAGGGAGACCGCCCGCCACCCGGTGGGGGCTCCAGGAGCTACAGACGAAAGGGAACGGGTTTGATTCAACCCAATCGCAAGAGGCGCAACGTGCGCCTGCTCGGCGCAGTGTCGGTGGCCGCCATGGCCTTCGGCCTCCTGCCCATCAGTCCGGCTGCGGCCGCCATCGACGCCAACGACGCCTGTGCGAACTCGGCGGAGGACGGCTTCACCGACACGGGGCTCGAGGACACCGACGACCTGCCGAACGACGTGGAGGACGCCGTCGACTGCCTGGCCGCCTGTGACATCACCGTCGGCCAGTTCGGCTCGCTGCTGTTCGGCACCGGCAACGAGGTCACCCGTGGCCAGCTGGCCTCGTTCGTCATGAACATCCTCGACCGGGTCGACAACTTCACCCGCCCGGCCAACGCCTTCGACCAGTTCCCCGACGACGAGGGCTCGGTCCACGAGGACAACATCAACGACGCGGCAGCGCTCGGCATCGTCCGCGGCTACCCCGACGGCACCTACCGGCCGGGCGCCTCGGTCAGCCGTGCGCAGATGGCGACCTTCCTCGTCAACACGCTCGAGGAGGCCGGCGTCGAGGTCCCCGGCACCACCAACGACGCGTTCACCGACGACGAGCAGAGCGTGCACGAGAGCAACATCAACCGCCTCGAGGCCCTCGACATCGTCGACGGTGAGGCTGCCGGGATCTACAACCCAGAGCGCGCGGTCACGCGTGGGACGATGTCGTTCTTCCTCACCCGCACCTACGAGCTGATCGTCGAGGACGGCCTCGCCGACCCGTGCGGCAGCAACGAGACGTTGGCCGTCAGCCCCCAGGGCGACGCCACCATCCTGTGCACCGACCCGACCATCGAGTCCGACGACACGACCGACCAGCGCACGTACACGGTGAGCGGGCTGAACCAGGGCGAGGACTTCCGCATCACGCTGGTCGCCGGTGACAACGTCACCATCGACGCCGAGGGCAACACCATCTTCGAGGAGGACCCGGCCACGCCTGGGCTCGCCCTCGCAGGAACGGTGGCCGCGAGGATCGTCACGATCAACGGCACCAACGTCACGACCCCGGCTCAGAGCTTCGGGGCTGTCGTGCCGGTCGGCGGCGTGATCACCTTCGTCGTCGACTGCGGCGGCGCCGAGACGGTCACCCCGGTGATCTACCAGGACCAGGGTGCCAACACGCGCCTCGAGCTCGACGCCGACGGCCAGCCGACAGAGGACTTCGGGACTGGTGGCACCATCACCTTCACCGAGCTCCCGGTCACACCCCAGGACGAGGCGACGGTCACGGCCGAGGGCCCCGCTCCCCAGGGTGGCACCTTCCCGCTGACGGTCACGACGAGCGACGTCACCGAGGTCGCAGGGGTCACCGTCACCGGTGACTGCGTCGACCCCCAGCCGTTCGCGCCCGGTGACACCAGCACCGGCTCCCTGGAGTTCGCGGTGGAGGTGAACGCAGACGCCACGATCGGCGACTGCGAGCTCACCGTCATCACGACCTTCACCCCCGACAGCGGCTTCGCGCCGGAGACGGACACGGTGACCGTCGAGATCGTCGCTGCACCGGACACCACCGCCCCGGTGCTCCTGTCATCTGTCCCGGCCGACGGGGCCACGGGCGTCGCCGTCACGGCGGACCTGACCGCAACGTTCGACGAGGCACTGGACGCAGCGAGCATCGCCTCGCTGACGTGTGGCGGCGCCGCCGTTGCCGGGAGCTCGGTCGCGGCCGGGAGCACCCTCACGTTCAACCCGACGGCCGACCTGGCCGCCTCGGCGACGTGCGTCCTGACGCTCACGGTCGAGGACGCTGCCGGCAACACGCGGACGGTGACGGTGGACTTCACCACCGTCGCCCAGAACGTGGTGACGGCAACGGCGGGCGGCCCGGGTGTCCAGGGTGGGACCTTCCCGCTCACGGTGACCTCTGCCGACATCACCGCCGTCGACTTGGTCACCGTCACCGGTGCCTGCGTCGTCGACCAGCCGTTCGCGCCGGGCGCTGGCCCCACTGCCGACTCTCTGGAGTTCGCTGTGGACGTCGCTGCGGACGCCCCGGTTGGTGACTGCGCTCTCACCGTCGTCACCAGCTTCACCGCCGCGAGCGGCCTGCAGGACGAGACCGACACGGTCACCGTCGCCATTACGGCAGCAGACAC
>CADCSY010000124.1 GCA_902805555.1 uncultured Acidimicrobiales bacterium | reverse complement strand
CCATCGCCGCCCTCGAGGCGCTGGGCGGGGTCCGGCCGAGCCGCTTCGACATCCTCACCCTCGCCGCCTTCCGCTGGTTCGCCGACATCGCCGTCGACGTCGCCGTCCTCGAGGTCGGCATGGCCGGTCGCTGGGACTCGACCAACGTGGCCGACGCCGAGGTCGCGGTGGTGACCAACATCGCGCTCGACCACACCGACGTCCTCGGTCCCACCCGCGCCCACATCGCTCGGGAGAAGGCGGGGATCGTGAAGCCCGGGTCGGCGCTGGTGCTCGGGGAGACCGACCCCGACCTCCTCCCCGTCTTCGAGGAGGCGGCCCCCACCTCGCTGCTCCTCGCCGGTCGGGACTTCGAGGTGCTGGAGAACGACGTGGCCGTCGGCGGCCGGGTGCTCGCCCTGCGCACCCCCATGGCCGTGTACGACGAGGTCTTCGTGCCCCTCCACGGGGCGCACCAGGGCGACAACGTCGCCGCCGCCGTCGTCGCCGTCGAGACGTTCTTCGGCCGGCCCACCGACCCCGAGGTGCTGCAGCGCAGCATGGAGGCCGTCACCGTCCCCGGACGGTTCGAGGTGGTCGGGCGCCAGCCGCTCGTCATCCTCGACGGCGCCCACAACCCGGCCGGTGCCCACGCCGCCGCCATCACCCTCGACGACTTCGACGTGCCCGGGTCGCGGTTCCTGGTCGTCGGCCTGAGCCGGGGCCGCGACGCCGTCGAGATGCTCGAGGTGCTGGCCGAGCGGGAGGTGGAGCTGGTGGTCGCCTGCGCCGCCGACTACCCCCGGGCCATGCCGGCGGCCGAGGTGGCGGCGGCGGCCGAGGCGGTCGGCGTGGAGGCCGTCATCGCCACGAGCGTGGGCGACGCGCTCCTCCGGGTCGGCGAGGCGGCCGGCACGGACGACCTCATCCTCGTGACCGGCTCCCTGTACGTCGTCGGTGAGGCCCGGCGGCGTCTCGGCGTCTCGGCACGCACCCCTCGCTGAGCCGCCCTGCCGATTCGTCGGCGGCCGGGAGGCCCCATAGCCTGAGCGACCTCATGGACCGCACCTTCGTCATCTGCAAGCCCGACGCCGTCGAGCGCGGGCTCTCCGGGGAGATCATCGCGAGGCTGGAGCGCAAGGGCCTGCGGCTCGCCGCCGCCGAGCTCCGGGTCATCGACGACCAGACGGCGAGGACCCACTACGGCGAGCACGAGGGCAAGCCGTTCTTCGACGACCTCGTCTCCTTCATCACCCGGTCCGCCGCCATGCTGCTCGTGGTCGAGGGCCCCGAGGACACCTGGCAGGTGGTGCGGACGCTCATGGGCGCCACCAACCCGCGGGAGGCGGCCCCCGGCACGATCCGCGGCGACCTCGGCACCCTGCTGACCGAGAACCTGGTGCACGGCTCCGACTCCGCCACGTCGGCGGAGCGCGAGATCGGCCTGTTCTTCCCCGCGCTGGCAGCCTCCGGGAGCTGAGCGCCCGCCCCGGGCAGCGGTGTCGCTGCCGGAGGGCCCGGGTCCGCCCGTCTGCGCCGACCGCCACCCGCCTGGAGCCCCGATGCCCGACAGCACCCTGCGGGAGCTCAGGGGCCGCGACATGGCGGTCGACCTCGGCACCGCCAACACGGTCGTCTACCTGCGGGGGCGGGGCATCGTCCTCGACGAGCCGTCGGTGGTGGCGGTCGACACCCGGAGCGGCAGGCCGGTGGCGGTGGGGACGGACGCCAAGCGCATGGTCGGGCGGACGCCGGCCCACCTCCGCGCCGTCCGGCCGCTGGCCGACGGGGTCATCGCCGACTTCGACCTGTGCGAGAAGATGCTCCGCTACTTCGTCCACCGGGTGCACGAGCGGCGCTGGACCAAGCCCCGCATGGTGGTGTGCGTGCCGTCGGGCATCACCGGGGTGGAGCGGCGGGCTGTCGAGGAGGTCGCCGAGCTGGCCGGTGCCCGCAAGCCGGTCTACACGATGCTGGAGCCCATGGCGGCGGCCATCGGGGCCGGGCTGCCGGTGCAGGACCCGACCGGGAGCATGGTCGTCGACATCGGTGGGGGCACCACCGAGGTGGCGGTCATCTCGCTCGGCGGCGTGGTGACCAGCCGCTCGCTGCGCGTCGGTGGCGACGAGCTCGACGATGCCATCATCGAGCTCGTCAAGCGGGAGAAGGGGCTGGCGCTCGGTGAGCGGACGTCCGAGCAGATCAAGGTGACGATGGCGTCGGCGTGGCCGCTGGAGGAGGAGGGGACGACGGAGGTCCGGGGCCGGGACCTCGTGACCGGGCTCCCGCGTGGCGTCCCGCTGTCGACCGAGGAGCTGCGGCGGGCCGTCGACGAGCCGGTGGCGGCGATCGTCGACGCCGTCACCGGCACGCTCGACGCGACCCCGCCCGAGCTGGCCGCCGACGTCATGGCCGGTGGCATCGTGCTCGTTGGCGGCGGCGCCCTCCTGGTTG
>CADCSY010000123.1 GCA_902805555.1 uncultured Acidimicrobiales bacterium | reverse complement strand
TCCAGATCTTCGAGGGCCGGATCCTGGCCGTCGGCCACGACCAGCTGACGGTCAGCCTCGACGGCAACCCGGCCAAGATCGACGACTTCGAAGAGCTCCTCCGCCCGTATGGGATCGTGGAGCTGCAGCGCACCGGCCGGGTCGCGCTGCCCAAGCTCGAGCGCAGCGCACCTCGCCTGCGCCCCGTCAAGAAGGACAAGGTGGGTTAGACGATGGCAGCCAAGGTGTTCTACGAGGACGACGCCGACCGGGCGCTGATCGCCGGGCGCAAGGTGGCCGTCATCGGCTACGGCTCCCAGGGCCACGCCCACGCCCTGAACCTGAAGGAGTCGGGCGTCGACGTGCGGGTCGGGCTCCGTGACGGCTCCTCCTCGAGGGCCAAGGCCGAGGAGGCCGGGCTCCAGGTCCGCTCGGTGGAGGAGGCGGCAGCCGAGGCGGACGTCGTGATGCTCCTCCTGCCCGACACCGAGCAGAAGGCCGTCTACGAGGAGGCGATCGCACCCAACCTGCGGGACGGCGACGCCCTCCTCTTCGCCCACGGCTTCAACATCCGCTTCGACCAGATCTCCCCGCCCGCCGGCATCGACGTCGCCATGGTGGCGCCGAAGGGGCCGGGGCACCTCGTGCGGCGGACCTACAGCGAGGGCGGCGGGGTCCCGTGCCTCGTCGCCGTGGCCCAGGACGCGAGCGGCAAGGCCCGCGACCTCGCGATGAGCTACGCCGACGCCATCGGCGGCACCCGTGCCGGCGTGCTCGAGACGACCTTCGAGGAGGAGACCGAGACCGACCTCTTCGGCGAGCAGGTGGTGCTGTGCGGCGGCGTCACCGCGCTCGTGCAGGCCGGCTTCGAGACCCTCGTCGAGGCCGGCTACCAGCCCGAGAGCGCCTACTTCGAGTGCCTCCACGAGCTCAAGCTCATCGTCGACCTGATGTACGAGCAGGGCATCGGCGGCATGCGCTACTCGATCTCCGACACCGCCGAGTACGGCGACCTCACCCGCGGGCCCCGCATCGTCGACGCCGACACCAAGGCCCGCATGAAGGAGATCCTCACCGAGATCCAGACCGGTGCGTTCGCCGAGGAGTGGATCGCCGAGAGCCGGAGCGGCCGGGCCCGCTTCACCGAGCTGGAGAAGGCCGGGCAGGCCCACCAGATCGAGCAGGTGGGCGAGCAGCTCCGCTCGATGATGCCGTGGATCTCCTCCGGCAAGACCAGGGTCCAGGACGCCTCGGGCGGCTGATCCGGAGCTCGTCGGCTACTGGATGGCGAGCGCGGCCCGCTGCTCGGCCTCGGGGTCGCGGTGGGGCGGGCCCACCGCCTCGATGACGACGGCGTCGAGCACCCCAGCCGGGAGCGCGGCCCGGCCGACGAGCCCGGGCACGATCGGCGTCATGCGCTGCTCGCCGACCGAGAACGGCTCGACCCCGTAGGTCAGCGGCGTGGTGGCGGCGATGTGGCCCCGCCCGACGGGGACGTCGCCGTACCAGAGCTCGAGGTCGCCCTGGAGGCGACCGGTCGGGGTGAAGGTCGCCCGCACGACGACGGCCCCGGCTGGGAGCTCGACCTCGGCGGTGATGGTGGTGATGTCCGCCCCCAGCAGGTTGTTGACGTACTGCAGGCGTCGACCTGAGAGGTGGAGCGCGTAGCCGCCCGAGCTGCCGCCGTGGCCGACGAGGATGCCGTCGCACGGCCCGTCGCCCGGGACGGTGATCGACGCAGCCATCGACCACGGCCGGTTCCGGAGGTTGGGCGCCATCGACTCCGGGATCGAGCCGACGCCCGCCTGGTACACGTACCGGTCGCGTCGGAACCTCCGGTCGCCGAACCTGCCGGGCTGGTTGTTGAGCGGGAGCACCTGGTTGCGCTCGGCCTCCTGCCACCACAGCTCCTGGAGCTCCTGCAGCTTCCCGGGCTCCTGCGCGGCCAGGTCGTGGACCTCGGAGAAGTCGTTCGCGACGTGGTACAGCTCCCAGATGTCGTCGTCGAACGAGCGGCGTCCGGCGTCGGTGCCGTCGTAGGTCATCAGTGCCGGCGGGTGGAACACGACGGCCTTCCAGCCGTCGTGGTAGATCGCCCGGGAGCCGAGCATCTCGTAGTACTGCGTGGTGCGGGGCGGCGGGGCCTCGCCGTCGGCGATGGCGGCCGCGAAGCTGGCACCGTCGAACGGCGCCTGGGTGACACCCTCGATCTCCGTCGGCGGCTCGACCCCGATGAGGTCGAGGAGGGTGGGCAGGACGTCGACGGCGTGGACGTACTGGTGGCGGGTCTCCCCGGGCGAGCCGATCCGGGCCGGCCAGTGCACGATGAGCGGGTCGGTGACGCCGCCCTCGTGCGTGTCGCGCTTGAACCGCTTCAGGGGGGTGTTCCCGGCCCACGCCCAGCCCCACGGGTAGTGGTTGTTGGCGTTCGGACCGCCGAGGTCGTCGATGCGGGCCAGGTTCTCCTCGAGCCGCTCGGGCACGAAGTTGAAGAAGAAGGCCTCGTTGAAGGAGCCACCGGGGCCACCCTCCGCCGACGCACCGTTGTCGCTCATCACGAGCACGACGGTGTCCTCGAGCTCGCCGAGCCGCTCGAGGTGGTCGAGGACCCGACCCACCTGCGCGTCCGTGTGGGTGAGGAAGCCGGCGTAGACCTCCATCATCCGGGCGTAGAGCCGGCGCTCGTCGTCGGACAGGGTCGACCACGCCGGCACCCAGCTCGGCCGCTCGGACAGCTCGGTCCCCGGCGGCAGGAGGCCAGACGCCACCTGGCGCTCGAAGACCTGGTCCCGCCACGCGTCCCAGCCGTGGTCGAAGGCGCCCCGGTAGCGCTCGATGAAGTCGGGCGGGGCCTGGTGGGGGGCGTGGCACGCGCCGGGCGCGAACCAGAGGAGGAAGGGCTTCGTGGGCGAGTAGGCCCGCAGGTCGCCGACCATGGCGACGGCGCGGTCGGCCAGGTCCTCGGTGAGGTGGTAGCCCTCCGCAGGCGTCCTCGGCGGCCACACCTGCTGGCCGTCGGCGACGAGGTCCGGGTGGTACTGGTCGGTCTCTCCGGCGAGGAAGCCGTAGAAGCGGTCGAAGCCCTTCCTGGTCGGCCAGTGGTCCCGCGGACCCCCGGGCGCCATCTCGTGGGCGGGGGTGAGGTGCCACTTGCCCACTGCGAACGTCGCGTAGTGGCTCCGGCTGAGGATCTGCGACAGGTAGCCGTGCTCCGGCGGGATGGTGGCGTCGTAGCCGGGGAACCCGGACGAGAACTCGACGATGCGCCCCATCCCGTTGGCGTGGTGGTTCCGCCCGGTCAGCAGGCATGCACGGGTCGGCGAGCACAGCGCCGTCGTGTGGAAGCTCGAGAACCGGAGGCCGCCGGCGGCGAGGCGGTCGAACGTCGGGGTGGCGATGTCGGAGCCGTAGCAGCCGAGCTGGGCGTAGCCGACGTCGTCGAGGAGGACGACCACGACGTTGGGTGCACCCTCGGGCGCCGTCGAGAGCGGAGGCCACCACGCCTCGGACTCCTCGAACGTCTTGCCGATCACGCCCTCGAACCCCTTGCCCGTCACGCCCGCCCCCTCCGCAGCCGTCCCTCGCCGCGACCTTCCCAGGATCGGCTCGTCCGTGCCGGCGGGGACGCTGCGCAGGAGCCGAGCTGCACGACTCCGAGCCCGTCCAGATCGGACCCGTCCGAACTCGGAGCGTCCAGCTGAGTAGGTTGCCGCTGGTGAGCGCATGGCGCCGGCGGCTCGAGCAGCTCCCCGATCGGCGTCCCGAGCTGCCGCTGCGGCCCGGACCGGTCTCCAACGGCGAGTTCCTCCCCCCGCCCCCCACCGCCGCCGACCGCCGGGTGGCCGACGCCGTGCTCGAGCGGGTCGAGGTCGCGGCGCGGCGCAACGGGATCGAGCGGCGCCGCTTCCTCCAGAGCAGCGCCGGCGTCGCCGCCTCGTTGGTCGTCTTCAACGCCTGCTCCCGAGACGGGGCTCCCACGTCGGCGCCGACCACGGCCAGGCCGGGGTCGACGACGACCACGGGCCCGGGCGGCACCTTCGTCACGCCCGAGCCCGAGGACGTGGCGGCCTGCGAGGAGGCGCTGGCCGGCGACGAGTTCATCTTCGACGTGCACACCCACCACGTGGTGCCCGACGGGCCGTGGCGGGAGAACGCCAGGCGCATCGCCAGCATGGTGGCCGGCCTCGTCCCCGAAGGGTGCACGGAGACGGACCCCTACCGCTGCCTCGACCGCACCGCCTACCTGCACGACATGTTCCTCGCCTCCGACACCACGATCGCCCTGCTGTCTGACGTGCCGAACTCCGGCCCCCTCGACGCCCCGGTGCCGTGGGAGGAGAAGCGCGAGACCCGGCGACTGGCCGCCGCGCTCAGCACGCCTGGTGCCGACCGGGTGCTCCTGCACGACGTGATCGCCCCGAACTTCGGCGACCTGTCGATGCGGCTCGGGGAGATGGAGCGCACGGCGGGGACGCTCGAGGTGGCGGCGTTCAAGGTGTACACGGCCTGGGGTCCCGACGGTCGTGGCTTCGCCCTCGACGACCCTGCGGTCGGGATCCCGGTGGTCGAGAAGGCCCGGGAGCTCGGCGTGCGCATCATGTGCGGCCACAAGGGCCTGCCGCTGCTCGAGTTCGACCGGGCCAACAACGGTCCGCGGGACTTCGTCGCCCTGTCGAGGCGCTACCCCGACATGGACTTCGTCATCTACCACGGCGCGTATGAGATCCAGACGACCGAGGGCCCCTACGACCCCGCCGCCGCCCGTCTCGGAGTCGACTCCCTCGTGCGGGCGCTCGAGGAGCACGGCGTCGGTCCCAACGAGAACGTGTGGGCGGAGCTCGGGACGACCTGGCGGGAGACGCTCTCGAACCCCGACGAGGCCGCCCACACCGTCGGCAAGCTCCTCCGCCACGTCGGCGAGGACCGGGTGCTGTGGGGGACCGACGGCGTCTGGTACGGCTCCCCCCAGCCCCAGATCATGGCGTTCAGGGCGTTCCAGATCTCGCCCGAGCTCCAGGAGCGCTTCGGCTACCCGGCCCTCACCGACGAGCTCAAGGCCAAGGTCTTCGGGGGGAACGCAGCCGCGCTCTTCGGGGTCGACGTGGAGGCGACCCGCTGCGCCCTCGACCGGGACTCCCTGACCGTCGCACGGGCGGAGCACGCCTCGCTGGTCACCGAGGGCGCCATCCCCACCCCGTGGCAGGCGAGGGGTCCGCTCACCCGGCGGGAGGTCTTCGCCTGGCTGTCGAGCATGCGCGCCCCCTGGACGCCCTGAGCAGGCCACGACGGCGCGCTGCGCACGACGTGATCACGCCGAGCGGGGCGGTCAGCGTGGCCAGCCGGCGGCGACCGGTGTCGGTCGACGGCGTCCACGGGCGCCTCCTCAGGTCGTGGGCGGTCCGGTCGCGGCCGCAGACCAGCGGATGGCGAGCAGGTGGCGGGGTTGTGGCAGCCCCTTCAGGGGGCGGAGGCCTCGGTCCTCGACCTCGAGGCTCGGGACGAGCTGGTCGGCCACGGGTTCCGTCACCAGGATCTCGCCGGCCCCCGCCTCCGACACAACCCTCGAGGCGAGGTTGACGACCCGTCCGACGAGGTCACCGTCGTCGTCGACCGTCTCACCCGCATGGATCCCGATGCGGACCTGGGGGACGAACGAGTGGTCCTCGCGCTGGTCCTCGATGGACCGCTGGATGTCGATGGCGCAGAGCACGGCACTCGTGGGGTGGTCGAAGCGGGCGAGCGCACCGTCGCCCGCCGTGCCCACCTCGGTGCCGCCGCGCTCGGTCACCGCCCGCCGCACGAGCGAGCGGTGGCTGGCGAGGAGGCGATGCCACTCGACGTCACCGAGGGCTTCGTTCAGCCTGGTCGACCCGACGATGTCGGTGAACATCACGGCCACCCAACGACGACCGGGCGCCCCTGGACGGGGTTGCGCCGAGGTGTCGAGCTGGCTGGAGAGCTTGACGACGGGCGCCTCCGACGCCGCACGACCTGCGCCGGTCGGCCCCGGTGCTCGGCGCCGGACGAGGTCGGGGCCGAGCACGGCTCCTGCGTGGATGACGAGCGCCGTGCCCCACACGACGATCGGCCAGATGGGCCAGAACTCGTTCTCCCGACCACCGCTGAGCACCCAGATCACCACGAGCAGCACGTTGATGGCGGCGTAGACCACTGCATGGACCACGAGCCCGGCCATCGCAGGAGTGTGGCAGAACGGGCGGGGTCGTCCAGCGGGGCGGGAGCCAGTGGCGTGGCGGGTCAGCCGTGTGCGGTCTCGTCTTCCACCGCAGGGCTTGCGTCGGGCGACCGGACGAGCCCGATGCCGCTCGGGTCGACGTCGACCTCACGACCGCCGCCAGGCGGCTGCGCCCGAGAGCTACGACAGCTGCTCGACGACGTGGTCGACGCAGGCGGTGAGCGCAGCCACGTCGGCCGGGTCGACGGCGGGGAACATGCCGATCCGCAGCTGGTTGCGCCCGAGCTTGCGGTACGAGTCGGTGTCGAGGATCCCGTTGGCCCGCAGCACGTCGCTGACCACCGGGGCGGGGATGGCGTCGTCGATGTCGATGGTCCCCACCACCGACGACCGCATGGCGGGGTCTCGGACGAAGGGCGTCGCCCATGCCCGGGTCTCCGCCCACCGGTAGAGCGTCGCCGCTGACAGGTCGGAGCGGTTGGCCGCCCACTCGAGGCCCCCGTTGCCGTTCAACCACCGCAGCTGCTGGTCGAGCAGGAAGAGGGTGGCGATGGCCGGCGTGTTGTAGGTCTGGTCCTTGCGGCTGTTCTCGAGGGCGGTCGCGAGGTCGAGGCTGGCGGGGATCCACCGGTCACCTTTGCCGATCCGCTCGACCCGCTCGAGGGCGGCGGGCGAGCAGGCGGCGAGCCAGAGCCCCCCGTCGCTGGCGAGGCACTTCTGCGGGGCGAAGTAGTAGACGTCGGTCTCCGCTGGGTCGAAGCGGAGCCCGCCGGCCGCCGATGTGGCGTCGACGAGCACGAGCGCTCCCGGGTCGGCGCCCACCGGGCGCTCCAGGGGCATGGCGACGCCGGTCGACGTCTCGTTGTGGGTCAGGGCGTAGGCGTCGACCCCGGGCATCGCCTTGGCCTCGCCGTGCGTGCCGGGTGCCGCCTCGATGACCTCCGGGTCGCCGAGGTGGGGCGCAGCTGCGACGGCCGCTGCGAACTTCGAGGAGAACTCGCCGTGCACGAGGTGCTGGCTGCGCTCCTCGACCAGCCCGAAGGTGGCGAGGTCCCAGAACACGGTGCTCCCGCCGTTGCCGAGCACGACCTCGTAGCCGTCCGGCAACGAGAGCAGCTCGGTGAGGCCGTCGCGCACCGAGCGCACGAGCGACCGCACCGGCGCCTGGCGGTGGCTGGTCCCGAGCACGGTCCGGCTGGGGTCGGCGAGCGCCTCGACGGCCTCCGGGCGGACCTTGGACGGCCCGCAGCCGAAGCGGCCGTCGGCGGGCAGCAGGTCGGTGGGGATGCGGATGTCGGGCGTCGTCTCGCTCATCACGTGCCACTATCGCGGCCCCACTTCGGGGGAGCGAAACCGGATGGCCCCCGCTGCCGGCGCCCCTGCCGGGGACCGGCGAGACCAGCAGCACGGCGCAGTGGCGCCACCCGAGAGCGAGAGCGAGACCCCCCATGCCCGCAGCCCAGGACCGCATCGCCGCACGGGTGGCCGCCATCGCCGAGTCCGCCACCCTCGCCGTCGACACGAAGGCGAAGGCCCTCAAGGCGGCGGGGGCGCCCGTCATCGGCTTCGGCGCGGGCGAACCCGACTTCCCGACGCCGGCGCACATCGTCGAGGCCGCGGCGGCGGCGTGCCGGGACCCGCGGAACCACCGCTACAGCCCGGCCGGCGGGCTCCCCGAGCTGAAGGCCGCCATCGTCGCCACCACGGGTCGGGACGCCGGTCTCGAGGTCTCGGCCGACCAGGTCGTCGTCACCAACGGCGGCAAGCACGCCGTCTACAACGCGTTCGCCGCCCTCCTGGACCCGGGTGACGAGGTGCTCCTGCCGGCGCCGTACTGGACGACGTACCCCGAGCCCATCCGCCTCGCCGGGGGCATCCCGGTGGTCGTCCCCACCGAGGTCGGGGCCGGCTTCAAGGTGTCCCTCGACCAGCTCGAGGCGGCGTGCACCCCGCGCACGAAGGTCCTGCTGTTCGTGTCGCCGTCGAACCCCTCGGGGGCCGTCTACGCGCCCGAGCAGGTGGAGGCGATCGGCCGCTGGGCCGTGGAGCGGGGCATCTGGGTGGTCACCGACGAGATCTACGAGCACCTGACCTACGACGGGCACCGCCACGTGTCGATGCCGTCGGTGGTGCCCGAGCTCGCCGACCGGTGCCTCGTGCTGAACGGGGTCGCCAAGACCTACGCCATGACCGGCTGGCGGGTGGGCTGGATGATCGGGCCGAGGGACGTCGTGGCCGCCGCCACGAACCTCCAGAGCCACCAGACGTCGAACGTCGCGAACGTGTCGCAGCGCGCCGCCATCGCCGCTCTCGAAGGTGGGCTCGACGACCTCGCCCGCATGCGGGACGCCTACGACCGGCGCCGCCTCCTGATGCACTCGATGCTGTCGGCCATCGACGGGGTCACGTGCATGGTCCCCGAGGGCGCCTTCTACGCGTTCCCGAGCTTCGAGGGCGTGCTCGGTCGGACGCTGGGCGGGCGCCCCGTGGGCGACACGCTCGAGCTGGCCGAGGTGCTGCTCGAGGAGGCGAAGGTGGCCGTCGTCCCGGGCGAGGCCTTCGGGACGCCCGGCTGCGCCCGGCTCAGCTTCGCCCTCGGTGACGACGACCTCGAGGAGGGCGTGACCCGCATCGCGAAGCTGCTGTCCGCGTAGCCGGCCTTCTCCTCGTGTCGTCGCCTCCCTCCAGGGGTAGCACCGCACCATGAAGGCGTACGCAGTGCTGTGGGGCATCGGCCTCGTGATGGTCATCGTCGGGTTCGGCGCGAGCATGGGGGCCGGCTTCTCTGCGGCGTACGCAGGCCTGATCGTCGGCGGCTTCCTCCTGGGCGCCGCCGGCTTCCTCGTCTTCGCACGGCGGGACCAGGGCACGGTCGCCTGACCCACCCCTGCTCGACGGGCGATCAGCCCGTCGGCCCCGCGATGGCCCCGGCCGCCGCCACCCCCGAGAGCCAGGCGCCCTCGATGCGTGGGCCGGCGAAGGCGTCGCCGGCCAGGACCACCGGACCCCCGGCACCGAGCACGGCGACGCACGTCGGCTCGGGCCAGGTCGTGACCGGAGTGGCGTAGCGCCAGCGCTTCACCGCCGCCTCCAGCACCACCGCCTCGCCGAGCCAGGCGGCCGCCTCGGGCACGAGGTCGTCGAGCAGGACGGCATCCGGGTCGTCGAAGCGGGCGGCGGAGACGTCGGCCCGGAGGTGGAGGGTCAGCGCCGGTGCCGCCGACGCACCCTTGGCGACGTTGTCGACGACGATGTCGAACGGCCCGTCCCCGGGCTTGCGGGCGCCGGGAGAGGGGATCGCCGGCGTGCGGTCCAGCGCGAGCAGCAGCGCGACCGTCGGGTCGTAGGTGATGGCGCGCAGGCCGGGGGCGACCTCCGGCCGCAGCACGCAGTCCCCGGCGTCGAGCAGCGCCAGCGACTGCGGGACCGGGGGGGTGAGCAGGACCGCGCCCGCCGTCACCTCGCCCCCCTCCCACCTGAGCAGCCAACCCGCAGGGGATGGCGCGACGGACACGACCTGGATCCCGACCCGCACGTCGCCGAGCGTGGCCGCGAGGTGCTTCCCGAGCCGGTTGAACCCTCCTCGTGCCGCGTACCTCGGGTGGCCGTCCGGGACGTCGTCGAAGCCGCGGCACCACTCGTGGGCGACGGCCGCCGCAACCCAGCGGTCGACCTCCTCCCGGAACGCCTCCGAGCGCACGGTCATGAACTGGGCGCCGTGGTCGAACGTCGCCCCTCCGAGGCGCCGGGTGGCCAGGCGCCCGCCCACCGAGCGCCCCTTGTCCAGCACCACGACCCGGCGTCCGGTGTGCTCGAGCCGGCCAGCTGCGGTGAGGCCGGCGAGGCCTGCGCCCACCACCGCGACGTCGACGGCGCCGCCCTCTCCTGAGGGAGCGGTGGAGGTCACCGGCCGAACCTACCGGTGCGCTCCCGGGCCGACGGCCGGCAGCCCGGTGCGTTTTGGCCGGTCCGGGGGCGGCGGCCACGATGGGGACATGGCCCGCATCCTGGTGACCGAGAAGCTCGCCGACGCCGGTCTCGACGACCTCCGCGCCGCCGGTCACGACGTCGACGTGCAGCTCGGGCTGTCCCCGGAGGCGTTGGTGGAGGCGGTCCGCGGGGCCGCAGCGCTCATCATCCGGAGCTCCACCACGGTGACCGCCGAGGTGCTGGCGGCATCGCCCGAGCTCGTCGTCGTGGGTCGAGCGGGCATCGGCCTCGACAACGTGGACGTCCCCGCTGCCACCACCCAGGGCGTCTTGGTGGTCAACGCACCGCAGTCGAACATCCTCACAACCGCCGAGCACACGATGGCGATGCTCCTGGCCCAGGCCCGCAACATCCCCCAGGCCCACGGCGCGCTGAAGGCCGGGAAGTGGGAGCGGAGCCGGTGGGAGGGCGTCGAGCTGCACGGCAAGACGCTCGGCATCGTCGGGCTGGGCCGGATCGGCACGCTCGTGGCCCAGCGGGCGAACGCCTTCGGGATGCACCTCGTCGCCCACGACCCGTACGTCTCCGCCGACCGTGCCCGTCAGCTGAACATCGAGCTGTGCGGCCTGGAGGAGCTCGTCGGGCGGGCCGACTTCGTCACCCTGCACCTCGTCAAGACGCCGGAGACGATCGGGCTCTTCGGGAAGGACCTCTTCACCAAGGCCAAGCCCGGCCTGCGCATCGTGAACGTCTCCCGGGGCGGGATCATCGACGAGGCGGCCTTGGCGTGGGCGATCGGGGAGGGCCACGTCGCCGGCGCCGCCCTCGACGTGTTCGCCACCGAGCCCACCACCGAGTCGCCGCTGTTCGGGCTGGACAGCGTCGTCGTCACCCCGCACCTCGGCGCCAGCACGGTGGAGGCGCAGGACAAGGCGGGCGCCACCATCGCCGAGCAGGTGCAGCTCGCGCTGGCCGGGGAGTTCGTCCCCTTCGCCGTCAACGTCGCGGCCAGCGAGGCGTCGGAGGCGGTGCGGCCGTTCCTGCCGCTGGCCGAGCGCCTCGGCGCGCTGTTCGCCGCCCTGGCCGAGGGGGCGCCCACCACCCTGGAGGTGGAGTACCAGGGCCAGCTGGCGGACGCCGACACCCGCATCCTCACCCTCTCGGTCCTGAAGGGCCTCTTCAGCGGGGCGGGGGAGGAGTCCGTCTCCTACGTCAACGCCCCCCAGCTCGCCGAGGAGCGCGGCGTGGAGGTGCGCGAGACCAAGACCTCGGCGGCGCACGACTTCGTGAACCTCGTGACGCTGCGGGGCGGGCACCACTCCCTGGCCGGCACCCTGGCCGGCCTCCGGGGGGACCCGAGGATCGTCATGCTCGACGACCACACCGTCGAGCTCCCACCGGCCGACCACATGCTCGTGGTCCGCAACGACGACCGTCCCGGGATGATCGGCCTCGTGACGACCTCGCTCGGTGCGGCCGGCGTGAACATCTCCGACCTCCACCTGGGCCGCTCGCCGTCGGGGGCGATGGCGCTCATGGTGCTCGCCGTCGACCAGCCCGTCTCCGACGAGCTGCTCGAGCGCCTCCGGGTGGCGGACGGGATCGCCACCGTCCACGCCCTCAGCCGGGGCTGAGCTCCTGCGTCACAGGCAGCGCTCGGCCACCTCGAGGAACGCCAGGCCCTCGTCGCCGTCGAGCTCGCGCAGGCCGCCGAGGCCGGTCGAGACCCGCTCGACGAAGCCCCACTGCCACACGGCCTCGGCGTCGACCCCGCACATCGTCGCCAGCCCGGCGGCTCGCGCACGGGCCAGGCGCGGCGTGTCCCCGTCGAGGAGCGGGCGGTTGTACTCCCGCATCGGCACGCCGAGGTCGTGCGCCGGTTCAGAGCGGAGGCCTTCCGGATCGACGAGCTTGAACGTCCCGCCGCCTGCGTCGAGGGTGTTCCACCCGTGGGCGTCCCCGTGGACGAGCACGGCCCCGGAGGGGTCGAAGGCCGCAGCACGCTCGTCGCAGTAGGCGAGGGCACGGTCGACCACCGCCCGCGGGCAGGGTCGGCCGAGCTCGTCCCACGTCCTCGGGATGAAGTCGG
>CADCSY010000122.1 GCA_902805555.1 uncultured Acidimicrobiales bacterium | reverse complement strand
ACCCGCGCAGAAGGCTCGGCCGTGGCCGGTGACGACGATGGCGCGGACCTCGTCGTCGGCGTCCGCCTCGGCGAAGGCGCTGCCGAGCTCGGCCGACATCTGCCACGTCCAGGCGTTCATCGCCTCCGGGCGGTGCAGCGTCACCAGCGTCACCGGTCCCTGCCGCTCCACGAGGATCTGTTCGAAGTCGGTCATGCGTCCCCCTCTTTCGTCGGTTCCTTCGGCAGGCCGAGCACGCGCTCGCCCACGATGTTGCGCTGGACCTCGCCGGCCCCGCGGTGTGAAGGCCCAGCTCGCGACCGGGTGACGTGGTTGCGCTCCAGCGACCTCGACCAGAGGTCGTCGACGACCGGTGGCGTCCTCACAGCCGGGCGCTGTCACCCCAGGTCGACGCCAGCGCCTGCTCGGACGCCTCGGCCATGGCCCGGGGGCCGATGTTGAAGATGTACGCCCGCCGCGGCCGGTCGGTCAGGTTGGCCCCCGTGTAGTGCGGGGTGCCGACGAGGTGCACCGTGCACCCACCGGGCTGCAGCGGGCAGGCCACGGCGGTGGCGGTGTCGATCGGCTCGTCGAGCTCGATCAGCCGCCCTTCGTCGTCGGCATCACCTGACGCCACCCGGTGCGCGAGCGAGGGCGCTCCCTGCTTCCGGGGCACGAACTGCATGCAGCCGTTGTCGACGTCGACCGGGTCGAGGGCCAGCCAGATCTGCACGTCGTCGAGGTCGGTCCGGGTGCCGGGCGCGGCCACCGGCTTGCCGAAGTAGCCGACGTCCTGGTGCCACGGGGTCTCGTGCGGCGTCCCGCCGGGCTTGTCGATGAGCATCTCGTAGACCTTGGTGAGGCGGGGGCGCCCGAAGAGCCGGCGGGCGAGCTCGGCGCCCGCATCGACCGCCCCGTTCGACTCGAAGAAGGGGTGGTCCTTCGACGGGTGCTTCACCTGCCGGATGAGGTCGCCGAGCAGCCGGTCGCCGCGAGCGGCCACCTGGCCCTCGATGAGCTCGTCGTACGCCGCCCGGATCTCGTCCACGACGTCGTCGTCGACGAGCCGGTCGACGACGAGGAAGCCCTCCTCTCGGAAGCGGGCGGCGACGTCGTCGGTCACGCCGGCGGGGGACGGGATGCGGATCACGGCGCGTACCTCCGGAGGAAGACCGACGACGGGGTCTTGCTGGTGCCCCGCCACGCGTACGGGTCCTCGCCGGCGACGACCGTGACCGTGCGGTTGTCGAGCGTGGGGATCTCCTGGCCGGGGACGGTCTTCGTCGGTGCCCACGGGAGCAGCGACCACGAGTTGCAGTAGTGGTTCACGAGGGCCCGCCGGTAGCCGTGGCTGCAGTTCCGGAACGACCGGTGGAGCAGGTAGCCGTTGAAGAACACCACCGACCCGCGCTCGACCTCGACCGGCACGGCGGCCTCCTCGTCGAAGCCGTGGCTCTCGTCGGCCAGGTCGAACTCGTCGGGACGGTCGTGGGGCCCCGTCGGCCACAGGTACCCGTTGCGGTGCGACCCGGGCAGCACCCACAGGCAGCCGTTGTCGACGGTCGCGTCGTCGACGGCCATCCAGGCACCGACGAGCGAGCGGTCGCGGGTCGGGATGAAGCGCTCGTCCTGGTGCCACGCCTGGCCGGGCAGGCCGGGCGGCTTCACGAAGAGCATCGACTGCATGCACTTCACGCCCCCGTCCCAGTGGGGGAGGTGGGCGCCAGTGATCCTCGTCAGCACCTCGACCAGCCCGGGGTGCTGCACGAACCGCCTGGCGACCGGGCTCACCCAGTGCGGG
Organism: uncultured Acidimicrobiales bacterium; assembly: GCA_902805555.1. Classification (GTDB taxonomy): domain Bacteria; phylum Actinomycetota; class Acidimicrobiia; order Acidimicrobiales; family CADCSY01; genus CADCSY01. The sequence goes on along the minus strand of CADCSY010000122.1, from coordinate 10,419 downwards.
AAGTGCACTGCCAGCACCGAGCGGGTGGCCTCCTCGTCGCTCGACCCGGCCGTCACCGGCGGTGGTTCGGCGAGCGGGTAGTCGCCCCTGGCGAAGCGCACCACGTCGGCGGCGATCTCGTCGAGGTCGGATCCCGAGAGCAGGCCCTCCACGACGAGGAACCCGTCATCGACGTACGACCTGACCTGTGCATCGGACACGCCCATGCCGAAAAACCTACCGAGTGGTCGGTTCTGCAGGCAAGCCCCTCCCGTAGCGGGCGCGGAGCCGGGCGCCCATCCACTCGTTCAGCTCGTTGACGTCGGCCAGCGGTTCGGCGGTCGCGGGGTGCACCGGCTGGTACGGCGGTGGGCCGAACTCGGGCTGCACCACGAGCTCGGCTGCGCCTGCGGCGGTGCGGGTGGACCAGATGGCGTCCCACCACCGCTCGAACGCCTCGACGTGCCCCGCATGCGCTGCGGCGCGGGGGTCGGCCACCTGCGGCCCCTGCTCCCACCCGACGCGGGCGTCGACGTGGTGCGTCAGAGCAGCGACCGCGGCCACGATCCTGTCGGGCAGCCGCATCGTCTCGCCGACGCAGGTCCAGTGGCTGAGGTCGGCGGCGATCCGGACGGCTGGCACCTCGGCGACGATCCGCTCGGTCACCCAGGGGTTGAACAGGATCCGGCTCCGGTGCGTCTCGTGCACCGCTGGGACGCCCGTGGCCGAGGACGCCCCTTCGGCAGCACGGAGGAAGTGGATCGCGTCGGCGAGGGGCCAGCCGTCGCGTCCGCCCTGCACGACGGCGTGGCGGGCTCCCGCCGCCGCCGCCAGCTCCAGCGCCTGCCGCAGCATCGTGACGTGGTCCTCGACGCTGCGGCCGAACGTGAAGACCTGGGCGACGAGGTCGAGCCCGGCGTGCTGGAGCGCCTCCGCGAGTCGAGCGACGTGGACCTGTTGGATCGGCATGGCGACGGCGTCGAACCCGCCACGGGCGATGTCTGGCAGCACGACGGGCCACCGGGCGGGGTCGGCCTCCAGCCCCCAGACCGACCGGCACAGGACGAGGCGCATCAGGCGGCCAGCGACCGCTCGAGCTCCCCGAGGTATGCGGCGAACACCCGCTGCAGCGGCACGCGCTGCGGGTCGAGCTGCCACTGGAGGACGGCCCCGTCGAGGAAGGAGGCCATGGCGGTGGCCGTGGAGCGGGCGTCGGCGTCGGCGCGGATCTCGCCGCTCGCCTGCCCCGCCTCGATCGCCCGGCGCAGGTCCTTCCGCAGCGCGCTCTGGCGCCGCGCGAAGTAGTCGTGCATCGGCGAGGCGGGATCGAGGCTCTCGGCCAGGAGGATCGCGTGCAGCCTCGCCACCTCGGGATCCTCGATCCACGACGCAGCGATGTCGGCCAGCCGTCGGACGGTCTCGAGCCCGCCGGCGTCGACGATGCGGCGCCACCGCTCCGCCTCACGCTCGTCACGGGCCTCCAGCACCGCCAGCAGCAGCGCCTCCTTCGACCCGAAGTGGTGGAGCAGCGTGGCGTTGGTGACGCCCGCCCGCTCGGCGACCGCGGCGATGCCCGTGCCCCTGGTGCCGCCCAGAGCGAAGAGCGTCGTCGCCGCCTCCACCAGTCGCCGCCGCCGTTCGATCCCCCGGGCCTGGGGCCGCACGTTCGGCATGAGCGCACGATACCGACCACCTGGTGGGGTATTCGCACCCGCGGCGGGCTCCACGAGGGCCCCGAGCCCGGCTCGTCGTCAGCCAGGTCGCCGTGGATGCGCCGTCCCGAGCCGGCTGAGGACCACGGACTCGTCGGGCAACAGGGCGTCGTCGATCACGCAGCGGGACGCGGGCCGTCGGTCAGCGCGAGCTCGATGACCGGCACGGTCACGTCGGGGCGGCGGACCGGCAGGTCGAGCTGCAGCACGTCGGGTGCCTGCGGCCGAAGGGCGCTCAGGACGTCGATGGGAGCCTGCAGCTCGGAGCCGTCGTGGAGGAGCCGTGCCCACCGCACGCGGTCCTTCATCCCCGGCCACACGAGCGGCTGCGCCGGCCAGTGCAGCAGGTGCAGGTAGAGCCGGTTGGTCGAGGGGTTGTAGGTCAGCCGGCTGTCCCTCGGTGCCGAGATCGTCGCCGGGGCCTCGGTGCAGCCGTAGATCGACGGCGCGTGCCGCCGCATCCACCGTCCGATCCCGCGGAGGCGGTCGAGCGCCCGCTCGTCGATCTCGCCCCGCCCCGTCGGACCGACGTTGAGCAGCAGGTTGCCGCCCTTGCTGACCGTGTCGACGAGCATCACGACGAGCTGCTCGACGCTCTTCCACGTGTGCTCGTCGCGGTGGTAGCCCCACGACCCGGAGAACGTCTGGCACGTCTCCCACAGCGCCGGCTCGCCCCCCACGAGCGGCCATGCCTCGGGGATCACCTGCTCCGGCGTGGTGATGTCCCAGCCCTCGCGCAGGCCGAGCCGGTCGTTGACGAGGATGGCCGGCTGGAGGTCCCTGACCATGGCGAGCAGAGCGGCTGCGTCCCAGTCGGTCGGACCCTTGCCCCGCAGGCCCGAGTCGACCGGGACCCCCATGCCCTCCACCCAGCGGCGCAGCCACTCCCGCTGCTCCACCTTCTCGCGGGTGGGCCCGGCCATGTCGTAGGTGAAGTCGGCCCAGAGCACGTCGATGCGGCCGAAGTCGGTGAGCAGCTCCCGCACCTGGCCGTGGAGGTACTCCCGGTAGCGCTCCATGGAGCGTCCGGCGTTGAGCTCGGCGGCGTCGGTCCGGTTCCGGAGCGGGTGGAGCAGGTCGATGGGGAAGTCCGGGTGGTGCCAGTCGATGAGCGAGTAGTAGAAGCCGACCCGCATGTCCCGCTCCCGGAGGGCGTCGACGAGGGGGCGCAGGAGGTCGCGCCCGGCGGCGGCGGCCGGCGCCTTGTAGTCGGTGAGCCCCGAGTCCCAGAGGCAGAAGCCCTCGTGGTGCTTCGTCGTGACGACGAGGTAGCGCATGCCTGCGTCGGCCGCCGCGTCGACCCAGACCCTCGGGTCGTAGAGGTCGGGGTCGAACGTGGCGAGGTAGCGGGCCTCGTAGTCCGCCGGCGAGATCTGCTCCCGCTGCATGACCCACTCGTGCCTCGCCGCCGCCGCGTACAGGCCCCAGTGGACGAACATGCCGAACCGGTCGTGGGTGAACCAGCTGCTGTCCCCGGGCGTGGAGACCGGCGTCCGGGCTGCGAGGTCGTCTGCCGTCGTCATCGTGCGGCTCTCCCCCATGCGTCGAACAGGGCGCGGCTGACCTCGGCCCGCAGGGTGGGGCCGGCCCCGGTGGAGCCTGCACGCAGGTCGGCGAGGTCACGGCCCATGACGGCTGCGACCCACGTGGCCCCGTCCGTCTCGAACAGGCCGGCCTCGCAGGAGACCGAGGGGTAGGAGCCGGCCTTGGACCACAGCCGGAGCGGGCTGGCGAGGCCGAAGTCCGGGAGGTCGGGTCGGAACGGCACGCGGCGTGCGAAGCCCTCCCGGTGCTGGTGGCGCCAGGTCATCGCCTTGCAGACGTCGGCCAGCGGGGTCGGTTCGGCGAGCAGCGCCCACGCCTGGGCGAGGCCGCGCGGCGAGGCCATGCCGAACTGCCCCGGGGGCATCACCCACACGGTGTCGGAGGCCAGCTCGGCGTCGTGGCAGCCGAGGGAGCGCACGACGCCGTTCACCGAGTCGGCGCCGCCCAGGGCGTCGAGCACGACGTCGGTCGCCACGTTGTCGCTCACGATCATCATCAGGGTGGCGCAGTCGGCGAGGGTGGGCGCGAGGCCGGGGTCCAGGAAGCGGAGCACGCCGCTCCCCTTGCGATCCGCCTGGTAGGAGGCGGTCAGCGCCACCCGCTGACCGGCGCTCAGGCTGCCGCAGCCGGTCGCCATCGCATAGGCGAGGAGGACGAGCACCTTCGCGGCGCTCCCGGTGGGGAACGCCTCGTCGACGTCACCGACCACGACCTCCTCGCCGGTGTCGAGGCGGCGTGCGTAGACGGCGGCGACGCCCTCGACGTCCTCGACCATGCGCCGGATCCCGTCCATCGCCCGACCATAGGACCGCAGCGGTGCCCCCTCGGAGGCCACCACGAGACGTCGTTGCTGACGGGCGGGACGGCAGCCCGGTCGGTCGCGGTCTCGTGGACGCCGCTCGACGACTGTTCAGCGCGGGCGCCTGACCGCGAGCCGTGTCCCCGCTCGCACCTGCGTGGGGTGCCGGCGGAGATGGTCCTCGAGCGGCAGCTCGGGCGCCGTGGCCGTGCGGAGCCCTGCTGGCACCTGCGTGGGCTGCCGGCCGACGTGGTCCTCGAGCGGCAGCTCGGGCGCCGTCGGACGGGTGGCCCGGTCAGGCCCCATCCGCTGGCCAGAGCAGCGGGTTGCGTGGCCCGGCGGCGAGCTCGCCCGGCTCCGTCCCCTTGAGCCAGAGGCGCAGGTCGGCCTCCTGGTACCGGTTCGCCGGCGCCGTGGCCCGGGCGCCGTCGGCGTACCAGATGACGGTCATCACCTCGCGCACGTCCGATGTCGGGTTCGGGCCGGCACGGTGGAGGGTCCACCCTGCGTGGAAGGTGGCGTCACCGGCTCGGAGCGCGCCGTACGTGTGGAGCTGGAGGCCACGCTCGGCCACCAGCGCCGACACCGCGTCCTCCGAGCCGTCGGAGATGTCGAAGGTCGCGACGTCCTGGCGATGGCTGCCGGAGGCGAACGTCATCGATCCGACCTCGTCGGGGACGTCGACCAGCGGCATCCACATCGTGATGGTCCGGTCCGTGTCGAGCGGCCAGTAGACCTGGTCCTGGTGCCAGGGGGTGGGCCCGCCACCCGGCTCCTTGAACAGCGCCTGGTCGTGGTACAGCCGGACGCCGTCGACCTCGAGCAGCGCAGCGGCGACGGCGGCGAAGCGGGGGGACCACACGAACGAGCGAACGGCCTCGTCGAGGCGCCACACGTTCATCGACTGGAGGAACGCCTTGCCGTAGGTGTCGCGCGACTCGAGCGGCGGCGGCTCGGGGTTGCGCTGCCGGGCCGCCGCAGCGACGTGCGGGCGCAGCGCGGCGACCTCCTCCGGCGTGGCCAGGCCGGGGACGCAGGCGTGCCCGTCCATCCCGAAGCCGGCCACGAGGTGGCCGACGTCCACCGTTCCCTGGCGCGACATGCGCGGACCGTACAGGACGGTCCCGAGCCGTCGGGGGTGACGCCAGCGTCCGGCCGTCGGGTCCCCGCTCCCCGAGCACGGTCGAGCGACCACCCGGTACCTCGTGCCGCTCGTCACGCGACCCCGCCCCCGCTCGACATCATGAGCGCCGGTGCGCCTCCTCCCGGGCCACGACGAGCTTCACGGCCGGCTCGGTGAACCGCTCGGCCGCCTCGTCCCAGCCCACCACCGCGGTCGTGACGTCCGATGGTCGGAGCCTCCCCTCCGCGACGAGCCCGAGGACCTCCGGCAGGAGCGCCGCCGAGTGCGCACGCCCGATGCGGAAGTCGATCCCCAGGGTGTAGAGCCGGCCGAGGGGCATCGGCACGGTGGGGTCCGAGGCGTAGTACGACACGCAGTGCAGCACGCCCTCCGGCTCGGTGGCCCGGATCGCCCACTGGAGGCCACCGGGGTCCACCCCGCAGTCGACGACGATCGGCCAGCGCCCGGCGCGCCCGGCGAAGTCCGTGCGCAGCGGGGTGGCACCGACCAGCTCGGCCATGGTGAGGACCTGCTCGTCATCGCTGGCGACGGTCACCACCCCGGCGCCGAGGGCCACGGCCGACTGCGCCGCGAAGAGGCCGATGCTCGGCATGCCGTGGCAGGCGACGAGGACGTCGGCCCCTGGCCGGGACCGCAGGTGGGGCGCGACGGCGCGGTACCCGTCCACCACGTTGTCGGCGACGCTGGCGACGGCGACGGGGTCGATGCCAGCGGGCAGCGGTGCCAGCATCGCTGCCGCGTGCGGCACCCGGACGAGGTCGGACAGCATGCCGCCGTACTCGTGTCCCGACAGCGGCTGCATCCCGTAGTCGGAGAGCACGGGGTACCGCTCGCAGCAGCCCGTGTGCCCTCGCCGGCAGGTCGGGCACTCGCCGCAGCAGACCTGGAACGAGGGCAACGCCAACGACCCGACGGGCAGGCCGGTGACACCCTCACCGACGGCCACCACATCGACGACGGCCTCGTGCCCGAGGGCGAACCCGTCTGCGGTCGTGGGTCCGACCAGCACCAGCAGCGGGTCGAGCTCGCAGCGTGCCACCGCCACCGGTCGCACGAGTGCGTCCGTCGGCTCCTGGAGCAGCGGCTCGGGCACCTCCCGCCACTCGACGACCCCGGGTCCCGTGCACGTGAGCTGGTTCATGAGCGGATCTTCGTTCTAGAACGTTGCTCTAGTCAAGCGGCTGGAGTGTGACGTCTGGCGTACGCTCTGCCGGTGCCCGCGACCGCACCCCGTCGCTCCCGTGCCGAGTCGACGCACGAGCGTCGCCAGGACATCCTCGACGCGGCGCTCGAGTGCTTCTCCACCATGGGCTACGAGCAGACGACGTTGGCCGACATCCGCCAGCGGGCGGGTGCGAGCACCGGGAGCATCTACCACCACTTCGGCTCGAAGGAGCGCATCGCCGCCAGCCTGTACCTCGACGGCCTCCGCCAGACGCAGGACGCCGGCATCGAGGCGCTGTTGCGGACCCGGACCGCCCGGACGGGGATCTCGGCCCTCGTCGCGGCCTACATCGACTGGGTGGTGGCCCACCCGGCCTTCGCCTCCTTCCTCTTCGACATGCGCCACGCGCCGTTCATCGACGAGGAGGAGCGGACGATCGGGGACCTCAACGTCGCGGTGCACGAGCAGGCGCGCCGGTGGTTCGCCGATCGTGTGGCGGCCGGGGAGATCCCGGAGCTCGAGCCGGCGATGCGCTCCGCGCTCGTGTTCGGCCCGTGCCGCCAGTGGGCCGGATCGTGGCTTCGCGGCACGACATCCACCACGCCGGAGCAGGCGAAGCGCCAGATCGCCACCGCCGCACTCGCTGCGCTACAGGCCCTTCGCTAGGGCCAAGCTGCTGCAGCGCGACGGCGGCGCCGACGTCGGCCAGCGAGGGGCGGGGCGACGGTCCACCACTGGGTGGGCCAGGTGCCCTCGTAGCGGTGGTGCCGCCAGGTGAGCCGGCAACCGCCCGCATCGGGGGCACGCTCCACCTGTCGCCCGCTCCCGGAGGTCGACGTCGTGCTGCTGTCGCAGAGCTCGACGACCCACGTCGTCGATCCTGCGCACGTGCAGGCCCGCCGGGCCGAGGGAAGGTGGTGCCGGCGGCGTCCTGCGCCGTGCGCCGGCACGAGGGCTACGGTCTCGATCCGCCTGGGCGCCGCCTGCGCACGACGCGCAGTCCCGCCGTCCGGCACGGGGGGATCTGATGTCCGGAGAGGGCGGTGGGGGAGCGGTGGCACCTGCGGGGGGCTCCGAGTTCGCGGCGGCGGCCAGGCGCGTGGACGAGGGCGCAGGCATCGACGAAGAGGCCGCCCGCCTGGTCGCCGCCCTCGACCTCGAGGAGAAGCTCGCCTGCCTCGACGGCGACACCGAGTTCTGGAGCGGCCTCGCCGACATGACGGGCGGCGGCTACCACGCCCACCCCTGGCCGGCCGCCCACGTCGAGCGGCTCGGCATCCCCGGCATCGACTTCGTCGACGGGCCCCGTGGGAGCGTGGTGGGTGCCGCCACGTGCTTCCCGGTGTCGATGGCGAGGGGCGCCACCTTCGACCCCGAGCTCGAGGAGCGGATCGGCGAGGCGATGGGCCTCGAGATGCGCGCCATCGGCGCCACGTTCACCGGTGCCGTGTGCATGAACCTGCTGCGCCACCCCGCCTGGGGTCGTGCGCAGGAGACGTACGGCGAGGACCCGCACCACGTCGGCATGATGGCCACGGCGCTCGTGCGCGGCCTCCAGCGCAACGTCATGGCGTGCATGAAGCACTTCGCCCTCAACTCCATGGAGAACGCTCGCTTCACCGTCGACGTGCGCGTGGACGAGCGGGCCCTGCACGAGGTCTACCTCCCCCACTTCCGCCGTGTGGCGGAGGCGGGCGTCGCCTCGGTGATGTCGGCCTACAACGCAGTCAACGGCGAGTGGTGCGGTGAGAACCGCACGCTGCTGCGGACGATCCTGCGCGACGAGTGGGGGTGGGAGGGGATCGTGATCACCGACTTCATCTTCGGGCTGCGCGACCCGGTCGGCTCGGTCCCCGCGGGCTGCGACATCGAGATGCCGTTCCGACAGCAGCGGGCAGCTGTCCTGGCGGCTGCCCTGGCCGACGGGCGCCTTGCAGAGGCCGACGTCGACCGTGCCGTCACGACCATCGTCACCACGCTCCTGCGCTTCCGCCGGGTCTTCGAGGCCGCCCCCCAGCCCGACGTGCTCGCCCAGCAGTCGCACCGGGAGCTGGCGAGGGAGGCTGCCGTCGCGTCGATGGTGCTGCTGCGCAACGACGGGGTGCTGCCCCTCGACGCGGCATCCCTCGGGCGGGTCGTCGTCCTCGGTGAGCTGGCGCGGGTGGCCAACCTCGGCGACGGCGGCTCGTCGGAGGTGCGTCCGCCCCACGTGGTCACGCCGCTGGACGGCCTTCGCGCCGCCCTCCCCGGTTCGGTCGTCGACCACGAGGACCTCGACGCCTCCCGTGCCGCAGGTGCCGACGTGACCATCGTCGTCGTGGGCTGCACGAAGGCGGACGAGGGCGAGTACATCGACCCCTCGATCATGGGAGGCCTCGTCCACCTCTTCCCGTCTCCCGACGGAGGCAGCCCCGCAGCCACCGCGCCCGCAGGCACCGATCCGCAGGCCGAAGCGCCCACGGAGAGGCCCGCTGACGACGACGGCTTCGCCCCCGGCGGCGACCGCCGCTCGCTGCACCTCTCGGCGGCGCACGAAGCGCTCGTCCGCGAGGCCGTGGCGCACAGCACCGGCCCGGTGATCGTCGTGCTCATGGGGGGCAGCGCCATCCTGGCGCCGTGGCTCGACGACGTGGGCGCCGCGCTCCACAGCTGGTACCCCGGGATGGAGGGCGGTGCTGCGCTGGCAGACGTGCTGCTCGGGCGGGCCGAGCCGACGGGGCGGCTGCCGTTCGCCCTGCCGCGCCACGAGGACGACCTGGTGCCCTTCGACCCGGATGCGCGCGAGGTCACCTACGGGCTCCTCCACGGCCAGTGGCACCTGGACCACCAGCAGGTGGAGGCGCACCGGCCGTTCGGCTTCGGGCTCGGCTACACCACCTTCGCGGTCTCAGCGGCCGGGCCCCCCTCGACCGGTGGGTCCGTCGCCGTCGAGGTCGCCAACACCGGGCGACGCGCCGGGACGACGGTCGTGTTCGCGTACGGCAGCCTCCCGAGCTCCGTCCACGACCGGCCGGCCCGGCGCCTGCTCGGGTTCCGGCGGGTCACCGCCGCTGCGGGCGAGACCGTGACCATCGAGATCCCGTTCGACCTCGGCGCGCTCGACGTGCGCACGGACGGCACCTGGACCACCGAGGCGGGCACGTACGTGATCGAGCTCGGCTTCTCGGCCACCGACCTCCCCGTGCGCCTGGAGCTGCCCCGCTCCGGCACCTGAGCAGCGCCGACGGCGGGGCCCCCAGAGGCGCACCGACGGATCTCCTGCGGGCGCCCCGCCCTGACCAGGCTCGCCGGCCGCGGTCGGCTCCACACGGCCGGCCGCGGTCGGTCGTTCGGGCGCCTGGAGATGACCGGAGGGTGACGTGGTGAGACCGGTGCTCGCGACGGTCGGGTTTCCTCCTCAGCCGGTCAGGTGACGAAGAGCGCACCGACCGATCGTTCGGCGACGACCAGCTGGAGGGTGCCACCGTGGCGGCGCACGTCGGCGGTCACGCAGGCGGTCGGCGCAGCGGCCAGTCCTCAGTCGAGCTCGGCGGTGAGCCCTGCGATCGCTCCGTCGAGCCACTCCAGCTCGGCGGCGACCCGTCGGAGCTCGGAGGCTCCCTGCGCAGGCGTGAGCGGGAAGTACCTGATGGTGTCGACGCTCCGCTGCTTCGCCTGGTGCAGGGCCCGTCGGACCGTGACGCGGTCGTGGACGCCGTACGCCCGGGCGAAGAGCGCGAGGCGGCGGGGGAGCGCGGGTGTCGCACCGAAGTCGCTCGCCCGGAAGTAGGCGTCGGTGCCGAGCGGGACGTACTTCCACGCGGCGGTGCCGAGCTCGATGATCGGGTCGTTCGGGCGGATCGTGTCCCAGTCGATGAGCGCCACGGGCAACCCGGATCGGTAGACGGTGTTGTGCGGCCCGATGTCGCCGTGGCACACGGCCTCGCCGGCGCCCGGTGCCGGAGCCTCGTGGCGACGCCACACCGCCTCCTCGGGAGGGACGAAGGTCGCTGCCGCATCGTGGAAGCGCCGCACCAGCTGCGCCGTCGCGACGAGGCACTCCTCGCTGCGGGCCCAGGCGGGCCATGGTGTCGGG
>CADCSY010000121.1 GCA_902805555.1 uncultured Acidimicrobiales bacterium | reverse complement strand
TGGCCGGTGAACGCGATCATCCCGTCGAGCTCCTCGACCTGCGCGATGGTCCGGGGGTAGCCGTCGAGCAGGAAGCCGGGGTCGGCGTCCTTCTCGTCGATCCGGTTGCGGACCATCATGTTGGTGATCTTGTCCGGGACGTACTCCCCGGAGTCCATGTAGCGCTGTGCCTCCACGCCGAGCGCAGTGCCTGCCGAGACGTTGGCGCGGAAGATGTCGCCGGTGGAGATGGCGGGGATGCCGAAGTGCTCGGCGATGAACCGCGCCTGGGTGCCCTTGCCGGCCCCGGGCGGGCCCATGATGATCAGGCGCATTACCGCAGGAACCCTTCGTAGTTGCGCTGCTGGAGCTGGCTCTCGATCTGCTTCACCGTGTCGAGCGCGACGCCCACCATGATCAGGATGGAGGTGCCGCCGAAGGGGAAGTTCTGGTCGGCGCCGATCAGCGCGAAGGCGATCAGCGGGATCAGGGAGATGAGACCGAGGTAGAGCGCACCCGGGAAGGTGATCCGGGACAGGACGTAGGACAGGTAGTCCTCGGTCGGCTTGCCGGCGCGGATGCCCGGGATGAAGCCGCCGTACTTCTTCATGTTGTCGGCCACCTCCTGGGGGTTGAAGGTGATCGACACGTAGAAGTAGGTGAAGAAGATGATCAGCGCGAAGTAGATCGCCATGTAGAGCGGGTGCTGGCCGCCCACCAGGTAGTTGTTCAGGAACGTCAGCACCGGGTTGGTGGTGTTCGCGTTGAACTGCACGGCCATGGCGGGCAGGTAGAGCAGCGAGGAGGCGAAGATCACCGGGATGATGCCGGCCTGGTTGACCTTGAGCGGGATGTACGTCGAGCTGCCGCCGAACATCTTGCGCCCGACCATCCGCCGGGCGTACTGCACGGGGATGCGCCGCTGGGCCTGCTCGATGAAGATCACGCCGGCGATGATGACGAGCCCGATGACCATCACCACGCCGAAGACCCACCAGCCCTGCGTCTGCTGGACGCCCCACAGCGAGGCCGGGAACGTCGCGACGACCTGGGTGAAGATCAGGATCGACATGCCGTTGCCGATGCCGCGGTCGGTGATCAGCTCACCGAGCCACATGATGACGGCGGTGCCGGCGGTCATGGTGATGACGATGATGAGGAACGTCGAGGTGCTGTTGCTGTGCAGCAGGTCCTGGTTGCAGTTCTGCAGGAGGTTGCCCGAGCGTGCGAGCGCCACGATGCCGGTGGCCTGGAGCAGGGCGAGGCCCAGGGTGAGGTAGCGGGTGTACTGGGTGATCTTCGTCTGGCCCGCCTGACCCTCCTTCTTCAGCGCCTCGAGCCGTGGGATGACCACGACGAGCAGCTGCAGGATGATGCTGGCGGTGATGTAGGGCATGATGCCCAGCGCGAAGATGGTGAGCTGGAGCAGCGCTCCGCCCGAGAACAGGTTGATCAGGTCGACGACGCCGCCGGAGGCCTGGCTGTCGAGGCACGACCGCACGTTGGCCACGTTGACACCGGGCGCGGGCACCTGGGAGCCCAGCCGGAAGACGGTGATGATCAGCAGGACGAACAGCAGCTTGCGCCGCAGGTCCGGCGTGCGGAAAGCGTTGGCGAACGCGCCTAGCACTGGATCCTCTTTCTGATGGGGTCCGTGGTCTCGAGGAGCTCGACCACCGGGGGGTCCGCACCGGCCCGTCGGGGACGACGGGCTGGCGTACGGGCCCGGGGAAGCCTAACAGGCAGCGACGCGTCCCCAGCCATGCAGCACGGGGCCCGGCCTGCCGCGATCACTCACGACGGGACGGGCCCCGTACCGATGTCCGACGGCGGCCTCAGGCAACCGTGACGGTGCCGCCGGCGCCTTCGATCTTGTCCTTGGCCGAGCCGGAGAACGCGTGCGCGGTCACCTGGACCGCGACCGAGATCTCACCCTGGCCGAGCACCTTGACGGGCTGGCCCTTGCGGACCGCGCCCCGGGCGACGAGGTCGTCGACGGAGACGGCGCCGCCCTCGGGGAACAGGGCCCCGAGGCGGTCGAGGTTGACGACCTGGAACTCGACCTTGAAGGGGTTCCGGAAGCCCTTGAGCTTCGGGAGCCTCATGTGCAGGGGCATCTGGCCACCCTCGAAGGCGGCCGGGACCTGGTAGCGGGCCTTGGAGCCCTTGGTGCCACGTCCGGACGTCTTGCCCTTGGAGCCCTCGCCTCGACCCACGCGGGTCTTGGCGGTCTTGGCACCCGGGGCGGGGCGCAGGTGGTGCAGCTTGAGCGTCATGTCAGCTCACTTCCTCGACCGTCACCAGGTGACGGACGGTGTGGACCATGCCGCGGATCTCCGGGCGGTCCTCCTTGACGACCACGTCGCCGATCCGCTTGAGACCGAGCGTGCGCAGGGTCTCGCGCTGGTTGGCCTTGCAGCCGATCGTGGACTTGTTCTGCTGGACCTTGAGCTGAGCCATCAGGCCGACACCTCCGCCGCCTGCTCGGCACGCGCCCGCAGGATCGCGGCCGGAGTGACCTCCTCGACGGTCAGGCCGCGACGAGCGGCCACCGCCTCGGGCTCCTCCAGCAGCTGCAGTGCCGCCACGGTGGCGTGCACGATGTTGATCTGGTTGGACGAGCCGAGCGACTTGCTCAGGATGTCGTGGATGCCGGCGCACTCGAGCACCGCGCGGACGGGACCGCCCGCGATCACACCGGTACCGGGAGCGGCCGGGCGCAGCAGCACCACGCCGGCGGCCTTCTCGCCCTGGACCGGGTGCGGGATCGTGCCCTGGATGCGGGGGACCTTGAAGAAGTGCTTCTTGGCCTCCTCGACACCCTTGGCGATCGCCGCGGGGACCTCCTTGGCCTTGCCGTAGCCGACACCGACCAGGCCCTCGCCGTCACCGACGATCACCAGGGCGGTGAAGCTGAAGCGACGACCACCCTTGACGACCTTGGCGACCCGGTTGATGGCAACGACGCGCTCGATGTAGGCAGACTTCTCGGCGCCGCCACCGCGACGGTCGTCGCGCTGGCGCCGGTCACCCGAGCCGCCGCTGCGCTGTCCGCGCTGGGCTCCGCTCATGAGATGTGCTCCATATCTAAAAGTTCTCTCTCTTGCCGCGTTGTCGTGCGATCAGAAGGCCAGTCCGCCCTCACGGGCGGCGTCGGCGAGGGCCGCGATGCGGCCGTGGTACTTGTTGCCGGCGCGGTCGAAGACCACGCCCTCGACACCGGCGGCCCGGGCACGCTCGGCGACGAGCTCGCCGACCCGCTTGGCCTTGGCGGTCTTGTCGCCGTCGGTGGACCGGAGGTCGGCCTCCATCGTCGAGGCGTACGCCAGCGTCTGCCCGACCAGGTCGTCGACGACCTGCACCGAGATGTGGCGCGCGGACCGGGTGACGACCAGGCGCGGACGCTCGCTCGTGCCGGCGATCTTCTTGCGGCCACGCATCTGACGACGCAGGCGCGACTTCGTGCGCGCCGAGGTGTGCTTGTTGTTGCTCAGGGAGATACCCATGGCTACTTACCAGCCTTTCCGACCTTGCGGCGGATGTGCTCGCCGGCGTAACGAACGCCCTTGCCCTTGTACGGCTCGGGCTTGCGCAGCTTGCGGATCTTGGCGGCGACCTCGCCGACGAGCTGCTTGTCGATGCCGACGACACCGAGCTTGGTCGGGCCCTCGACGGTGAAGGTGATGCCCTCGGGGGCGTCGAAGACGATGGGGTGGGAGTAGCCGAGCTGGAACTCCAGCTGCGTCGGGCCCTTGGACAGGACGCGGTAGCCCACACCCACGATCTCGAGCTTCTTCTCGTAGCCCTCCGTCACACCCACCACCATGTTGCTGATCAGGGTGCGGGTGAGGCCGTGGAGCGAGCGGCTGGTGCGGTCGTCGTCGGGGCGCTTGACCTCGAGGATGCCGTCCTCGCCACGGTCGATCGTGATCGGGGCGGCGACGGAGTGCGCCAGCGTGCCCTTGGGACCCTTGACGGTCACCAGGGAGTTCTCGATCTGCACGTCGACCGCGGACGGGACCGTGATCGGGAGCTTGCCGATTCGCGACATGTTCTTCTCTCCTTCTCTGGTCTCGGTTACCAGACGTAGGCGAGGACTTCCCCACCCACGCCCTTCTTGTTCGCCTGGCGGTCGGTCAGCAGGCCCTGGCTCGTCGAGATGATCGCGACGCCGAGTCCGCCGAGCACCTTGGGCAGGCCCGTGCTCTTGGCGTAGACCCGGAGGCCGGGCTTGCTGATGCGGCGGACGCCGGCGATCGAGCGCTCGCGGTTGCGGCCGTACTTGAGGGTGATGTGGAGCGTCTTGCCCACCTGGCCCTCGCCGGGCTCGGCGACGTCGTAGGAGGTGATGTAGCCCTCCTGCTGGAGGATCTCCGCGACGCCCTGCTTGAGCTTGCTGTACGGCATCGTGACAGCGTCGTGGTACGCCTGGTTGGCGTTGCGCAGACGCGTGAGCATGTCTGCGATCGGGTCGGTCATCGTCATGTGTGGTCGTTCTCTCTCTTCTGTGGTTTCCCGCCCGGGGGCGGGACCTTCAGCGGTCGTGGTGGGAGGTGCTCACCAGGAGGACTTGGTGACGCCGGGCAGCTCGCCGCGGTGGGCCATCTCGCGCAGGCAGATGCGGCACAGGCCGAACTTGCGGTAGACGGCCTTGGGGCGGCCGCAGCGCTGGCAGCGGGTGTAGCCGCGCACGGCGAACTTGGGCTTGCGGGCGGCCTTGACCTTGAGTGCAGTCTTCGCCATGTCAGTTCTCCTTGAACGGGAAGCCGAGCTGCTTGAGCAGCGCGCGGCCCTCGTCGTCGTTGGTCGCGGTGGTCACGATGGTGATGTCCATGCCGCGCGACCGGTCGATCCGGTCCTGGTTGATCTCGTGGAACATGACCTGCTCGGTGAGACCGAAGGTGTAGTTGCCCCGGCCGTCGAACTGCTTGGGCGAGAGGCCACGGAAGTCGCGGATGCGCGGCAGCGCCAGCGACAGCAGGCGGTCCAGGAACTCCCACATCCGGTCGCCGCGCAGCGTGACGTGCGCACCGATCGGCATGCCCTCGCGCAGCTTGAACTGGGCGATGGACTTGCGGGCCTTGGTGACCATCGGCTTCTGGCCGGTGATCGCGGTGAGGTCCTTGACCGCGCCCTCGATGAGCTTGGAGTCGCGAGCCGCCTCGCCGACGCCCATGTTGACCACGATCTTGGTCAGGCCGGGCACCTGCATGACGTTCTTGATCTCGAACTCGGAGCGCAGTGCGGGGAGGATCTCCTCGCGGTAGCGGGTCTTGAGCCGCGGGGCGGCCGTGGTGGTGGACTCAGCCATCTCAGATGTCCTTCCCGGACTTGCGCGAGACCCGGACACTGCGGTGCGCGGTGTACTCCGACCCGTCGGGGCGACGCTTGGTGATCTCGTCGCGACGGAAGCCGACGCGGGTGACCCCGTCACCGTCGACCAGCATCACGTTCGAGACGTGGATGGGGGCCTCGGCGGTGATGATGCCGCCGGTGGTGCCGGCGCGGCCGCCCTGGTTCTGGACCTTGGTGTGCCGCTTGATGCGGTTGACACCCTCGACGACCACCCGCTGCTCCTCGCGGAGCACCTGGATGACCTTGCCCTCGGCGCCCTTGTCCTTGCCGGCGATCACCTTGACGGTGTCGCCCTTCTTGATGTTCAGCGACTTGGTCATGTCAGAGCACCTCCGGTGCCAGCGAGATGATCTTCATGAAGCGCTTCTCGCGCAGCTCGCGGCCCACGGGACCGAAGATGCGGGTGCCGCGCGGCTCGCCGTCGGCCTTGAGGATGACGGCGGCGTTCTCGTCGAAGCGGATGTACGAGCCGTCGGCCCGGCGGCGCTCCTTGACGGTGCGCACGATGACGGCCTTGACGACGTCACCCTTCTTCACGTTGCCACCGGGGATCGCGTCCTTGACGGTGGCGACGATGGTGTCGCCGATGCCGGCGTAGCGACGTCCAGAGCCACCGAGAACACGGATGCAGAGGATCTCCTTCGCACCGGTGTTGTCGGCGACCTTGAGTCGCGACTCCTGCTGGATCATTGGTCTCTCCTGGTTGTCGAGCTGGTTCTCGCCGCCCTCCCGGGCGTTCGAGCCTTGCCGAACTGATGTGTGGTCGTGGGGCCGGTGGGCCAGGGGCGGACCCCTGGGATCACTTGGCCTTCTCGAGGACCTGGACGACGCGCCAGCGCTTGGTGGCCGACAGCGGCCGGGTCTCCATGATCAGCACCCGGTCGCCGATGCCGCACTCGTTCTGCTCGTCGTGGGCCTTGAGCTTCGACGTACGACGCAGGACCTTGCCGTAGAGCGCGTGCTTGACGCGGTCCTCGACGGTCACGACGATCGTCTTGTCCATCTTGTCGCTCACGACGAGGCCCTCACGGACCTTGCGCGCCTTGCGGTCGGCCTGGCCGGCCTCGGTGTTCTGCGCAGCCTCACTCATGCGGACGCCTCTTCCTTGCTAGCACCCGGGGTGGACCGGATGCCGAGCTCGCGCTCGCGCACCACGGTGTAGATCCGGGCGATGTCCTTCTTGACCGTGCGGAGGCGGCCGTG
This sequence comes from uncultured Acidimicrobiales bacterium, assembly GCA_902805555.1. Lineage (GTDB taxonomy): Bacteria > Actinomycetota > Acidimicrobiia > Acidimicrobiales > CADCSY01 > CADCSY01. The sequence goes on along the minus strand of CADCSY010000121.1, from coordinate 5,743 downwards.
GCTCTCCAGCTGGCCGGTGGCCGCCTGGAACCGCAGGTTGAACAACTCCTCCTTGGCCTCGCGCAGCTTGGCCTCGAGGTCGGTCGCGTTCATCTCATCGAGCTCGAATGCGCTCAACTTGTCGCTCATCAGAATTCACCAGCCTCGCGGGAGATGAACCGGCACTTCAGCGGGAGCTTGTGCATCGCGCGGCGCATGGCCTCGCGAGCGGTCTCCTCGTCCACACCGGACAGTTCGAACATGACGCGGCCGGGCTTGACGTTCGCCACCCACCACTCGGGGGAGCCCTTTCCGGAGCCCATGCGGGTCTCGGCGGGCTTCTTGGTCAGCGGACGGTCCGGGTAGATGTTGATCCAGACCTTTCCGCCGCGCTTGATGTGGCGGGTCATGGCGATACGAGCCGACTCGATCTGCCGGTTCGTCACGTAGGAACCCTCGACCGCCTGGATACCGAAGTCACCGAAGGCGAGCGTGGTGCCACCCTTGGCGGCACCGGTCCGCTTCGGGTGGTGCTGCTTGCGGTGCTTGACACGACGGGGCATCAACATTGCTCAGGCCTCCCCATTGCTCGACGTGGTCGCAGCCTCGGCGGACGGGGCGTCGGTCGCTGCGGGAGCAGCGGCCTCGGCCGGCGCGTCGGTGCGGGGTGCCCCGGTGGAGCGGTCACCACGCGAGCCACGGCTCGGGCGCTCGCTGCCCCGCTCGCCGCCGCGTTGCGGGCGTCCACCGGCGCCACCGCGGCCGGGAGCACCGGCACGCGCGGCCTGCTGGGCCTGACGCTCGGCGCGGGTCGCGGCGACCTCACCCTTGTAGATCCAGACCTTCACGCCGATGCGGCCGAAGGTCGTCTTGGCCTCGTAGAAGCCGTAGTCGATGTCGGCACGCAGGGTGTGCAGGGGCACGCGGCCCTCGCGGTAGAACTCGGTGCGGGACATCTCGGCGCCGTTGAGGCGTCCCGAGCACTGGATCCGGATGCCCTTGGCACCCGAGCGCATCGAGGTCTGCATCGCCTTGCGCATGGCGCGACGGAACTGCACGCGACCGGAGAGCTGCTCGGCGACACCCTGGGCGACCAGCTGCGCGTCCACCTCGGGGTTCTTCACCTCGAGGATGTTGAGCTGGACCTGCTTGCCGGTGAGCTTCTCGAGCTCGCCTCGGATGCGGTCGGCCTCGGCACCACGGCGACCGATGACGATGCCCGGACGCGCGGTGTGGATGTCCACCCGGACGCGGTCGCGGGTGCGCTCGATCTCGACCTTGGCGATGCCGGCCCGCTCCATGCCCTTGGAGAGCAGCTTGCGGATCGCGACGTCCTCGCCGACGTAGGCCTTGTAGAGCTTGTCGGCGTACCAGCGGCTCTTGTGGTCGGTGGAGATGCCGAGCCGGAAACCGTTCGGGTTGATCTTCTGGCCCATCAGGCCCGTCCCTTCTTCTGGGTCCTCTGCGCGGCGACGACATCCGCCGGCTGGACGGCCAGGGTGATGTGGCTCGTGCGCTTGTTGATGCGCGTGGCACGGCCCTGGGCACGCGGACGCCACCGCTTCATCGTGGGGCCCTCGTCGACCCGGGCGACGGAGACGACCAGCTCGCCGGCGTTCAGGCTCTCGGTGCCCTCGGCGTTGGCGACCGCGCTCTCCAGCACCTTGTAGACGGTCTCGGAGGCGGCCTGCGGCGCGAACTGCAGCAGGGCCAGGGCCTCGTCGACGGGCAGGCCGCGGACCATGTCGACGACACGGCGGGCCTTCATCGGGGCGATGCGCACGTACCGCGCCGTCGCGAAGGCACCCGGCTGGTCACCCAGCAGGGACTCGCGGCGGGCGCTGGTGCGCCGGCGCTCGGTGACACTCATCGACGACGTCCCTTCCGGTCTTCCTTCACGTGCCCGCGGTAGGTGCGGGTCGGGGCGAACTCCCCGAGCTTGTGGCCGACCATCGAGTCGGTCACGAACACGGGGACGTGCTTGCGGCCGTCGTGCACGGCGATCGTGTGGCCGATCATCGACGGCACGATCATCGAGCGGCGCGACCAGGTCTTGATCACGTTGTGGCTGCCCTTGTCGTTCTCGGCATCCACCTTCTTGATCAGGTGGCCGTCGACGAAGGGGCCCTTCTTGAGGCTACGAGGCATGTCGGTTACTTCCTACCCTTGCCGGACTTGCGGCGACGGATGATCTGGGAGTCGCTGGCCTTGCGCGTGCGCGTGCGGCCCTCGGGCTTGCCCCAGGGGGACACGGGGTGACGTCCACCGGACGTCTTGCCCTCACCACCACCGTGCGGGTGGTCGACCGGGTTCATGACGACACCGCGGACGGTCGGGCGCTTGCCCTTCCAGCGCATCCGGCCGGCCTTGCCCCAGTTGATGTTGGACTGCTCGGCGTTGCCGACCTCACCGACGCTGGCGCGGCAGCGCACGTCGACGAAGCGCATCTCGCCGGAGGGCATGCGCAGGGTGGCGCGCGAGCCCTCCTTGGCGACGAGCTGGGCCGAGATGCCGGCGGACCGGGCGATCTTGGCGCCGCCGCCCGGACGCAGCTCCACGCAGTGGATCGTGGTGCCGACCGGGATGTTGCGCAGGGGCAGGTTGTTGCCGGGCTTGATGTCGGCGTTGGGGCCGGACTCCACGGGGGTGCCCTGGGCCAGGTCACGCGGCGCGATGATGTAGCGCTTCTCGCCGTCGGCGTAGTGCAGCAGCGCGATGCGAGCGGTGCGGTTGGGGTCGTACTCGATGTGAGCGACCTTGGCCGGCACGCCGTCCTTGTCGTAGCGACGGAAGTCGATGATGCGGTAGGCGCGCTTGTGGCCGCCACCCTGGTGCCGGGTGGTGATCCGGCCCTGGTTGTTGCGGCCGCCCTTCTTGGGCAGCGGGCGCGTCAGCGACTTCTCCGGCGTGGTCCGGGTGATCTCGACGAAGTCGGCCACCGACGAGCCACGACGGCCCGGGGTGGTCGGCTTGTACTTGCGGATAGCCATATCAGTTCCTAGTCAGGAGCCCGGTCAGGAGACCGGACCTCCGAAGATGTCGATGCGGTGGCCCTCGGCGAGGCTGACGATGGCGCGCTTGGTGTCCTTGCGCTTGCCCAGGCCGGTGCGGGTGCGACGCGTCTTGCCGATCCGGTTGATCGTGTTGACCGACGTCACCTTCACGTTGAACACCTTCTCGACCGCGATCTTGATCTCGGTCTTGTTGGCGTCCGGGCGGACGATGAAGGTGTACTTGTTGGCGTCGAGGAGGCCGTAGCTCTTCTCGGACACGACCGGGGCGATCAGGATGTCGCGGTGGTCCTTGTGCAGGGTGCTCACTTCTCGCCCTCCTTGTCAGCGGCGCTCAGCCCGGCGGCCTCCGCGTCGTCGACGGACTTGAACCAGACCTCGGCGACGGCGGCGTCGTAGCCCGCGTCGTCGGGGGCGTGGTAGGTGCCGGCGGCACCCTTGACCTCGTAGCCCTTGGGAGCGTTGCCGCTCTTCAGGGGGGCCTTCGCGCCCTGGGGCAGCTCGACCTCGGCCTCGGCCTCGACGGTCTCGGTCTCCGTGTCGGCGACGGGCGCCTCCACGACGGGCGCCTTGCGGCTGACCGGGCGCTCGGCCGAGGTCGGCGCCTTGGAGACGAACGCGTCGTAGGCGCCCTGGGTGAAGACCACGTCGTCGCTGGCGAGGACGTCGTAGGTGTTGAGCTGGTCGACGGCCACGATGTGCACCTGCTGGGCGTTGCGCAGCGAGAGCCAGGTGACGGCGTCGGTGCGCTCGAGCACGACGAGGTGGCGCACGCGGTCGGTCAGGCCGGCCAGGGCGGCCAGCGCCGACTTCGTGGAGGGCACGTCGCCCGAGACCAGCGAGTCGACCACGTGGATGCGACCCTCGCGGGCCCGGTCGGAGAGGGCACCGCGCAGGGCGGCGGCCTTCATCTTCTTGGGCGTGCGCTGGTCGTAGTCACGCGGCTTGGGACCGTGCACGATGCCGCCGCCGGCGAACTGCGGCGCGCGGGTCGAGCCCTGGCGGGCACGGCCGGTGCCCTTCTGCTTGTAGGGCTTGCGGCCACCGCCGCGGACCTCGCCGCGACGCTTGGTGCTGGCCGTGCCCTGACGGGCGGCGGCCTGCTGGGCGATGACGACCTGGTGGATCAGCGGGATGTTGACCTCGACGTCGAAGATCTCGGCGGGAAGGTCGACCTTGAGGGTCTTGGCAGCCATGTCAGGCCTCCTGCGTCTTCTTGGCGGCCGAGCGCAGCACCACGACGCCGCCCTTGGGGCCGGGGACGGCACCCTTGAGCAGGATCAGGCCACGGTCGGCGTCGACGGCGTGCACGGTGACGTTCTGGGTGGTGACGGTGTCGTTGCCCATCCGGCCGGCCATGCGGGTGCCCTTGAAGACGCGACCCGGAGTGGCGCAGGCGCCGATCGAGCCGGGCTTGCGGTGGTTGCGGTGGGCACCGTGCGAGGCGGACACGCCGTGGAAGCCGTGGCGCTTCATGACACCGGCGTAGCCCTTGCCCTTGCTCGTGCCCGTCACGTCGATCTCGTCGCCGGCGGCGAACAGCTCGGCGCTGAGCTCCTGGCCGATGGAGTACGACGCGGCGTCGGAGGTGCGGATCTCCACCAGGTGGCGGCGCGGGGTGACCCCGGCCTTGGCGAAGTGGCCCGCGTTCGGCTTGGTGACCTTGCGGCCCTCGATCTCGCCGAACCCGACCTGGATGGCGTTGTAGCCGTCGGTCTGGGGCTGGCGGACCTGGGTGACCACGTTGGTGGTCGCCGCGATCACGGTGACGGGGACGATGCGGTTGTTCTCGTCCCACACCTGGGTCATGCCGAGCTTGGTGCCCAGCAGGCCCTTCACGTTGCGTTCGAAAGTGGCAGTCATTGTCAGGACCTCAGAGCTTGATCTCGATGTCGACACCGGCAGGAAGGTCGAGGCGCATCAGCGAGTCGACGGTCTTGGGCGTCGGGTCGATGATGTCGATGAGGCGCTTGTGCGTGCGCATCTCGAAGTGCTCGCGCGAGTCCTTGTACTTGTGCGGCGAGCGGATGACGACGTAGACGTTCTTCTCGGTCGGCAGCGGCACGGGGCCGGCGACCTTGGCACCCGTGCGGGTGACGGTGTCCACGATCTTGCGCGCCGAGGTGTCGATCACCTCGTGGTCATAGGCCTTGAGCCTGATGCGGATCTTCTGTCCCGCCATAGGTCTCTCTCGTCCTTATCGATCTCGTACCGCCGGGCCGGCCGGTGGTACCGCGTGCTGGTCTGTTCTCGACACGTCCCCCGGGTGAGGCCGTCCCGCCTGTCTCTCCGCCACCTCGTTCGACCCCCGCGGTCGGGCGTGTCGCGCGTTTCGCACGGCATTCGGCGCAGGTCGTCGAACTCTTGCTGGGTGGCGCCCGACGGTTCGTCGGGCTGATCGGGTCTCCCTGGCACCGCACACGACCGGGATGAACAGCCGTGGATGTCAGTGGTGCGGCCGCGCACGGCGACCACTGATCCATCCGGAGACACGATTCAGCAGTCAAGTGGTGCGGCGCACCCCGGCGACCCGCCGGAGCAACCTGGATATCTTGACAGAGGTCGCGCCCTACACCAAATCCGATCAGGGATGCCCGCTCGCCGCCCCGAGGGGCGTCAGCGGACCCGGGCTGGTGGCGGTCTGCGAGGATGGCCGCCGCAGCGAGTCGGGAGCAACAGTCGGGGGTCGGGCATGTCTGGTCAGGGCGAGTTCCCGCCCCCGGGAGCCGGTGCGGGAAGCTCCGAGCCGACCC